>SHZD01000124.1 GCA_009692465.1 Myxococcales bacterium
ACTGTCTGAAACTGCACGGATTCACTCCGGGCAGTTCTTGGACAGTTGAGAATATCTGAGAAGCTAGGAGACCGTCGGATCGCAATAGATTCATTGTGTATAACCGCAAAGATATTTAATAACCGATTGATTTCCGACAGGCTCCTAGAAGCGTGTCGGAGTATTCCGACTTGCTCCTAGCGCCGTCTGGCTAGACGGCGGCAACTATCTGAAACTGCACGGATTCACTCCGGGCAGTTCTCGGACAGTTGAGAATAGTTGACTGGCAAGGAGCCTGTCAACTCGTAATAGATTCATTGTGTATAACCTGATAGACATTTCACAACCGATTGATGTCCGACAGGCTCCTAGTGGCGCCGGTCGCAGGGTCTGATTTGCGGGCTGTGAACCCACCACATCTAGTCAAGTGCCCGATTTCAAGCTTGTCGACCCAAATTCACCACCGAAATTCCCCGCGGCCCCCGATTTGGGATGCCAGTGCCCTGTCGCTCGCTGTCGCTCGCTGTCGCTCGACAAGGAGCAAGGAGCAAGGAGCAAGGAGCAAGGAGCTTTTCTGTCAGGGGCGTACTTGCGTACGTCCCTGACAGAAAAGTGACGCAGTGACGCCGAGATGCGCCCAAAGCGGGGGATCGCGGTCGACAACGGCGCGCCTGTACCCATGCCCCCAGAGCTAAGACCAAGACAGCTAGCGCGGCCGAACCATCGGCTGGCAGTCGCCCCGCTTGGCAACCGTCGTCCTTGCTTACTGCAGCGGCGCCAGTTTTGGGCGTCACGGTTGCGGTTGAAGAGCCGTCGCCAAGTTGTGGCGTGGCGCTGTCAGTGGTGGCAGCGCCCTGGTCCGCTGTCACCGCATCGGTGGAGCTGGCTTCGCTGACGAGTGCGTCGACATTGGTCTCTGTAGCCGAAGCGGCGTCTTGCCCCGAACCAGCATCTGCATCTGAACCGGCGTCTACTGCTGAATCTGCATCACCATTGCCAGTCGCATCCAAGTCTTCACTGTCGGCTAGGACTTCTTCTTCACTGTCGGCTAGGACTTCTGCGGTGCCAGTGCCCGCGTCTTGGCCGTCGCTGCCGCCATCCACGCCCACTGGTCCGCCAGCATCGACGGCGCCAGAGTCTGCCGCCCCGGCGTCAGCGCCACTCGAACTGGCCGCCACCGCTTTGGCCAACTTGTCGCTGCCAAACGGACTGCCGGCCGCGGCCAAGCACGCTGGCAACGCCAGATCGGCAGCGCCGTCGCAGTCGTTGTCGCGACCATCGTTGCAGGAAAAGCCCAGACCGGGGCCCTCTTTGCCGCCTGGCGAGGCCTGCCCGTCGCTGTCGTCGCAGTCGCCACACGGCTTGGTCGGCTTGCAGGCGCCAGTGCAGGCCGCAAAGCCATCGGCGTCGGCGTCCAAACAGGCAGCGGCAGTGGCATCGCAACTGGGGTCGGCGGCATCGGTCAGGCCGTCGCAGTCGTCATCGATCCCGCCACTGCAGTTCTCTTGGGATTGCGGGCCAACCGCCTTGCTGGCGTCGTCGCAATCGGCCGGAGCGGCGCTGCCATCGCCATCACCATCGACAGTGGCTACCGCTTTGAGCACCAGTGCTGCACCGCTGCCATCTACGGACACGAGTTCCAGTTTTCCAGGTTTAGTCGTGCCATGCTGCCACGCTTCGGTCACCTTGCCGCTGGCATTGACCCGGCGAACCTCCAAACTGTAGGCCCCAAACCCCGTGCCCACCACCGCCACCTGATAGGGTCCGCCCGCCGACGTCATCAGCAGTTGCTTGGGGCTGTCGCTCGCTGGATCGCTGGCTTCGCCGGCTGCAACATCGTAGCCCAGTGGCCCATAGGACGCCCCGGCAATCTCATCAAGCATCCCCAGTTGCGGATGCCAGCCGCAACGCTGGCCCAAGCTGTTGGTCGCCAGCAAATGCGCCGGCGAATGGATCGTCACGCTCATACCCGCGGTCGGCGTCCCTGGTGCAAGCAGCCGCCAACCCGAGAACAAGTTGCGCGACTCTGGCGAATCGCCCGTCATGCTGACAATCAAATTGGGGCTGGTGGATAGGCCCGGATCGGCGACCAAGTAGGTGCCGACAAAGCCACCCGTGGCCGGCACGCTGATGGCGGTAGCGCTAATCGCGGTAGCCTGCCACGCGGCTGCGGTGCCTTTGCCTACCAGAAAGTGCTCGTCATCTTTGACCCGCAGAATCGGCAAGTTGCCAGCCGCAAACATCGCCTCGACTTGGCGCGCTTCGTCCTCTTTGGTGTTCAGCAACGCCATGCGATAGCTGTAGGTCAGCGCGTGGCGATTGGCGATTACCTGCCAATCGACGATGGGAAAGAACTTGAGCCGACTGGCCGCCGTCAGGCTCGGCGTGCCTTCCAGCGCGCCAATGGTGGCCAAGCGCAACTGGACTTTGCACGGCAAATGGGTGGTCGGATGGACCGTCAGCCCGGCAAATGCAGGATGATTGAGCGCCGTGCAGCCGGTTTGGTTGAACGGATGTGTGTCCGCAGAGACTTCCAAAGAGGCCACTGGAGTGCCGCCACTATCGACCACCGCCGGCGTCGCCGCCAAGGCCGCGCCGTTGCACGCGGTCATGGTTCCCAAGTCCTTAGCCAATCGCCCAGTGCTCCACACCCCGTCGGCCAGATAGCTGTCCGGGTAAAATTCGACCACTGCGCCAACGGCCGCTACCCCGCCCGCTGGCAGGCCGGCCGTCGCCGCCACCGTACAGCACATTTGCACTTCGTCGGCATCGGCACCCAACGCTGGAGCAGGGCCGTTGGGGCACGCCGTCGCGCACGTTGCACCTTGGCAACAATTGCACGCGTTGAGTGGATGAGCGGTGGCCAACGTCGCACACGCAGTCTGCACCGACGCGGTAAAATCGCCCAACGCGCCGACTGAGCCCGAGACAAAACCATTGTGTTCCTGCAGTTCCGCATTCAGTTCGTGGGGTTTGAGCGAACCGCCATTGTGATAATTGACGACCATGGTGCCACTGGTCACTCCACAGCCCAGCGCTTTGATGTTGCGTTTGGGGCCATAGACGGTCCCGCCGGCGACCAAGCGCCGCCCGCCGTAGCGCACCGCCGCCCAGCCGCTGCCGCCGGTGCTGCAATCGCCTTGCGAAAGCACTTGGACACTGGCGCCATTGTTGGTCGCTTCGTAGCTTTGCTCAAAAGTCAGGCCGTGTAGGCGCATGCCGCCGTAGATGTTGACATTGCCGTCGGCCGTTTGCAGGACGCGATAGCCTTCGACCGTGATGCCGATGATCGGGTTTTTCACTTCGGCGGCGGGGACGTCGATAACTAGCTCGTCGACGTAGCACCATTCGCTGGTCACACTGCATTTGCCGGTCCACAGACTGGTCGCCCCTGAGGCGACGCTGGTCTGGTAGACCAGACCGCTGCCGGGATTGCCGGTCTTGAAGTGACGAATATCGGTGCCGATGGCCAAGTCGCGCACAATGTCGGTGCTGCCGCCACTGCGGTGGATGCGAATGACCCCGAGCTTTTTGCCCACTTGTTTGTCAAAGATATTAACGCCCATCAGCACCGCACGCAGGCGATTGGCGTGAATGGCGGGGCTTATCGTCCAAGTCAGCTTGGCTGGAGTGGCGAGCGTGTGTGATTTCACCAAGATCGGCGCGCCTTTGGAGGCGTTGCCGTCGGGCGACCACGGTTGGTTGTAGAACGCCACGGGGTAGCCGGGCTGACCGCCGCTGGCGATTACCATCATGCCGCTTTGGCCCAATGGCCACAGCTTGCCGCCGCTGTCGGTGAAGTCTGCATAGGAGGAATTGCTGTTGTTTAACAACGAGTTTTGCATATCCGACGTCGCCAAGTCCAAATCCTCGAGCGGCACCACATAGGCGCCGGTGCGCCAAGCGCGCGGCGGGGCGGTCACCAACGCAGTGGCCATGACGGTCACAGTCAGGCCGAGAACGGCGACAGCAGCGACGCCAAGTCGGCGCTGAATGCGGACAGTGGGCATGGTTGACTCGCGTGCGGGGTCGATGGACCGACACCAATGGGGCACTGTGCACCTTTGCGTTCCGCTTCGCAAGGCCGGCCAGTACGTAGGCACCCATTGTTCAACATATTATAATTACAGGCATAAATCTGCAAAACCCGACTAATTGGGCGCGGCCGTCGCGGTGAGGGCTTCGGCCAAAGGGGGCGTGTCGCCGGCGTCAGATTGCGCGGCTCGCACACCGGGCTTGGCTGCCATCGCTTCGAGATCACCCTTGAGGCCTTCGGGCAGGCCAGCGTCTTCGCCAGTAGCGCCTAGCGATCCAAACCACGCAATGGCGCCGCCGGCGAACAAGGCCGCCGACACCGCGCTGCCGTTCTACGCAGGTGGGTCCAAGTATCTGAACCGGGGACCTGTTTGGCGTCCCGAAATTGACCACCGAAATCACCGCGAACCCCGATTTCGGATGCCAGTGCTTTGTCGCCCGCTGTCGCTCGACAAGGACCGTGTTCAGATGCTCGCTAGCGCTCGACGAAGCCCAATGGGCGCGGATCAAGAAATCAGTCCTGCGAACTGATTTCGGGCGCCACGGAAACGGCCTTCGCGGCCGTTGAGCACCGGCCAAGCACGGAGTTGGGGACTGGAGCGCCGACGCAGCAGGCTTGCATCTGTGCAAGCCGACTCAACCGAGCATGTTGGGCCGAAAGCGGGGAATCGCGGACGTCCCAAATTCACCACCAAAATTCCCCGCGGCCCCCGATTTGGGATGCAGATCAAGGAGCAAGGAGCTTTTCTGTCTGGGGCGTACTCTCGTACGTCCCTGACAGAAAAGTGACGCAGTGACGCCGAGATGCGCCCAAAGCGGGGGATCGCGGACGTCTTCAGCCCTTGCCCAGGCCCCCGAACCAGCCTACGCTGCAACCCGGCCAGCCCACGACCCCGCTGGCCCGCCCAAAACCGTGACCAAACCCTGACACAGCCGCGACTGCGGTGATACATCTGCCGTGTAAGCTCCCAACGGGAGCGCCGCATTGTGCCCCAAGTAGGACCATGGCCATCACCGCTGCCCCTTCCCGTCCGCGTTTCTTGCCGCACGGTGCGTTTCATCGCGACGTCCAGGCGCGGGTGCAGGCGTGGCTGGCAGAACCGGGCCGCACGTCGCGCGACCTGCCGGCCATGTACCTCAAATCCGCAGTGATTATCACGTGGTTTCTCACTTCGTGGACGCTATTGGTGTTCTTTGCTAGCTCGTGGTGGTCGGCCGGCCTGCTGTCGGTGTCCTTGGGCTTGGCCGTGGCCACGATCGGCTCAGCGGTCATGCACGACGCCAACCACGGTGGCTATTCGCATCACGCGTGGCTCAACCGCCTCATGGGCTGGGCGCTGGACGCGATGGGCGCCAGCTCGCACATTTGGCGCACCAAGCACAACGCCGCCCACCACACTTGGACCAATCTGGATTCGCAGGACGATGACCTGCATGTCGGTCCGTTTGCCCGCTTGACGGTCGAGCAACCGCTGCGGGTGTTGCACCGCTTTCAACATTTCTACATGTGGGGTCTGTATGGCTTTTTGCTGCCGAAATGGGCGTTTTTCGACGACTTTGTCGTGCTGGCCAACGGCCACGTCAAGACGCACCGCATTGAACGCCTGAGCCGCGCCGATCTAGCCGCGCTGTGGGCGGGCAAGCTGGCCTTTGCGCTGTGGGCGGTGGTCATTCCGTTGGCCCTGCACGATGGTGGCTCGGTGCTGTTGTGTGGGCTGGTGGTGAGTTTCGCCGTCGGCGTGCCGCTGTCGGTCACGTTTCAGTTGGCCCATTGTGTCCAAGATGCGGGCTTTCCTGAAGTCGGAGCCGACGGCCGTCTGCCGACGGACTTCGCCGAGCACCAATTGGCGACAACTGTCAATTTTGCCCCGGATAATCCAGTCGTCACTTGGCTAGCGGGCGGACTCAACTATCAGGTCGAGCACCATCTTTTTCCCAAAGTGTGCCATTTGCTCTACCCCGAAATGGCCGTCATTGTCGCCCAAACTGCGCGCGACCACGGCTTGCGCTACCGGGTGACCCCGACGTTGACTGGGGCGATCCTGTCGCATTACCGGATGTTGCGACAGTTGGGTGCGCCGGAAGCCAAGCCTGAATTGGTGGCGATAGCGGTGGGCTAGTCGCTGAGCTGTGGTTCGGGCGCTGTATTCGTGAATTCGCCGGAACTCTCGCCCTAGCGCCAACCAATTTACGCTTTCAAGCCCAACTCCTACACCTTGCAGCCCGGCATTTACGCTTTCAAGCCCAACATCTTGTCCGCCGCTACCACCACTTTGTAGCGGTCCGCCGCCACTTTAACGATGGATTCGGCGAATTCGGGATAGATTTTCAGGACCCGACAAAAATCCGTGCCTTCAAGGTAATACAGGTCGCAGTCACTGCGCGCGACCACGCTAGCGGTGCGCGGGCCGGCCAAGAGCACGCTGAGTTCGCCGAAAAAGTCGCCCGGTCCCATGGCCTTGAGCACGCTGCCGTCTGGCCCCAACACCTCGATGGCGCCGCGCACCACAAAGTACATCTCTTTGCCCAGCTCACCGCGCCGCACCACAAACTCGTTGGGCGCCTTGGCCACCGGTTTGAGGCACAGCGCCAGCCCATGCAAGAACGCGGCGCTGGTGCCAGCGAACAAGGGCACCCTCTCCAAAATCGATTTATCGATCACTTCCAACCACTTGCGACCGTCGCGCTCGATGAAAGCAAACGACGCCCGCGGCCCCCAGGTACCGGTGGTGTAATTGGGAAAGGTGGGCGTCGGCCCGTTTTGCCACTCGTCTAGGATCGGTTCGGCGATGCGCCACGCCGCTTCGACCAAATCGGAGCGCGAAAACAGAGAAGCGTCGCCCGTCATGCAGTTGTAAATCAGCACTTCGTA
This sequence comes from Myxococcales bacterium, assembly GCA_009692465.1. Lineage (GTDB taxonomy): Bacteria > Myxococcota_A > UBA9042 > UBA9042 > UBA9042 > SXRM01. The sequence goes on from SHZD01000124.1 coordinate 6,887, forward strand.
GCCCGTCGAGCGGCTGGCCTCGAAGTTGTACTGGTAATCAAAGCGCATGTTGACCGGCTGCAGCACCATGCCTGGACCCGGGCTCTTGGCTTGAAAGCGCAGCTCAATGCCCTGATCGGGTTGAATGTGAAAGATCAGTTGGTTGGGCTCAATGTCGTCGACTTCAGGGGTATCGCGAAACAGCACCTCCGGCGCCTTCTTGAATTGCACAAGAATCTCGGTACTTCGCGTCCACAGGCTCTTGCCGCTGCGCAGGTAGACTGGCACTCCCTCCCAGCGCCAATTGTCGATAAAGAACTTGAGCGCCGCAAAGGTCTCGGTGCGCGAATCATCCGCCGTCTCAGGCTCGTCGCGGTAGCCAATGACCGCGGTGCCATCGGGCTTGTGCCCCGCCCCGTACTGGCCGACGATCGTGTGAGTGCGGACCATTTCTGGGGTCATCACCCGCACCGCGTCGAGCACTTTGACCTTCTCGTTGCGAATGGCGTCAGCCTTAAACGAGGTCGGTGGCTCCATGCACAAATAGGCTAGCAGCTGAAACATGTGGTTTTGAATCATGTCGCGCAGAACGCCGGATTTTTCGTAATAGCGACCGCGACCTTCGACGCTGACCGTTTCGGCGACAGTAATCTGAATATGATCAACGTGTTGCTTGTTCCACAGCGGCTCGAAAATGCCGTTGGAAAAGCGAAATGCCAGCAGGTTCTGCACCGTCTCCTTGCCAGTGTAGTGGTCGATGCGAAAAATCTGGCCTTCGTGCCAGTGGGCCAGCAGTTGCTGGTTGAGCGCCAGCGCCGAGGCCAGATCGGTGCCAAACGGCTTTTCGACAATCACCCGCCGCCACTCTTTGCCCGCGACTGGTTGACTCGCCAAGTTGGGCATGTGCGTCAAGCCAGCCTCATCGAGCCGCTGTGAGACCAGACCAAAAAGTGACGGTGGAATCGCGTAGTAAAACAGCAGGTTGCCCCCAATCCCTGCCGCGGCACTGACTTCGGCGCACTTTTGGCCAAGCCGGATAAACGCCGTTGGATCGTCAAAACGGCCGGGCATGTAGTGAATGCGCCCGACCAAATGCAGCCAGGCTGGTTCGTCAAAAACCTTGCGAGTCATGAACTTGCGGATATCAGCCGACAGCCGGTCGCGAAACACCTCGGTCGTCAGGTCGTCCATGGCCATGCCAACAATGGCCACCCGGTCCGACAACAAGCCGTCGCAGTGCAAGTTGTACAGCGCCGGCATCAGCAAGCGTTTAGTCAGGTCGCCCGAAGCGCCAAAAATGACCAATACGCAAGGGTCGGCGGGCCGGTCGGAAGTCGGCGCGCGGGGGCGAAAGTCGTCGGTGGCCATGGTGATTTTCCTCGTCAAAGGGGCGGCGAGCGTATCCGAAGTTGTCGCAGAACGCACGGGGCGCTCAAGGCGGCGAGCGCGTCCTGAAGGGGCGACTTGACGCCGAGTCGGCCGCAAACTATGACTCTAACCACTTGAAACGACCAATCTTCACCGCGGCAAGTTCACCGGCGCTCAGATTTGGGCACTCAACCGCAAAAACTGGGCGAATTTGGTCTCGGTGGCGCGGCAATAATCCACGCCCAGCCCTTCCAGCCACGCCTCAACGAAGGGCAGCAATTGGGCAGCTTGGGGAGTTTCAATTTCAATTTCAAAGCGTTCGGCTTCATGCTCGCCCATGCCGTAGTGAACGCGGTCCAATTCGACCACCAATTCGGCCGTGCCCCCACCAAAATCGCTAGCGTTGACGGCATACTTGCGCCGCACATTGTTCATGGCGCCCAGAACCAACAATTGCGCGTCCGGCGGCAAAGGCGCTGGCAGAATCGCGGCCGACTGCAGCCAACCGTGGGTGTCCAGAGCCAAATCCGTGCGCGGCGGTGGGTTGGTGAGCCAGACGTTCGCCAGGGGCGATGGCAGAAAATCTTGAAATTCAGCGACGTGAATCACGCCATCGACCAGCTTGGGCTTGACTTTGACCGTCAGTTCGACCTGACCGCCGGCCACCCGCACCCGCGCCATCGCCTTTTGCTGCAGCAACTGCCGACCCACGGTGTCGAGGTAGTAATTGACCTGCGGTACCTCGATCGGCTCAGTGCTGTGCGCGGTCACCATCGCGTCCAGCGCGGTGCGCACCCGAGCGTAGTCGGCGAATTGGGGCAGCAGGATTTTGAGTTCGGTTTCGGTAGCCATTGCCCTTTGCTCCCAGAGTGCAGGCCCTCACCGACGGGCGTACATCGCCCGCACCGGATCGAGTTCATCGCCAAATGGATAGGCCGGACCCAGCGCATTGAGTGGCAAATCGGGATCCAGCTGGCCCTGCCGTCGCGGGTTGGCCCGCTGTTGGCGGCCGCGCCACACTTGGCGCTCTGCTTCTTGCGCAGCCTCCCATTTCTCATGGTTGTCCAAGACTTGAGCGAAATCGTCGGGCAGACTTTCGGCCAGTTTGAGCAACACCCAACCGGCACATTCCGCGTCGGCAGCGGCGCGGTGGGCTTCTTCCAGCGGTACGCCCAAGCGCTTGGCCACGCTGCCGAGCTTGTGATTGCCCTGTCCGCGCTGCAGTTCTTTGGCAAACACCAAGGGATCCAGCCATTTGGATCCCGATGGCCACGGCCGACCCGCACGGCCAAACTCGTGCAGCAAGAAGGTGCGGTCGAAGCTGGCGTTGTAGGCGACCAGTACGCGGCCCTTTAGTTTTTCCAACAATACCGAGATGATCGCGGCAAACGGCGGCTGGCCTTCCAGGTCTGCCGTGTGGATGCCGGTCAGTTGGGTGACTTCGGCGTCCATCGGCTTGCCCGGATCGACCAGCGTTGACCAGCGATCGGTGATGACGCCGTGGTCAAAAGCAACGACCGCGACCTCAATGACCCGATCGCCGGCAGCGGGATACAGGCCCGTTGTCTCGGTGTCGAGCACGGCCAGCGGCTGCAGGGCCCAACTGGGCATTGGCTTGGGGGGATTGGCGTCAGCGGAGGCGGTCATGGTCAGGTTACGCTCGCTTGGCCACGGTGGGCGACGACGGGGTTTTGGCCACGGAACTTCAGTCCAGCGCTAACCATCCACCACCCGCAACATCGCTTGGCCCATGCGAATTTCACTGGGCACCGCCAACGCCGGAGCCAAATCCCGGCGCTGCAGAAGCACCACCACCGTCGAACCCATTTCGAACACCCCGAACTCGTCGCCGCGCTCGGTGGCCAAAAGCGGCGCGCACGGCCGCAGCCCGCTGCCCGGCTGGCCCTCATTGCAGGCCAAATCGGTAAACGCAACGCGCATATGGCCCACGCAGGTGGCGCCGACCATAATCATCGCCGCCGGGCCAAACTCAGTTTCGCAGTGGCCAATAATACGTTCATTGCGGGCAAACAGCCCGTGAACATGGCGCAAACCGACTTTGTTAACGGGATACAGCGCGCCCGGCACATAGCGCCACTTGGTGATGGTGCCGCGCCACGGCGTATGCACGCGATGGTAGTTATTGGGCGCCAAGTAGACCACGGCGTAGCAGCCGTTGCGATACGGGTCGGCATCATCGCTGCCACCGAGCAAGGCATCCAGCGTATATTCAACGCCTTTGGCCTGGATCAGGGTGCTGGTCTCCAAGGTGCCAAACGCCGACAGAACCCCATCGGCTGGCGACGGCATGGCGGTGTCCACCGCGTCGATCGGCCGCGCCCCGGCTTTGAGCTTGCGGGTAAAAAAATCTTGAAAAGTATTAAAAGATTCAATAGGTTCGGCAGCTTCGCTTAGGTCCACGCCGTAGGCCTTGGCAAAGGTCAAAATCGCCGCCCGCACCATGGGCTTGGGCGCACGCGTCCGCACCAGCTTGCCCATCGCCTGCGAAACTTGCGGTTGGGCGAGCAAATCGAGCCACTTGGGCGGGTCTGAGGTCAGGGCCATGGGGTACTCCGGTGCGCGTTGCTTGGACCGCTCGTTGTGGTTCCAGTTCGGGCTTAAAGCGCCGTCAGTTGCCGCTTTAGCGTGCTGTGGGCTGTGTTGAGGCGGGATAGGGCCAACCAACTGACGGAATCTCGCCGGCAGCTACGCCACTCCAACCGCGTGGGTCGGCGCAAATCCACCCACTTGGGTCCAATCCAGCGCCACCGGCAGCAAATTGCCGCACAAATGCTCATGGCGAACAGCCAAATCTTGCAAAGTCAGCGTCTCGAGGCGGTCCACACTGAAACCCTGCACGGTGTAACTAGCCGTTAGCGTACCGATCACCATCGCCGCTTGCAGGGTTTTGAGGTCAACGCGCGGCTGCGCGGCAACGTAACCCATAAAGCCGCCGGCAAAACTGTCGCCCGCGCCAGTCGGATCAATTACGCTGTCCAAGATGACCGCCGGCAGAATTTGGGCTCGACCACCGTGAAATAGCGCCGCACCGTGCTCGCCGCGCTTGATAATCACGGTTTGCGGCCCCATAGCGTGAATGCGCGCGGCTGCCAAGGCCAGATTGCCAACCCCCGACAGCGCATAGGCTTCTTCATCATTAACGAACACGCAATCGACCCGCTGCAGCACCCGCTCCAGCGCCGGACGCTCGCCAGAAATCCAGAAATTCATGGTGTCCAGCGCCACGAACCGCGGTTGGTGGCACTGTTCCAGCACGCTCAGTTGCAGCTCGGGGTGGATGTTGGCCAAAAACACGCAGTCTGCGGCAGCCCCCACGGCGCCGATCTTGGGCTTGAAGTTGGCAAAAACATTGAGCTCAGTGAACAGCGTGGTCCGGGTCTCAAAATGGCGACTGTAGACACCGCCCCAGCGAAAGGTTTGGCCGGGCACCTGCTCAATGCCAGTGGTGTCGACGTCGCGGTCGCGCAGCCGTTGCAGATCACTTGGGCGAAAATCATCGCCGACCACGGCCACAATTTGCGTCTTGGCAAACAGCGAGGAGGCCATGGCAAAAAACGTCGCCGATCCGCCAAGCGCGCGATCGACTTTGCCATTCGCGGTCTCGACCGAGTCATAGGCAACAGAGCCCACTACAAGCAACTTCATAGTCTTGAGTCCTTCACTGGGAACGGCCTAGGCCGCAGGCAGGTACTTGTCGAGGAAAAGCGCCAGGCGTTGGCGCACCTCGCCGACAATCAAGTCGGGCCGAGTCATAATGGCAAAGCGCAGGGCGTCGTGGGCCGGATCGGCACCCACGGGTGGATTTTCGGCCACCGCCCGCACCACTTTTTGAGCATTGGCCACGTTGGCCTGCAAAACGGCGATCACTTGGTCGACGCTGACGGCGGCGTGACCGTCATGCCAGCAGTCGTAATCGGTGGCCAAAGCCAGCGTCGCGTAGGGGATTTCTGCTTCGCGGGCCAGCCGGGCTTCGGGCAAATTGGTCATGCCGACGACCGCGACGTTGGGCCACGTCCGAAAGGTGTGCGATTCGGCCCGCGTCGAGAATTGCGGCCCTTCGATGCACACATAGGCGCCGCCGACGTGATGCCGCAGGCCCAAATTGCGACAAGCTGTGGTCAATGCGGAGGCCACGCCGCGACTCACCGGATCGGCGAATCCGACGTGGGCCACGCAGCCGTTCTCGAAAAAAGTCCGCGGCCGCGACAGCGTGCGATCGATGAACTGGTCGATAATTACCAGATCGCCGGGCACGATTTCTTCGCGCATCGAGCCGACCGCTGACACGGAGACAATGGCGGTCACGCCCATTTTCTTGAGCGCCCAGATATTGGCCCGGTAGTTGATTTCGCTTGGAGTAAAGCGGTGACCCCGGCCGTGGCGCGGCAGAAAAAATAGTTGCGTGTCGCCCAGCCAGCCCTCGATCAGCGCGTCCGAGGGCGCGCCAAAGGGCGTTGCGACGGTGTGTTCGCGCAGTCGATGCAGGCCGGGCATTTCGTACAAGCCGCTGCCGCCGAGCACGCCGATGACAGACTGAGCACGGACGGACTGAGCACGGACGGACTCAGCAGGGACAGACGTCGTTGAGTTCAAAGAGGATGTTGTCACAGTTCTCGGCAAATCCGCACCCGTGGCGCGGTTGAAAATGGGGGAAGGGCAAGGTTGCAGTGGAGCGCTTAGGCCGGACTGGAAGACCAGATTGGCGGCGCGGCGCCGTCCCAGATTGGCGGCGCGGCGCCGTCTAGCCAGCCGGCGCTGTACAAACTCCAGAGCGTCGTCTAGCCAGACGGCGCTGTACAAACTCCAGAGCGTCGTCTAGCCAGACGGCGCTGTACAAACTCCAGAGCGTCGTCTAGCCAGACGGCGCTGTACAAACTCCAGAGCGCCGTCTAGCCAGCCGGCGCTGTACAAACTCCAGAGCGCCGTCTAGCCAGCCGGCGCTAGGAGCGAGTCGGAATACTCCGACCCGCTCTTAGGTAGCCTCTTCCCTTAGGTCGGGGCTGCTTCGCTGCTGGGCCCCTCGCCCGCGCCTTCGGCTAGTTTGCGGATCACAAAGGCTTCGATGCGCACGCGATCGGCGGACTGCAAGTTGAGAAAGCGAATCGCCAAGCCGTGGGCAAAACCGCGGATGCGCCGAGCGCCGATGACCTCGCCGCGAACGGCGATAAAGGCGTCTTCGTCTGGTAGGGCGAATTCCAGATCAATGTACTTGCGTTCCAACGCGTTGCGCAGTGAGTAGCTGTGGCTTTCGACGAAAATGCCAGTGGCCGACAGGTTGGTGGCGGGATGGACGAATAGCCGTTCGCCATCGCGTTCTTGCACAAAGAGGTCGACCGCAGCGCGACTGGCAGCCCGGCGCTCCACTTGGCCGTCGACCAAACCGCTGTCGCCGCGCTGGGCGCGGACCACCGAGGCAGTTTCAGCGCTTGACGATGCCTTGGGCTGCGTGACGTTGGTGTGCGCTTCGGTCATGGCCGCCTCCACCGCGAATAGGCCGCGATTTTTTGTGGCGCAGCACGGTACTCGCGTTGATAAGGGGTGTCAATAGCCAAAATCGGTCGCCTGCAGAGCTCCGTGGTTGAGCCAAATTCACCACCGAAATTCCCCGCGACCCCCGATTTGGGATGCCAGTGCCCTGTCGCTCGCTGTCGCTCGACAAGGAGCAAGAAGCCTTTCTGTCAGGGGCGTACTCTCGTACGTCCCTGACAGAAAAGTGACGCAGTGACGCCGAGATGCGCCCAAAGCGGGGGATCGCGGTTGACGCCAGCCGCCGCGCCGACGACCATCCGAGCCGTCGCTTGGGCCATGCAGGCCAGCCGCGCGACGCTGATGCCGATCCTGACCGCCAACAACTTGCACAAGGCTTACGGGGCGCGACCGGTGCTCGACGGCGCCGATATTTTCGTCCAACGGGGTGAAAAGATTGGCCTAGTCGGCAAGAACGGTGCGGGCAAATCGACCCTGCTGCGCGGACTCGCTGGGCTTGAGGCCTTCGATCAGGGCGTGGTCGCCTTGCGATCGGGCAGCCACGTCGCGGTGGTGGGGCAAAATCCTGAGTTGGGCGACGCCAAAACGCTGCTGGACGTGGCACTGCAGGGCACCCGGCAATGCCGCGAACCGCTGGAGCCCTACGAGGCGCTGTTGCGGGCGGAGCAAGCGCTCAAGTCGCTGGGGGTCAGCGATCCGCATCTGAGCGTGCAGTTGGCTTCGGGCGGCACTCAACGGCGGGCGGCGCTGGCGGCGGCGCTTTTGCAGGAGCCAGACTTGCTGTTTTTGGACGAGCCGACCAACCACCTAGACGCCGAAACGGTGCAGTGGCTCGAAACGGCGGTGGCGGCGATGGCGGGCGCGGTGGTGCTGGTGACCCACGATCGCTGGTTTCTCAATCAGGTGGTCGACCGCATTATCGAGCTGCGGGCGGGCGGCTTGCGCAGTTATCCGGGCACGTTTCAAGACTACCTCGATGCGCGGCTGCAAGAAGACGTGGTGGCGGACAAGCTGGAGTCGCGGCGGCGCAACTTGCTGCGCATTGAACTTGATTGGCTGGGACGCTCGCCGGCCGCGCGCTCGACCAAGCCCAAAGCGCGCATTCAAACGGCCCAAGCGCTGGTTAATGCCGCCCGCGACGACGAAAAGCCGCTGCGCCTGCCGCAGTTTGCGGTGGAGCGGCTGGGCAAGACGGTGCTGGAAGCCCGTAGTCTGGCGGTGGGTTTCGGCACTCGCACGCTGGTGCGCGACTTGGACATGACATTGGTGCGCGGCGATCGCTTGGGGCTGGTCGGGCCCAATGGGGCGGGCAAAACGACGCTTTTGCGCACACTGATGGGCGAACTGCCGCCGCTGAGCGGGACCGTCAAGCTGGGTCAGCACACCCACGTGTTGGCGATCGACCAAAAGCGCACCGGGCTGGATCCGACGCTGACGGTGCAAGCAGCGGCGTCGCTGACGGGCACCGATTGGGTGCAATTGGGCGAGCAGCGCATTCACGTCGCCGGTTATCTGGAGCCGTTTCTGTTTCGCCGCGAGGATCTGCTGCAACCGGTGCACACGCTGTCGGGCGGCCAGAAGTTTCGGCTGTTGCTGGCGCGGCGGCTGCAGGAGCCGATGAATCTGCTGGTGCTCGACGAGCCCACTAATGACCTGGACTTGGAGACCCTGCAAGTGCTGGAGCAAGCGCTCAGCGAGTACGCCGGCTGCGCGCTGGTGGTCAGCCACGACCGCGCCTTTTTGGACCGGGTGTGTACCGGGATTTTGCATGTGGTTGGCGACGGTATGGCGCGCTGGCATTCTGGCAACTACACGCAGTTTTTGCAGAATCAGGCTGCGGCGCGGCGCAATCAGCCAGTGGCGGTGGCCAAGGCGGCGCCGGTCAAGGGCAAGCCCAGCGGCAAGCTGACGTGGGCCGAAGACAAGCGGCTAGGCAGCATCGAAGGCGAAATTGAGCAGGCCGAGTCACGGGCGGCGCTGGCCGAAGCGCAGATGGCCGAACCGGCAGTGGCGGCCGATTTTGGCAGGCTGCAGGTGGTGTTGGCGGAGCATGCGGCGGCGACCGCGCTGGCGGCGCAGTTGTGGGCGGAATGGGAGCGGTTGGAGGCTAAGAGGGTGTTTACATTCATTGCCGAAGCGAGCGGAAACAGGCGCCCGCAAGGCGAGGCGGAGGGACTCTGACGACTGAGGCGCACTTGTAGTGCGTCGCAAGGAGCAAGAGGGCTGACAACAAAGCATGGCGGGGTCGATGAGTCCAGCGAACTCATCGACGGGTTAGGCGCAGCAGGCGTTTGAAGATAAACACCCTCTAAGGGCGTGTAAAAGAATAACTCGATCGATCTACGAAGAGAACGGAGCAGCGAGTCGGCTGTAAAGACGCGAGCTTGCGACCCACGCAGCAAGCAAACGGGCACGGTAAATGAATGACTTATTCATTTACGAGCCCTCAGCGAGGGCTGGGGGAGTGACGCGGTTGCGCGGTTTGGGCATGTGACCACCTGCAGGCGCCCAGGCCCGCGAACGATCGGTTGGGCGTGCGCGGGATCGGAACCGCCGTGCACGGAGTCGACCCACCCTACTTCACAGTAACCGCACACCGCACCCCTTGGTCGGTATAAAACACCCCAGAATCCGCCCCAAACCGCGCCGACACCCGCACGTACCCCGATCCCGACGAATGCCCGCCACCCCGCTTTATGCCCTGCCCGCCGCTATCGGGGCCAGTCGGATCAGTGTCGGCTGAAACGGCGTAGTAGCTCGCCGAATAGGTATCCGAAACCCACTCCGACACATTGCCAGCCATGTCCAGTAGCCCATACGGCGACGCGCCGCCAGGCTTACTGCCCACGGGCGCCGTAAGATTGGTCCCGCAGCCGTTGTTGCCATTGTTGTACTGGGCCAGCACACAGGTCAGCGCCGCCTTGCCCCACGGCCACAACGTCGATGCCGCCTTGCAGTCCTGATTGGGGTACAGCTCGCAGCCGCCGCGCGCCGCTTTTTCCCATTTGGCCGCCGTGGGCAAACGTTTGCCTTTCCACGCGCAAAACGCTTTCGCTTGGCCCAAGCTGATGCCGTTAATCGGGTGGTCGCCACGGCCAGCCGCGCCGTAGTTCCATGCGCCACTTTGGCTGTTGGTGCCACCGGGGACCTGACAGCCAGCACCGGCGACGCAGGCTAGGTACTGGTCCAGCGTCACTTCGGTCTTGTCGATGGCATAGGTGCTCAGGTTGACCTCATGTTGGGGCTTTTCTTCGGCGCCGCAGGTCACGTCGGCGGGCGCGCAGCCCATCCACAACTTGCCGGCTGGCACCTCGACCGTGCCCTGGGGGACCGCACACTTGCCAGTGGTGCTGCAACTCAAGGTGTCCGAGCACAGGCTAGCGGTGGCCATCGTCGTGCTCTTGCAGCCGACCGTCGGCAAGCAGGTGTCGATGGTGCAGGGATTGTTGTCGTCGCAGTCTTTGGCGGTCAGCGAAGTGCACACCCCGGCGTTGGCGCAACTGTCGAATCCCCAGCGGTCGCGGCGGAAAAAGCCGCTGCCGGTTGAGTAGTTGGCAATGCCGTAGATGGTGCCGGTGCTGTCGATGCTCAAATTGGTGATTTGTTCGGTGCCAGTGGTGCCCCACACCCGCTCCCAGCGCAGGTTGCCGAAGCGGTCGCTGGCGACCAGCCAGTTGTCCGACCCGCCCGCGCCTTTGCCAGCGGTGGTGCCGGCCAACAGGTAGCCATCGGCTACCACAGCCATGGGCCAGAAACCATCGACGGCCGCGGTGCCAAAGTTGGCCTGCCACACCAATTGGCCATTGCTGTCCGCGCGCACTAGGAGCGTGTCGGAGTATTCCGACTCGCTCCTAGCGCCGTCTGGCTAGACGGCGGCAACTGTCCGAAACTGCACGGATTTACTCCGGGCAGTTCTTGGACAGTTGAGAATATCTGAGAAGCTAGGAGACTGTCGGATCGCAATAG
>SHZD01000125.1 GCA_009692465.1 Myxococcales bacterium
GGCGATTTTTCGCAAGTGCCCAATCTGCATCGCCTACATATTAACGACTTGGGACGGACGCGGGCGGTCTCGACGGCGGCAGCGGCGAAGTTCCAGGATTTGGACGGACTGATCGTTCCCGACAGAACTCTTGTCGATCCAAGACATTATCAAGGTTATCGCATTGACTCCGTGCAAACCAAGCGCGGCTGTTCGCTCAAATGCGACTATTGCACGTACCCCGTCATTGAGGGGCGAACTACGCGACGCCGCACGCCCGCACTTATCGTCGACGAAATGTTTGGCGCTTTGCGGCAACAGCCTGATATGCGTCATGTTTTTATTGTCGATTCGGTGTTCAATTTGCCACCCAGCCACGCCAAGGAGATTTGCCGTCAGTTGATTACCCGGCGCTGGCCGATTGCGTGGACAGCCTACGCCAACCCCTTGGCCTTTGACCGCGAACTGGCGGACTTGATGGTGCAAGCGGGCTGCGCAGGCATCGAGATCGGCGCGGATTCAGGGGTGGAACGCATCCTGTTGAGCATGAAAAAGGGCTTTACGTTGACCGATGTGGCCAAGATGCACGCGACCTGTGCGGCGGCCGGTCTGCGCGATTGCATGACGTACATTTTGGGCACGCCGGGCGAATCGCTGGAAGATGTGCGGCAAACCTTGGATTTTTGCACTAATTTATCGCCCTTTGCCGCAATCATGATGGTGTGGATGGACGACTACGAGTCGCTCGATGCCGAGCTTGCGGCCCAGAGACGGGTCTTTCGCGAACAAATTCGAGATTTTATGGGCAACAAAGCCCAAGAATTTCCAAGGTGGATTATTCCCGCACTCGGGGTCAACTTTGACGCCAAGCTGTTTGCCATGCTGCGCCATGCCGGCAAGGCGGGGCCCCTGTGGCAGTACATCGACATGATCGGCGGCGATGCTCGCAGTTCGCGGTTGCGTCGGCAGGCTCGGGCAAAAGCGGCCTAGGTGTCGCATTTGGCTAGTCGGACATTGAGGGGTATCGGACCTTGACGCCAACTTTTCTCACCGCCAGAATCGGAAAAGCGCGGCGCGTTCGATTCGCCAGCTCGCTTGGTTCATCCGCCATGGTTCCTCCTGCACGCATCACTGACCGCCAAATCGCGGACTGCCCAATCGGTGACTGCCCAATCGCTGCCCGGTCGGCAGTTGGACCCCATTTTCCGAACCGGTGGCGTCCAGACCAATTGGGTCGAGCACTGCGCCATTGGAGTGGTGTTTTGTTCGCAAGTTTTGCGCTCGGTTCGGCCGCAGTCGGTGTGGCACCGCCAGCTCAGGCGCAATCCGAGACGGACGACGCCAAGGCCGTGGCCGAGCTGGCAAAAAAGCATTTCCAGAAGAAAAACTACGACATGGCCGCGCGACTGTATGTGCGTGCCTACGAAATGTCGCAGCGCCCTAACCTGCTGTTCAATGCCGCGCGAGCCAGAGAGCAACAAGGAGATCGCGCCGAAGCAATTCGCCTTTATCGTCAATATGTAGCGGTGGAAACCAATGTGGCCGGGCGCGAAGAAGGGCGCGCCCGGATGGAGGCGCTGCGCGACAAAATGGGCGACAAAACGCCAGCGTCCGACTCCGCAGCCTCAGATTCCGAAGCGGGCGGCGACAAGGCGGCCAAAGGCAAGTCCGTTGGAAAAGACAAGACCGCCGCCAAGGACCGGGACAAAGATCAGGAATCCGCTAAACGCGAGCCGGTTCCCGAGGCGATTCCCAGTGGCGGCCTGCACTTGAACAAGACGGTGCCGTTTGACAAGTCGGGCCTGGTCCACATCGGCGCCAAACTGGGGCCGCTGACGGTCAATGAAGTGGTCATTCACAATATGCCGTCACCGAGCGAAGTTGCGGATTCACTCAAAAGTGACCCCAATGACAATTCACGGCCTAAGTTTGCGTTGGGGATCTCCAATAAAAGCAATACCAAGTTTGACATCAAGGCCACGGTGCGACTGGAAACCAGCGATGGCAGCGTATTGTACAGTTGCGAGCGCTCCGATTCTGTTGACCGCCGCGCGGACAACGACCACACCAACATGTGCGGATTGTTTACCAGTATCAAAACGCGCCAGTGGCCTAAAATTGCCCAGTTGCGGGTGACGATTAGCGCCACTCCGGATTGAAACGACATTTCCGTGCAACCAGACATCATGCTGTCGGCGGCGCTCGCGAAGCCACGGCCGGTGTATCCCGGCCGCTGCGGTTTGGCGTTGCTGTGGCTGTGGCTCGCGGGCGGTCTGGCGCTGGCGGCGGCGAAGGCCACGGGGGTGTTGTGGGTCGTTTGGCCGCTGTGGTGGTGGTTGATTGGTCTCGCTGCAGCGGTCACCATTGGGGTTCGGTTTGCACAAACTGGAGTATTTGCACGGCCTTTGCTGCGTGTTTCCGCTGCCAAGGGTCGGCTGGCGCTCACTTTTGACGACGGCCCCCACCCGCGCCATACGCGCCAGATTCTCGACTTGCTTGATGCCTGCGGTCAGCGCGCGACGTTCTTTGTGGTCGGCGACAAAGTGGCTCACTATCCTGAGGTTGCCCGTGAAATTGTCGCCAGAGGCCACGGCATTGCCAACCACAGTCTGCGCCACCAGCCGTGGACCCCGATGTTGCCTGCTCGCATGTTGGCCACCGAGCTCGTTACGGCTAACACCCTGATCTTTCGACACACTGGGGTAAAGCCGACGTTTTTCCGCGCGCCGGTTGGCCTGATTTCGCCACCGGTGGCGGCGGCCGCCCTGCGCGCCGGTCTACAACTGGTGCATTGGAGCGGCACGGCCCGCGATGGCCTAGCGTGGGCCCAACCGCAGGCGTGTTTGGAACGCTTGCGCAAGGCCACTGTCGCCGGTGCCATCTTGGTGCTGCACGACGGAGTTGGGGTGGATGACTGCATCGCGGTGCGCATTTTGCCCCAGCTTTTAGCCGACATGGCCGCGCTGGGCTTGCAGTCCGTGCGACTGGATGAACTGGTGGCTGCCCCAACGGAGCAACCGGCTAGAGCGGAGTCTCCGTTTCCAGCGTAAACACGCCATGCAACCCGCCTTTGGTCTGCGGCGTCCACCAGCGACACGCCGAAAACACCCCAACCGAATCATCCTCCACTAGCGTCCCTTGCTTGGTCGCTTCGATATCGGCACCGGCAATATCCAGTTGCACCTGGTCTAAATCAAAGGCGATCGCCGCCCGCACCACCAGCCCAGTCGCGGTGAGCGAGCTGTCCTCCAGCCGCATTGCGGTACCATCGGTGTCAAAACGGACATTTTCCAGCGTCGCCGCGCTGTCGTTCATCACCAGTTCACGCAAAGTGGCGTTTTCAATGCGAACGCCGTCGCAATCGTTGAGCTCAATGCGCGCCCATGCGCCGGTAAACAATTGATTTTCCTTGCGATTACACTTGCCGATGCGATCTGAGGCGGTGGGCACCAGGCGCTTGACTGCCACCCGCCCCTTGCCGGTCAGGGCATTTTGCAAAAGTTCCACAAACGGCGCCGGGGCCTCGTGCATCGGTTCGTGGCCTACTGCATCCATCCAGTGCACCGCCACGTCAGGCAGCCGCGCCAACAACAGCCGAGCGGTGCGCGGCGGGGCGATGCGATCGGCGCTGCCCCAAATCAGGGTGGTCGGCATGGTCACCCGCTCCAGAAGGCGCGAAAAATCTTCGTCAATAAGGGCCAGTGCTGCGATTTTGGCGCTGTTGCTGCCCAGCCAAATTCTGCGCGCTGTTTGAGCCCCCCAGATCGCATCCAGATCGAGCGGAATGCGGCCAAAGCGGTCAATCATCTTGCCGGCCAGCGCCTTGGCACTGCGCGTCCACACACTGGTGGCTGTTTTGTTTCCACTCAACTCAATAACTTCTTTGGCTAACGCGCTTCGATACAGGATTCCTGCCGCGTCGACCACGATCAGACGCTGCACATCGCTTGGCCACACCGACGCATAGCGCAGGGCCACGGCCCCGCCCAGTGAATGGCCGACCAGTGCAAACGGACCGTGAACCCGGTCTTGGACGACGTACTTGATAAAAGCCGCATACATCAACGGCGTAAAGGTCTGGTTGCGATGTTCCGAAGTGGCAAACCCGGGCAAATCAAACGCGATGACGTGCCACGATTGCGCCAGCGTCGGGATCACGCCATACCAATCGCGCGCACCTGCTTCGCCGATTCCATGAACCAAGACCAGCGTTTGCTTATGCGTTTGTCCGGCTTGCAGGATTCGGGTCCGGCCTTGAAACACCGGCTCCATGACCACGATTTGACTGACGCCGACGGGCAGATCTACGGGCGCGGCAGCGACAGAAGCGGCGGCTAGGTGGGTAATTGCCAAGAGCCACAGCGACATGCCCCGGTACGACCTAGCGGCCTTAACGTGGGCAACTTGTTCAGTGGTCAAACGATGCGATTGAAAATTCACGGCGTGTACCAGAGCCACCCAGGGCGTGGCGCACAGTGCCTGCAATTAGGGCAAAATGCCATGGCGCAAGGGGATGGCGGCGTTACCTGACCGCAGTCGGCCAAAATGGGACCCTTGAGCCTGCACCAACCGGCTCACCACCGCCCAGCGCCACTAGTGAGGGTGCCGCGAACTGCGCCCGGGCAGTTATGCAGCTTGCAGCAAATCAGCAGCGGCACTAGGCTCGGCCGCGACCGGGCCTTGCCCGCGATCCCCCGCTTTGGGCGCATCTCGGCGTCACTGCGTCACTTTTCTGTCAGGGACGTACGAGAGTACGCCCCTGACAGAAAAGCTCCTTGCTCCTTGTCGAGCGACAGCGAGCGACAGCGAGCGACAGGGCGCTGGCATCCCAAATCGTGGGCCGCGGGGAAATTCGGTAGTGAATTTCGGGTTGCACGGTGAACAGCAGTCACGCCCAGCCTGGCCTATCCGCGTTGCCGCGCCAGCCCACCTAGCCGCCAATGTGGCCAACTATCGGGCAGTCAACGGCGGTCATCCATGCTCGCGTCGCAGCCGTTGGCGCAGTTTTCGCACCCCGTTCACGCTGTGGGCGCCGCGCTGCCTGCGGGCATGTCGGTATGGCGGTTGCAGCTAGACAGGCTCCTCGCCGCGCAACTGCCCGGCGAACATGAACTCGATGCCAAGACTGTCACCGCGATTCGACAAACGCACCGGCCCGAGTTCGCTGCCCGCCGGCTAGCAACGGCAGCGTGGATGCGGTCACTGATTGCGGGTCAATTGGGCTGCAGTGTGCGCAATCTGCGTCTGGGCGAAGACCACAACGGCAAGCCTAAACTGCTGGACCCGGACGGCCGGCTGCCGCATCTCACCTTCAATCTGTCGCATTGCGCAGATGCGGCGCTGCTGGTCTTAGACGACCACAGCCGAGCGGTTGGGGTCGATATCGAGCAACCGCTGGCGCGGCGCGACCTGAACCGTTTGGCGCCTCAATTCTTGACTGCCGCTGAGCACCACCGGATCGCCGCTATTGCCCAACCACAGCTTGAATTGTGGCTGCTACAGCACTGGTCGGCCAAAGAGGCGTTGGCCAAGGCTTGGGGCCTAGGTCTGAACGCGGGCTTGCAGCACATCGCGGTCGACGCCGAACAGGGCTTCGTTCTGCAGCAGCATGGCTGTGAGCGGGCACCCGATGGCCAGTGGCAGATCTTGCAACTGGATGTTCCACAACCTTTTGTTGGTTTTGTTGCTTTTGATTCCTCGCCCTAAATTCACCACCGAAATTCCCCGCGGCCGCCTATTTGGGATGCCAGTGCCCTGTCGCTCGCTGTCGCTCGACAAGGAGCAAGGGGCTTGACGACTGAGGCGTACTTGCGTACGCCAATGAGACAGTCCTGCGAACTGTCTAGGAGGAAAGCGCCGCAGCGACGCAGAGATGCGCCCAAAGCGGGGGATCGCGGTCGCAGCGGGCCTTGTAGCCACCCCCCATCTGCGCTACAACTGGCCGAGCGCGTACGGCACCCACTGCCTGCTTGAACCGCGGTGACCACGCTGCGCGCAAGACCATCTCGATGTGGGTAGGACTTGGACAACTCGCGCGCGTCGCCATCACGGCGCTGACGTTCACCGGCTTTTACGCTGGTGGATTGGCGTTGTCGTGGCTGGTCCTGCCCATCGTTTCTTTGCTCGGTGGTGGCCAACTCGCGCGAACTCAACGGGCGCAGACGATCGTGCGAGCGGGCTTTCGCCTGTTTCACGATGCGATGCGCTGGGGCTTTCTGTTGCACAGCAACCCGCGGCAAGCGCCACTCAATCTGCCCGCCGGACCGTGCGTGGTCGTCGCCAATCACCCGACGCTCGTCGACGTCACTGCGGTGCTAGCGGCGGCGCCGACGATGGCTTGTGTGGTCAAGGGCCCCTTGTTTCGCGGACTACTGCTGGGCAATCTCATGCGGCAGTGCTGGCACATCGATGGTGGTATGGGCTCGGCCTTGGACAACGCCGCGGTCTTGGAGCAAGCGGCCCAGCGCCTTGCGGTCGGCACGCCGGTGCTGATCTTTCCCGAAGGTACCCGGTCGCCCGAACAAGGCCTGCATCCCTTCAAGCGCGGCGCGTTTGAGATGGCGGTGCGGGCCAACGTGCCGGTGGTTCTGTTGCTGCTTCACTGCTACCCTGCGGTGCTGGCCAAGACGGCGCCGTGGTACCGCGCGCCAGCGACGATTCCCACTCATGGCGTTAGCGTAATTACGACCATGGCGCCGTCCGAATTTGCCAACGATAGCAAAGCGATGGTTGCGGCGGCCATGCGCATCTACTCGAGCCAGATTCTCGCGACCTCGAGCGAGCAACCTATTGATATCAGTTGATTACAGCCTGCCTAACCCAAGATGGCGGCTGAAACGAGCCCACAGCAGCATGAAACGAGCTCACAGCAGCAAAGGATTAGTAAAACTATGGACTTGGAACTGGAACTCAAGACCCTGATCGTCGAGGCGCTGGCGCTGGAAGACATCGTGGCGGCAGATATTGATACCGACGGTCCACTATTTCGCACGGGCCTGAGTCTGGATTCGATCGATGCACTGGAACTCGCAATGGCGATTCACCGCAAGTTTGGGGTGCGGATTGAGGCGGAAGACTCGCGCACGCGCGAGATTTTTCAATCGGTGCGCACGCTAGCTGCCTATATCGCCCAAAACCGGCCGCCAGTGGCGCAGACGCAGCCCGGAACCTGATGGCTTGCTCGACGCCGTTGACTGCCGCTTCTTTTGTCGCAATTGCGCAACCCCTCTTTCTCCTAAGGCATTGCACCCATGGCTGATTCTACCCTGACTCGTGAAGAAATCTTTGTCAAAATCGCCGATTTGCTCGTTGAAATGTTCGAGCTGGACCGCGGCGCCATCACCATGGAGTCGCGCCTGATTACCGACTTGGATCTTGACAGCATCGATGCCATCGATATGGTGGTCAAACTGCAAGAAATTACGGGTAAACGCGTGCCGGAAGAGTCGCTGAGGAAGGTGCGCACCATCGGCGATGTGGTGGACTTAGTACAGGCCCAGTTAGCGGAGTAGCTTTGGAGTCTGTCCACTTGCTCCTCGTTGCACTGTCCTCTTGCTCCTCGTTGCAGGCGCGCCAGTTCCTTTCACAGTTCGCAACGCGACTTTGGCGATGGCGCAAACCAGTTCTGGACAGTTGGCCGTCAGCGAACGGGTAGCGGGCATCTTGCTGGTGGCTGGCTCTATCGCCTATCCGTTGACGTTGTGGTGGGGTATCCAACACTTGCCAGTCCAACAGGTCGGCGCACTGGCCTTGGTCCTGATTTTGACGCTGGCGGCGGCGCGGGTTTGGCGCACCCCAAAGGGCCAGCGCTGGATAATTCTGCAACCACCGCTGACCGCCGCCGCGCTGATTGGACTGGGCATCGCCTTGGACGATGCCCGCTTGATGATGGCGTTGCCGACCGTGGTTAACATTACGTTTTTACTGTCATTTGCTCAGTCGCTGCGCTCAATTCCGCTGGTCGAACGCTATGCGCGTCTGGTCCACCCCGACTTGTGGCCCGATGAGGTCGCTTATTGCCGCTCCACCACAGTGGTCTGGTGCGCATTTTTCGCCGCCAACGCGCTAATCGCGACCGTGTTGGCCATTTGGGCGCCGTTTAGCTGGTGGGCGACGTTCACCGGACTGCTCAGTTACGCGCTGGTCGGCGGACTTTTCGCCATCGAGTATGGCGTGCGCACCTTCAAGTTTGGCAGCCGCCGGCGCACGGCGACCCAAGCTCAGGGTCCAGGCCAATGATGACGACGACTCACTATGGGGCGACGTTGCCCAGCGAACCGAGCGCGGTAGTCGCTTTTGGCGGTCCCGGACCGCGCACGGTGGCCGAATTGTGGCGCGATGCCCGGGCTGTTGCCGCTGGACTGCCGCGGGCAACCGTTGGCAGCCACATCGCGGTCATTTGCGCCGATCGCTATTGGTTTGCGGTTGCACTTTTGGCCAGCTGGCAGCGCCAGCACGCGGTCGCATTGCCGCCGTCCGGTCAGCCCGCTAGTGTGCAACGGGTGACTGATCGGCCAGAAGTGCTAGCATTGCTTCATGATATTGACGGCGGCCACGGTTTGGACGTGCGAACGCTGGCGGCTCAGCGGCCAGATGCTCCGAATCAAATCAACCTGAGTGGCCCTACTCCGCCTTTGGAGCTCAAGTTTTCGGCGGATCAGGTAGTCGCCACGTTGTTCACCTCAGGTTCGACTGGCGAGCCGCAGGCCTGCACCAAGAACGCGAGACAGCTGCTCGGCGAAGTCGCATTGTGGGTCGCCCATCTGCAACTGCCCGTCAACACGCCTTTTGTCGCCACAGTGCCGCCCCATCACCTGTATGGCTTGCTATTTTCGGTGCTGGTGCCGTTGGCGGTCGGTGGTCGTTTTGGGCGGACCACGCCGGTGCACGCTGGCTCAGTTTGCGCCCTGTTGGCTGCGCAACCGCAAGCGGTGGTGATTTCGGTGCCCGCACATTGGCGCGCCGTTGCCGACTTGCCTTGCGGCGCCCTGACCAACGTGCGGCTGGCGCTGTCGTCAACGGCACCCTTGCAGCGCGCGACCGCGGAGGGGATTGAACAGACTCACCACCTTTCGATCTTGGAGCTGTTTGGTTCGACGGAGACCGGCGGCATCGCGACTCGGCGCCAACTAGCTGATACTCTTTGGCAACCCCTGCCCTCCATCGCGGTGAGTTGTTCGCCGACCGGCCAACTGCGGGTGCGCTCGCCGTTGACGGTCTGCGGTGTTGCTGACGACTTTGAGACTGCAGACCGCGCAATCGTTGAACCAGACGGCCGTTTTGCCCATCAAGGTCGCCTCGACGGGGTCATCAAGACCGGTGGCCTGCGGGTGTCCGTCGCTCACGTCGAAGAACTGCTGCTGGCCATCGCCGGCGTGGACGACGCCGCAGTGATTGCCGTGGAATCGGCGCAGGTGGCGCGCGGCCAAGAGTTGTGGGCGGCAGTAGTGGCTCCCCTGCTCACGGTTGACGATTTGCGCGCGGCCCTAGCGCTGCATTTGGAACCAAGCACTCTGCCGCGCCGGTTTGTGTTGGCGCCGGCTTTGCCGAGGTCCGATACCGGCAAACTGGCTATTGATGAGGTGCGGTCGCTGTTTGGCGCGGTGTGGCAGTTTGAAGTGTTGTCGCGCCACGAGACGCCAACGACCTGTGACATAGAAGTGCGTCCGCCGCCAGCTCTTTTCTATTTTCGCGGCCATTTTGCTGACCATCCAGTGGTGCCCGGTATTGCGCAAATTGTGGTGCTGGTGGGCGGCGAAGTGCGCCGACTGCACCCGAACTGGGGCGCGATTCGACAGCTGTCGCGGCTCAAGTTTCGGCGAGTTATCGCACCTAATCAAGTGATTGCGCTGCGACTGACCTTTTGGGCAACCGTGGGAACTGTCGATTTTACCCTGCATCGCACGGGCGAGCTGTGTGCCTGCGGCCGCTTGGGATTTGCCGTACCCACCGCTGCGGAGGCCCAGGCGTGATCTGGCAATTTCGGCCGTGCATTTTAATCCCGACCTACAACAATGCCGCGACCTTGGCCAGCGTTGTCGACCGCGCTGCCGTGTATGGCGCTCCTGTCGTAGTCGTGGATGACGGCAGCGATGCCGCAGCCCGGACGGTGGCAGAGTCGCTACAAGCCCAAGGCAAGGCCCAAGTCGTGTTTCATACAGCCAATCGGGGCAAGGGAGCCGCGGTCCGCACTGGATTCGCCGCCGCTGTGCAGGCGGGGTTTACCCACGCGCTGCAAGTGGATGGCGATGGCCAACATGATCTTGAACAAATTCCGGTCTTCTTGCGCGCAGCTGCCCGTTTGCCCACCGCACTGATTATGGCCAGCCCGGTATTTGGCCCCGGCACACCGTGCTCGCGGCGTTTCGGACGTGAAATCACTAACTTCTGGGTCGCCATTGAGACCTTTGGCCGGCCGATTACCGACGCGATGGTCGGATTTCGCGTCTATCCATTGCACGCTGCCATCGCTGCCGCTTCGCGCGGCAACCGCATGGATTTCGACATTGAAATCGCGGTGCGTATGGTCTGGGCGGCGACACCAGTGCTCAACTTGCCGGTCGAAGTGCGCTACCTCACCGCCGCGGAAGGGGGCGTGTCGCATTTTCGAATGTTTTGGGACAACGTCCGCATCTCGTGGTTGCACACCCGCTTGACCACCGAAGGCATCGTGCGCCGCTGGCTGCTGTGGCAGCGCTTCGGTCGCCGCCTGCGGTGGACGCCGTGACTCAACAGTCAACATCAACCAAGGCAGCCAACGACCTCCATTGGCTATCTGTGGCCGAAAAAGGCAGTGTAATCAGCATTGCGCTGGTGGTGTGGCTGGCGACCATGTGCGGACGGCCCCCGGCGCGCTGGCTGATGAAAGCGGTGGCGCTGTGGTACACGCTGCTACATCGGCGGGTGCGCCAGGCGAGCAGAGAGTTTGGCGAGCGCCTCCATGGCCGACCGCGCACGCTGCGTGAGGTTTACCGTCACGTGTTGTGCTTTGCCGAGGCCACTCTGGATCGATTGTGGTTGGTGCAAGGGCGTGGCGACTTGTTTACCGTCACCCGCACTGGGCACGACTATCTGGTGCAGCTGGCCGCAGCCCAATCGGGCGCCATCTTGCTCAGCGCCCATCTGGGCTCGACTGCCGCGATGAGCATTGGCAACTACGATGAAAAGCTAAAGATTCGCGTTGTTGGCTACTTTCGCAACGCCAAGATAATCAACGCTGCGTTGGCACGGCTCAATCCGCGGGCGGCGGCGCAGGTCGTCCATATTGAGCCCGGTCAGGCCAGCGCCGTGTTGGCCATGCGCGACCGCATTGAGCGCGGCGAAATTTTGGCGATTGCCGCAGATCGCGCAGGGCTCAACGAGCGGGTGGTTCACGCTGATTTTCTTGGTAAACCGGCGCCGTTTCCCAGTGGTCCGTTTTTGCTAGCGGCGATGCTGGGCTGCCCGGTGTACTTTGTGTGCGGGGTGTTTCGGGCCCCTAATCACTACGATTTGTATTGCGAGCCATTTGCGGAGCAAGTGATACTGCCGCGTAAGGATCGTCAGCGCGCTTTGCAAAACTATGTCGACCGCTATGCCGCTCGAACTGAGCATTTTGCGCGATTGGCGCCGGATAACTGGTTCAACTTCTACGGGTTTTGGCAGCCGTAAGTCCAAGAGTTTATGTGTGCTTCTCAGCAGTTCGCCATGGTTGAGCCCAATGGGAATTGGCTGCATCGACGGCCAGTTGTTGTCATCGGTAGCTGGCCATTCTCGCTCAACAAGCGACAACTCGCGGCGCTGACGCTCGCGTTGCTGGTCCCTGCGTGCCACCCAGCGGATGTGGAACCTCCCCGGCTCAACTTGAATTTCGCCGGCGTGCAGGTGGTTTCGGCCTTCCCGGCCCATGTGGACGTACAGGTTGGAAGTGCGCTGGCGCTGATCGATGAACTGAACGATTTAGATCTCGTGGTTGCTTTGGCATTTAGCGAAAAAAAAAATCAAGTGTTCGTCGGCTGCATGGACAACCTCGTCCGTCAGGATGACGGCGGCCAAGTCATTGAACATACTAAATGTATTGTCGATGACGACTGCACGGCAACCTCAGCTGCAGCGCAGTTTGCAGCAGGCGCCGTGGACGCCCGACCATGAAGTGCGCCAAATCGTGGAAGTGCGCGCGGAGGGAGTGAATTCATCGTTTGCTTCGCTGCAACGCTGGCAACGCGACCGTTCAGGAAGTTGGCAGCGGGTGGGCACCGCGATCGATGTGCGCTTGGGCCATACCGGTGTCGCTTGGGCCATACCGGTGTCGCTTGGGCCATACCGGTGTCGCTTGGGCCATACCGGTCTCGCTTGGGGTCGTGGTCTGGGCGGGGACCAGCAGGCGGGCGGGCAGAAGCGTGAAGGCGACGGCCGTTCGCGACTTGGCGCGTTTGCGTTGAGCACAGCGTTTGGCTCCAGAAGTGAAGCTGTGCACGCTGCCGCACCCCGTGGCGTTCGCTGGCCATGGCGCACGACCTCTGCGCCGATCGCTGGGTCGATGACCCCGCGTCACCGCTTTACAACCAATGGCCGCAGGCGTCACAGCAGCAACCAGCACAGTGGCGGTCTGCTGAGGTCTTGGCCCGCACCGATGGCCTCTACGACCTCGGATTGGTCATCGTGCACAACATGGCACCGGTGGTGGTGGGTTCAGGTAGCGCGATTTTCGTCCATCTGACCAACGACTGCCCAACCAGGATTCCCCATCGAAATTCTCCGCGGCCCCCGATTTGGGATGTCAATGCCCCGTCGCTCGCTGTCGCTCGACAAGGAGCTAGGAGCATTTCGACTGAGGCTTACTCGCGTACGCCAATGAGACAGTCCTGCGAACTGCCTAGGAGAACGGCGACGTCGCGACGCAGAGATGCGCCCAAAGCGGGGGATCGCGGCCAACGACGGGTTGCACTGCACTGCATCGTTCGCGCATGCTTGAGCTGCTGCGGTGGTTGCAACCAGCCGCCAAGCCAGTGTGGTTGCAGGTATTGGCGCAGTAGCTCAGGGACACGTCGCGAGGTGGCCAACAACGAAACCCAGAACAGTTACATGCGCTTTCGAGCTTTCTCGATCGCCGTATGTCAGCCGATTTGCGCTGTTTTGGCCGTCGCGGCGCCCTTTTTACACGTTTGGACCAACCTGATATGACCACTGCCCAACCTGCGAGTATGACCGTCACCGCCGCGGACGGCGTAGCCCACACCGCGCTGGTCTTCGCTGCGGCCGAACCGACACGCCATGTAGCCCTGATTTTGCCCGCGATGGGGGTGCCCGCGAGCTACTATGAGCCGTTTGGTCAGGCGTTGGCGGCGAAGGGCTTGTCAGCCGTAGCCATGGAGTTGCGCGGCACCGGTTCCAGCACCGTGCAAGCGTCGCGGACCGTCGATTTTGGCTACGACCAGATTGTGCGCCGCGACATTGTGGCGGCAGTTGCCGCAATTCGGCAGCAATTGGGCGAGGTGGTGGTCCATGCCGTCGGTCATTCGCTGGGTGGACAACTGGCGGCGTTGGCGCTGGCTCGCGATCCGCAGCTGTTTGCGTCGCTGATCTTGGCGGCCAGTGGGTCGGTCGACTACCGCGGATTCGGTTTTCCCAAGCGCTACGGGGTGCTGGCCCAAACGCAGCTAGCGGCGGCAGTTGCGCATACGCTGGGCTATTTTCCGGGCCATCGCTTGGGTTTTGGCGGTCGCCAGCCGCGGCAGCTGATCAGCGATTGGGCGCGCCAAATTCGGTCCGGTGTGTATGCCCCAACTGGTGATGACTACAACTACGAAGCTGCGCTGCGTCGGGTCGCCTGCCCGGTGTTGGGCCTGAGTTTGCAGGGCGACACCCTGACCACCGCCAAAAGTACCGACTTGCTGTGCGCCAAGTTGGCCGGTTGCCGCCACGACCGCCGGCACTTGCGGCTGGCATTGAGCGCGCAGGACGGCGCGCAGGTGCATTTTCGTTGGGCGCGCCAGCCAGACGAGATGGCAGGGCTAATCGGGCGCTGGGTAACGGAGAATTTCGACGGCGAAGTGGTCAGCTCAGAACGGAGTTGATCAAAATTGTCAGTAAAATTGTCAGTAAAATTGTCAGTACGCACCCATTTAACAACATACCAAAATTACTGGAAAACTTACCCGGCGCTAGCCATTTTCTGCATTTTCGATCAGTTCTTGTTCTTCTGCGGCCGAAACGGAAACACCCATGACGCAAACGCCTGCAACCGCCGCGTCTGCACCCACACCCGGCCGCGACCGCTGAACCGACAGACCAAGCCTTCGCCCGAAAAAAACAGTGACTTGTAGCCGCCCACCGACTTGACTTCGTAGTCCAAGCCAGCGGTAAACCCAACGATGTGGCCAGTATCGACGATGTACTCGCCGTCGACGTCAATGGGCACCAGCGCTCCAAACGTGTTGAACCACAAATCGCCGGTGCCCGAGGCGCGAATCAGGAATAAGTTGGCGCCAGAAAAAAAGCCCTTGATAAAGCCCTGCCACTTGGTCTCCAGAGTGATGGCCGGATCAGCCGCCAAGAACGCCGAATTGGATAAAAACACAACAGAATCTTCGAGACGATGGTACTCCAAGTCTCCCGGTGGCCCAGGCGCGATACACAATTCACCCGCGCCGCCCTCTGCAGTGAACTCGTTGAGAAAAATCGATTCACCCGTCAGCAACCGCGAAAAGCCGCCGCGCAGCTGGGTTTTCATTCGCAGATTGGTGTCCATTGCGGCCATCGCCGCAGCTTCAACTTTTAAGGTCCGGCCGGCCGGGATTTGCACGGTCAGCCACGCGAAATCGGGGCGACTTTCAATGGTGTGCTGGAATGGCTGGGACATGGTTCCTCCTCAAGACACTGAATTTCAGCGGGATTTTAGCATGGGGCCCAGCGATTGGCCAAAGCTGCTCGGGTTGTGCGACTGACACCAGACAGTGCCCTGCCCTTGGAACTTGCACACCAGACCTTCGCCGCCCAAGATGGATGAAATCCAGCTCTTGCCGGCCTTAGTGAGCGAAAACGTCAGTGTTTCTTCAAAAGCGACAATGTGGCCGGTGTCGACGATGACCTCGCCGTCGACCTGCAACGGGTAGATGGCGCCAAAACTGGTCAGGATGGTGGTGCCGCTGCCGCTCAGCTTGACCCAGAACAGGCTTTCGCCCGACAGCAATGTGCGAAAACCCTGCCAGCCCAAGTTGACATCGATGCCCGGTTCGCTGGCCAAATAGCTGCCGCCTTGCACGATTAGGGTCTCGTTGCGCAATTCGCGGACGACGATGTCGCCGGGCAATTCGGGCGCTAGCCACAATTCTGCCGGGCCGCCTGTGGAAGCGAAGTGATTGAGAAAGAACGACTCACCGGCCAACATGCGCTTGATGCCCTTGATCAGGCCGCCGCTGCCGCGACTGAGCGTGTTGGTGGTGATGGCGACGTTGCCGCTCATGGCAATCATGCTGCCGCCTTCGGCCGTTATGGTTTCGCCAGGCTGCAAGTCGATGCGGGCGGCGGCGCTGCCAGGCCGGTGGTGGATCGTGATGTTCATGGCTGATTTCGCTCCGTTGCTGGTGTGGCTGCGGCACTAATTGGATTCAGATTCGAGGGTTCAGCCAATCGCGCATGCCTTCAAGACTGCGAGTTTGCAAGGTAATCTTGCCCTTACCCGAAATCCGGGTCACCAGTCCCTCTCCGCCAAACAACGACGAAAAGATCCCGCCGGCAAACCGCAAACTGAGCTTGAGCTGCGGCTCGTAAGCGACCAAGTATCCAGTATCGACTAGGTATTCGCCGTTGACTTCCTTTTCCAACAAGCCACCGTAAGCGCCGTACCACACCGTGCCGGTCCCACTGACCTGGAGCTTAAACAGCCCTTCGCGGGCAATCCACGATGTAAAGCCGGCCCAACGCAAGCCGAGCTGAATCCCAGGAGTGGAGGCCACATAGGCTCCCGGTTGCAGGCAGCGACTGTCACCATTGAGTTGAAAAGTCGCAATATTACCCGGAGTCGGCTGCACCAACGTCAGGCGCTTGGGCGCTTGGGTGCGATTGGCAAAAGTGTTGATAAACAACGATTCGCCGCCCAAAAAGCGCTTGAGCAAGGCGGCAAAAAACCCGCCATTGAGCCGCGCTGTCATGTCCAAGTCGGCGTCCATGCTGGCCATGGCATCGGATTCGGCGACCACTTCCTCACCGGGATCCAGCTCGATTTGGATATGGGCAAACGAAGGTGCGCCATCAATGGTTGCTTTCATCAGGTTACTCCGTGGCTGTCACTGGCGAACTTGGCGCCGCAGCGTCGGTGTTTTTGCCGTTCGGTGAAACGGTTTTTGCGCCGGATTCAACTGTTTTCCCACTGGCAAGCGCAGCCCGCAGCAGGGTCTGCAACTGAGCAAACTCGCTTGTGAGGTCTTTGTAGGCCCGTTTGCCGCCTGCGTCAATCCGGCCGCGCAAGTGGGCCACGCGCTCGGCTGTCGCCGGATGGGTCGACAGAAAACTGAGTTCCTCTTGGACCTTGGCGAATGGGCCGCCGCTGGATTTTTGCTCAGCGCGCACTAAAAACCGTGGCAGGCCTTGCGGATCAATGTTGGCCGTCAGCAGGTAGTTGAAGCCAACATCGTCGGCTTGGCGTTCATGATCGCGGCTGTAGCTCTGGGCAAGCAACTGAGGTCCTAGGTCCTGCATGACCGCCAACACGCCGGTCAAGTCGCCGATTAGCAACTGGAAAAACACGAATCCACCGATAGCATCGAGCAGACTGACAATGCCATGGCGCTGGGTGACATGCGCGACCTCATGGCCAAGCACGCCGAGCACTTCACCCGCCGACTCAGCCTCCAAAATGACTTGGCTATTGAGGACAACGTGACCTCCCGGCAGGGCAAATGCGTTCAACTTCGAATCCGCAACCACGTGAAATTGCAAAGGATAACGCAAATCGTCGATAGCCACAGTGAGATGGCCGGCGAAGCGCTCCACCGCCTTTTGCAAAGCGACGTCAGCGAGCGGCGGATGCGTAAAACTGTACTGCGCAAACACCACGTCGCCCAGCTTGGTCTCCCACTGGACCGGGACCTGCTCAGCCATATGCAGCGCCACCAGCGATTTGGCCTGCCAGGCCGCAACCACCAGCGCTATCAGCACGACCAATGCCGCCACCGCCAACAAAGGTCCACGCCGTTTGCGCTTGCGAATCGCAGCGATTTGCGCAACTAACGCTGGACTGCTGGCCAATTGCGGGTCCGCCAAAACGCTGTGCTGATCGGTATACAGGGTCCACTGCGGGTGGTTTGGATGCTGGAAGTACACTAACCGTTCGCCCGCACCCGCCAGCTTGATAGTCAGGCCATCGAGCGGCAACTCCCTAGTAACCCCTTCACTTACAAACCGAATTGCCAAAATGCTGGTGTGCAGGACCCCACTTTGCCGACCGCGATCGAGCGTTGGGTGCATGGCGTGGCCGGGCAGTTCCATGGCCGCAGCCTGAGCCGAAGGGAGCAACTGCGCAAGGAGCGGCGCGCCCGCGATCCCCCGCTTTGAGCGCAGCTCGGCGTCGCGGCGGCGGTCGAGTAGGGGCGGCCAGTTGCCCAGCCGCCCCTCTCACAGAACCGGACTTGTGGATCTCACATCCGGCTCTTCGGCCTGCCCTGTGGCGGTTTGCCGTTGTTGG
>SHZD01000126.1 GCA_009692465.1 Myxococcales bacterium
AGAGGGTGTTTATCTTCAAACGCCTGCTGCGCGTAACCCGTCGATGAGTTCGCTGGACTCATCGACCCCGCCATGCTTTGTTGTCAGCCCTCTTCCTCCTTGCGACGCACTACAAGTGCGCCTCAGTCGTCAGAGTGCCTCCGCCTCGCCTTGCGGGCGTCTGTTTCCACTCGCTTCGGCAATGAATGTAAACACCCTCTAAGGAACTGTCGTCAAATAACTCGATCGATCTGGGCAACACAGGAGCGGCGAGTCGGCCATTGAGGACGCGAGCTTAGCGACCAACAATGCAAGCAAACGGAACCAGTCCCACAATGACTTATTCTGGGACAGTTCCTAAGCACAGAATGAATCAGGTTTTCAGGGCTTGGGGCAGCCTGTCTCGCCACCAATTCCAACCCGTTGAACAAATGCACGCTCCGCCTGATCGCCACCGATGGCAATGCCTTTGCCATAAGTTACCACGGTCCACAGCCGAGTTGCACTGCCGACAGCTTGCGCTTTTACGGACTTGGTGTCCGTGCGAAAGACCCACGGCGTCGCATTGCTGCCGATCGCTGCTGCAACCAAAAACTCGCCACCGGCCATCGGAGCGGCGGCGATCGCCGTCGCAACATCGGCATCAGGTTTGCCGGCGGGGGCGACAAGGATCACCCACGTCACCGTCAGTGCCGCATCCAAACCTGCAACAAGACACTGAGTCTTGGCAGAAGTCGTCGTGGCCGTGCCCCAAGCTACCCATGTTTGGTCTCCGCGTAAAATACCGGTGAAGCCGCCACCAGTGGTGCCTGCTAGTTCGATCACAGAGCTGGCGATCGTGCCTCCGAAGCCATTTTCCGTATAAGCCAGCCAAAACTTGGCCTTGCCTGCCACCAGTGCTGAACCGGCAGCGAGCCAACCCTTTGGGTGGGCGGCAACTCCTGCAAGTTGGGCCGTGTCGAGCGGGCTGGCCGTCGCCGTTTTGAACAGTTGGACTTGTGGATCCGCATATTCGGCGTCAGCGGCCATTTTGCCCCGCACCAATAGCGCCGATTTGCCTGCCGTCCCGACTACAGCAAAACTACCGGAGGCATCCACTGCGACCCCTTTGGGCTGCAAGGCGTCGGCGCCGGTCGGTGCAATCCGGCGCTGACGAAACAAACTGGGGATGGTGCCAGCGGCGACGAAGTCGGTTGCCGACACCAACAACGCCTGATTGCCCGACGCACCGACAGCTAACCATCGGCCAGTTTGAGCAGCAACCGCGACCAGTTCATCTGAAGTTTCAGTAACATCTGCCGGTGGCAGCGCCAAGCTCCCCTCCAGTTGTGCGGTCAAATTGCTGGCGCCGACCCAACTGCGCCACGGTTGGCCGGGGGCTTTTTGCGCTTTGCCCAATTGGATTAAGGTCGCTCCGCTGACCGCCAAAGCGCGCAAACTGACGGCGCCAACTGCAACAGACACCGGCTTGCCGTCCTGGATAGCCACTTGATCGTAGGGGCCGATGGCACTCGCTTGCCACACTGAGCACTTGCAACCGCCGGTCTCGAGGCCTCCCGTGCCGCACAGGGTTAACGGCGATGTCCCGCACTGCTCACCGACGTTGAGTGCTTTGGCTCCGCAGCCCACTTTGGGGTCGCAGACGATTTGCTGGCAGCCGTTATCCGGCCCGCAGTCC
The DNA here is from genome assembly GCA_009692465.1 of Myxococcales bacterium. Classification (GTDB taxonomy): domain Bacteria; phylum Myxococcota_A; class UBA9042; order UBA9042; family UBA9042; genus SXRM01. Next base: position 1,658 of record SHZD01000126.1, read on the forward strand.
ACTGGGGTGCCGACACAACCGGTGCTCGCAACCTTGTCACCGGTGGTGCACGCATTGAAGTCGCTACACGATGTCCCTGTTTGTTTGCATTTTTTTTCAATGCATACGCCGCCGCCGCAGCTGGCGGAGGTGGTGCAGCTCTGGGTGCAGACGCTGTCGTAGCACAGGGAGGACTCGCAGTCGGAGTCCGTCGCGCACGAAGCAAACAACCGCCGCAGCTCCCTCTTGGCGGCGCAGCCGCCGACGCCAACAGCGACAGCTACGCTCAGGCCGATTGCACCTGTGCCTATCCAATTCTTCAATGTTGCCATATTGACCCCGAGTCAGGCCATTTGCGTAGATACGCGATAGATTACGAATAGTCGGACGTCGGCACACATGCACAGACCAAATTACGGTCGCCAAACACATTGTCGATGCGGGCGGCATAAGGCCAGAACTTGCCAGCTTGAAGCCACGGAGCGGGAAAAGCTGCAGTTTGGCGAGAGTAGGGATGAGACCAGCTATCTGACATCACGCTATCAAGGGTATGTGGGGCATTTTTTAGAGGATTATCCTTCGGATCACTCTGATTGGCGGCGATGGCGGCGGCTTCCGCGGCGATACACCTCAACGCATGGATAAACCGATCCAGCTCTGGCTTGGATTCGGACTCTGTCGGCTCCACCATCAAAGTCCCTGGCACCGGAAAGCTCATGGTCGGGGCGTGAAAGCCAAAGTCCATCAAACGCTTGGCAATATCCTCCACCTCGACGTGCGGCTTGACGACGCGGGTGTCCAAGATGCACTCGTGGGCGACCAAACCAGAATCGCCAGCGTACAGGACCTCAAAGCAATCAGCCAGTTGGTGCGCAACATAGTTGGCATTGAGAATGGCAACTTGGGTGGCTCTGCGCAGCCCGTCCGGGCCCATCATGGCGATGTACATCCACGAAATCGGCAGGATAGAGGCGCTACCCCACGCCGCCGACGACACCGCCCCAATTCGGTCGGCACCGCCAAGCTCCGTCACTGGATGTCCGGGCAACAGCGGCGCCAAATGCGCAGCTACGCAAATCGGGCCCATCCCCGGTCCGCCACCGCCGTGCGGAATGCAGAATGTTTTGTGCAGGTTAATGTGACAGACATCGGCGCCAATGTCCCCTGGTCGACACAAGCCGACTTGAGCGTTCAGGTTGGCACCATCCATGTAGACCTGACCACCGAAGTCATGAATAATTTTACATATTTGCTGAATGGCCACTTCAAACACGCCATGAGTCGACGGATAGGTCACCATCAATGCAGCAAGTTTATCTCGATTTTGCTCAGCCTTAGCAACAAGATCGTCAACTGAAATATTACCATTTGCGTCACAAGCTACTACAATAACTTGCATACCACACATCACGGCCGTCGCCGGATTGGTGCCGTGAGCCGACTGCGGAATTAGGCACACATTGCGGTGGCCCTGGCCCTGATGGTCCAAATAGGCGCGAATCACCTGCAGGCCCGCGTATTCGCCTTGGCTACCAGCGTTCGGCTGCAGCGAACAGGCCGCAAAACCGGTGATTTCGGCCAACCAGTTTTCGAGATCGGCAAACAGCTTGGCGTAACCCTGACACTGGTCGACCGGCGCAAAAGGATGCAGCTTGCTGAAACCGGGCAGCGTAATCGGCAGCATCTCGGCGGCGGCATTGAGTTTCATCGTGCACGAGCCCAGCGGAATCATGCTGTGCACGAGCGACATGTCGCGATTTTGCAGGCGGTGCAACCAGCGCATCATCTCGGACTCGCTGTGATAGTTATTGAAAACGCCATGGGTTAGGTAGTCGCTGGTGCGCTGCAGGTTCAAAAGCGTCGGCGATTGGGCGTCCGGGGCCAGAGATAGAACATCCTGCACTGTCACTTCGCGGTCGGCAAACGCGCTCAGCACCGCGGCAACTTCAGCGATATCACTGATTTCGTCCAAGGCCACGCCAACGCAACCGTCGCCGAAATCGCGCAGATTGATCTGCCGAGCGCGGGCATTGGCGAGGATTTCTGCCGCACTGCCAACGCAATCGACCCGCAGAGTATCGAAAAACTGGGCGTGGCGAACGACAAAACCACGCTGTCGCAGGCCAAGCGCCAACACTGTTGTCAAAGCGTGAACGCGCTGAGCAATGGTGCGCAGTCCAGTCGGACCATGCCAGCAGGCGTACAGGCTAGCCAACACGGCGAGCAACACCTGCGCGGTGCAGATATTGGAAGTCGCCTTGTCGCGGCGAATGTGCTGCTCGCGAGTTTGCAATGCCAGTCGCAACGCCGGTTTGCCGCGCGCATCTTGCGAAACACCGACGAGGCGACCGGGCAGGGCGCGCTTGAACGCGTCCTTGGTCGACATGTACGCGGCATGCGGGCCACCGTAGCCCAGCGGCACCCCGAAACGCTGGGTGTTGCCAACCGCAATGTCGGCACCTAGCTCGCCTGGAGGGGTCAACAGCGTTAGTGCCAACAAATCGCAGGCCATCGTCACTAGGGCGCCACCGGCGTGCGCCTTTGCGATCAACTCGCGCGGGTCGACAATCAAACCGTCGGTGGCGGGATACTGCACCAGCACCCCAAAGGCCGGGTTAGCGACAAAATCGTGATGGTACGCTGACCCGACATCTACCTGAATATTCAACCACTTAGCTCTAGTCTTGACCACAGCGATAGTCTGAGGGTGACAGTGGGCATCGACGACGAACCGATTGCTTTTGATGGTCTTTTGCTGGCCCCAAGCCAGCGCCATCGCTTCAGCGGCGGCTGTCGCTTCATCGAGCAACGAAGCGTTGGCAATATCGAGTGCAGTCAGATCGCAGATCAGGGTCTGAAAGTTGAGCAGGCACTCCAGCCGACCTTGGCTAATCTCGGGCTGGTACGGGGTATACTGGGTGTACCAACCCGGGTTTTCGATAAGATTACGCAGCAGTACCGGCGGAGTGATAGTGTCGCTGTAGCCCATCCCCAAAAGCGAGCGAAAGACCTTATTTTCAGCGGCGTAGGCGGAAATGGCTCGCAATGCTTGGTCTTCGCTTCGGGCTGCGGGCAAGTTCAGCGGATTTGGGTTAACGATGGCGGCTGGCACCACAGCGTCGATCAACGCCTGCAGCGAGTTAAAGCCTAAAGTCTCCAACATTGCATGAACTTGCGTGTCATCTGGACCAATGTGGCGACGCGAAAAGTCGTCCGAGGAGAGCAGAATTTTTTCAGAAATCATGAGCAATTTGCCGACGCGACGCGCGCGCGAAGGTGCGGATTCTACGCATTGCTGGCGTGGGGGCAAACCTGAATCAGTCCCGCGTGCGCTCGCCATTGGTCAACCAGCGAACGGATTGACAGAGATGCAGTGCTAGAAGCCCAGATGCCAGCACACCCCGCCCCAAATTCTGCCAAATAGGCCGGGGTCTGTTGACTTTGCTGGCCACAGAGCCCCAACGTGGAGGCCGACATCCAACCCGAGGCGATGCTGGTTGTCCGCGCCGACCAGCCAGGCCAACTCCAGTCTGCCGTAGGCAAATAGAGAAGAATCAGCTTGACTGTCACATAGATACGGGGCGCAAGTTGAAAACGCTGCCCCGACAAATTCATGCGTCGCCCCGGCGTGGAGCCAAAAGGACAGGTCCTCTGCGCTATGCAAGCGTTTGAGACCGCCAATCGACCCTGCAAACTGCGGCCACAATGGATTGACGACCAGTTGGATGCCGAAGTCTTTAGCAAGCAAATACAGCAAAGACGCGCCAAAACTGCTGGGCCCACCCAACTGAACTCCGGTCCAAATCTTGTGCTCGGACTTGGGCGGTGGCGGTGCGCTGAACCGACCGAGGAATTTTTGGGCCAACTCAACCGCGCACTGGTGAAGCACAGCCTGAACAGCTGTGTGCAATTCGGCGTCAGTGGCTGGTTCTCCAATCTTGACGATGCCATCGCCGCGCTCGCGAAAAATCTTGCGGCGGTCGCTGGCGTCAAAGATGACCAAATCGACCGAAGCTTTGAGTTCACCCAGCGCCACTGCAAGCTTGATTTTGCGAGCAATTAGGCGAACCTCCATGGGTGGCGCTAGGGCGATGATGCTGCGGCCAAAGACATCACGCAACACCACCGGGGTCAATTCTTCGATAAACTTTGTAAAATCGACAATGCCACTGCTGTACAGGCTGGGCGCTTCAACGTCGCCTAGTGGTTCGACGTGCACCAAATCGGGGCGCGGCAAGGGACTGCGAAACTCCTCTGTCGGCTTGCCTAGCCCTAGCTTGCTGCCACTTGGCGACGGATCTGCATCGACGGCGGGACAGGCCAGCACGGTCCAAATACCAAGCCCGGACGGCAGCGAAGCGCGCAGCCAAGCAGCGAGCGACCACATCGAACCATTGGACACAACAGGTTTATGTGGATTGCCGGCGGATATGGCGTTCTCCCTTGTCGCAATCAGTGCGAGGTCGAGGACGTGAAAATTGGCGCCTACCGTAAGAAAGTTGTGAGACCGACCACTACGGTAATCACTCGCGTTCCTTGAGTCTCCCATAATTCGGCGCCAAAACCGCTAATGCCAAGGCCGTCTGCTTTGGTGCCGAGCCAAGCCCCGGTGCGCAGTTGATCGCACCACGCGACGCTTGGGCTGCCGTTGGCGCGGTTGCCGAGCACCAGCCACGCCGGTTCAAACCAAACCAGCAATTGGCGGCCGCCAAGTTCGCTGTGAAATTGCAGCCGAGCTGGAAATTCGATTGCAAAGCTAAGCATATCTTGCTCCTCGCTGGCAACCCCAGAGGCGCCAATGCCGCCCTGCAACGCCAGCCCAGTTGTGCGATTGCCCGTTTGCAAGCCCAGCAGCCAGTCGAGTGCGTAGCGCATGCCGGTCGGGTAGGCGGCGGCCAATTCGATGCGGGCGGTGGACATGAACCAGAGTTGGCGTGAAGTCCACACCACTTGGCCACCCAATTGACCGCGCAAGGCGCTACTGCCTCCAGCAAAGGCCAGTCCGCCTTCGATCGCCAAAAAGCCAAGAATCTTATCGGAGCTTGGAAAAACCAGATTGGGATCGGTGAGTGATCCCGGGTTACCCAACCACTTTTCGTGGCACTGAGCATCGACGTGCGCGGCGATTTCAGCCGCAATATGCTCGCGGTGGTCGCACATGTCGCCCTTGGCAACGCCGGCCTTTTGCAGCATCCACAGCGACGCTCCGGCAAAATCGGGAGCAGGTAAGTCACCGAACCAGTCTACTGCACCCTTTGGCGCCGGCGTTTCGAGGTCAATCGCACGGTCAGGTTTGCGCACGAGGCGCACGGCTAGCCATGCTTTGCCTGCAATGGTGCCGACTTGGATGACGGAACCTACCCAATCGCGGCTGCGTTGAACCTGTCCGGCGCTGACAATGCGCCCGTCGCCATAGCGCCAAGTTCGTTCGACGCTTGCGGATTGGGCAATGCGCAGCTGGCTGCCGTCGTCGACTCCGGTCAAGTCGGCTTCTGGTAGGGCATCGGCAGCGAGTGCGCGCATTTGTTCGGCAGGTCGAGCGGGCAACGGTCCGAGCCAGACGACGTCAAATGACCCCGAAGAAGTGACTGCAGCGCTGCTCCTAGGAGCCGTTGGCGCCGGTGCCGGTGGTGAACCACTTGTGGCACTCCCCGACGACGGTGGCCGCGAGCCTGCGCTAGGGCTCGGAGCAGGCCCGGACCCTTTCGCCGGTGGTGGACGCCCGTCCAACGCAAGTGCTGACGACGACAACGCGACGACAACACCTAGGATTGCGGGAGCGACTCGGCCAGCTGGCCAACCACGCCGCGCAAGAGTAGCGCGTCCGATCTGATTTTTGGGGCAAGTATGGTGTTCAGTCACGCAAACGTCCATTCGATGCCACTAGCGGTCAACGTCCCCCGACGACCAAAAAACCACGGCAGGTTGCGCGGCCCATGACCCACTGGCAGATCGCAAATGACGGGAATTCCCAAAGGACTCAGACAGTCGCGCAGCACTTCCAAGGCGCCATACTCAATGCCGTCCGCATCAGAGGCACCTGCGTCGATCAACTGACCCAAGGCGACGCCGATTGCCCCCGTCAAACTACCGGCTTGCAGCAACTGCGTAAAACAGCGATCGAGGCGGTAAGGCGCTTCGCCAACGTCTTCAAGCACCACGATGCAGCCTTTCGCCTGCAATTGCCATGGCGTGCCACACAGGCTGGCCAGCACCGTCAAATTGCCGCCCACTACCGGGCCAGAAGGCAGCAGACCAGGTGGACCGCACAGGTGACGCCCCGGTAAAGCAACAGGACGGCCGGCGACAAGATCACGGACGGCGGCGCGCGTTTCGTTGTCGATCAGGACCGGCGCCACCCGCCCTTGGGCCACAGTCGGGGCCAGAGTCTGCACGACCGGTCCGTGGACCAAATGACCATTGTCCGTGGTGGTCCAGCCGGCCTGCCACAGCGCCACCAACAGCGCGGTTGCATCCGAAAAACCAATAAGCGGGCGAGGATTGAGGATTTCCCACGGCAGCTCATTGAGCAAATGTGCGCAGCCAAACCCGCCTCGGGCCAGCCAAATTGCGTCAATGTGCGGATCGGTCGCGGCCCAAACTAGATCGGCAAGCCGCTGGGCCGAAGTGCCCGCGTGGTAGCGGTCGGTCGCAAAAAGGTGAGGCGACAGCACTGGTTCAAGGCCAAGGCCCCGCAAGAACTCGACGCCGGCGAGCAGACGGTCGGTGGAAAATCGCGCAGCCGGAGCGATAACGGCGACGCGGGCGCCTTGCGCTAAATTCATGGCGGGCACCGGGCCTTGCCCAATCGCCACGCCACCGTGTCGCTGGGGTAAGTGTGAAATTCGCCGGGCAGGCCTTGGGCCATCACTCCGGACCATGGCCGCAGGAAACCGGCGCGCAAATCACCAGTTGGATCGAGAAATCGCGCGATGGCTGCACACGGAGTCCCCACGCTGGGCAAGTCAACTGCTTCACAAGCTGGCGCCAAATAGACCCATGTATTTGTTGGCTTTATCCCCATCTCGCACGCTTGAGCGAACTCATCGGCGCTGACTCGATGGGACATCGGGCCCTCGCGAGTCCAGCTTCCTACTGGCACATCAATGACAACATGGCGCTTTTCGCCAACGGGACGATCTGGGGCCAGCAACCAGAGGTCACCTTTTTCGGCGGCCAATTCACGACGCAAGATAGCGTAGGCCTGCGCCTGAGCGTCGGCAGCGGTCGCCCCGTTGGGGGTCAAAAAGCACTGTAGCGTCCCAATGACCATAGCCGCCAACACGGCCAAGTACACGACCGGTCGCGCTCGATCACGGGTTAAATCCGCACATCGCGGGGCAAAAGCGATAATCAAGACCCACACAGCGGCCATAGGCGCCTGATAGCGCAGCGCATCTGTGGTACAGGCGACCACCAGCAGACCGGCCGCCAGCATTGCCCCGGTGCCGAACACCAACGCGGCAGCTGACCACATGCCGATGGCGCGACCATGGACCGCGCGCTGGGCGTAGAAACCTGCGAGCCCAGCCGCGGCAACGGCTGTGGTCAGAACGGTCGGGGCCCACTGCCCAGTCCACCACAGCTCATACAGCCAAAAGCCGCGCGGAATCGGCAAGCCACCGGTGGCGGCCAAACGGTTGCCGATGAGAGTTGCCTGACCGCCCCAATGCCAAGCCACTAGGGCGCCGACGGCGACTACGCCGGCCACTATCGACACCAAATTGTGGCTGGCCGGTAGCCATGTCGGCGACGGGGTATCGTTGCCTTTGTTCAGCAATTGCACTTGCTCGGGAGCCAGTTGCGAAAAATGCAGCGCAATTGCGCCGTCGTGATTGCCGAAATCGCTCCGCGCTGGCCGGGCAGGCTCGGCCGATTTCGCGCTCGGTGCTAGGGCCTTGGGCCGAATGCTCAGTGCCCAGGAGCACAAGCCGGCACCGACGGCAAACACCGGGCCCAGGGGATGGCCCGTCGCCAACAGACCGAGCGCGCAAAGTACGCCTAGCGCATCCAGACGACCGCTACCTGCAGGGTAGGGCGGGGACGCCAACCACAGTGCCGCCGCAACGAGCAACTGCGCGACAACCAACGTGCTTTCTGAGTTACCCACTCGCACAGCAAGAGGTGCCCAACACATCAATGCTGCGCCAGCCAGTGCTGGTAGCCACTGACCGCAAGCTCGGCGCGCCGCCAACACCGCCAAAACGGTCGCGATTGCACCTACTGCTGCTGCCCAGCGTCCCAGCGCTTCATGGTCATTGCCCCACAGGCCGGCCGTCCACCGTTGCAGTTGCCACCAAGCGGGCCCGTAGTCGTGCATCAGTCGCGCCGCATGCTGATCGACTTGCGGCAGACCTAACCCGACCGCCATCTCGACGTAGGCATGGTCATCGGCATGCAGCGGGGTAAAGGGCGCGGCGCGGCGGGCGGCAGCAGCCAGCACCAAAATGACAGCGCCAAATACCGACGCACTCCAGCTTCGCGGCCGTCGCATAGCCTTGGCAGCGATGCACGCGGCCAGCACCACCCACAGTCCAGCCGTCGCCCACGCCAAACCAAACCAAAGATCAGGTGCAGCAGGCCCCGCAGATAGTGACTGGGTCGTCGTTTGGACGGCGCCGCTAGTCGAGGCAAAGAAAGTGCCGTCGTCATTGCGGCGCACTGCGGCGGCGACGAGATTGGCAGCCTGCCCGAGCACACCGTCAGTTGGTGGGACGTCTACGGCAAAAGCTTTATCATTGCGGACAGGCAGAGCAGGGCGCAAAGCGATGAGCGCAGTTTTACCTGTAGTATCGCGCAGTTCGACCGTAATTTGCCCGCCGCCAATCCGGACAGCGTCCACAGTGACACCGTCAGCAACGGGTTGTCCGTCGCGGTAGGGAGCGAGCAATCGCAACACATCGGCTTCGCGACCACGTCCGATAATCGTTGCAGCCATTAGCGAGCCTTGGGGGCTCGTGCAAGAATAACTCGATCGATCCGCGCTAGGAACGGAGCGTCGAGTCGGCTTGCAAAGCCGCGAGGTAGCGACCCAAGGAACGGAGCGTCGAGTCGGCTTGCAAAGCCGCGAGGTAGCGACCCAAGGAACGGAGCGTCGAGTCGGCTTGCAAAGCCGCGAGGTAGCGACCCACCAAGCAAGCAATGGGCCCAGGTGCAAAATCGACGTGATTTTGCCCAGGCCCTAAGGCGCGGCATCGGGCCTAGCAGGTGGCAAAAGTGGATCGAGCAAAACCAGTCCGCCGGGCGCAAAGTAGATGCCGTCGCTGCTCGAGGTGCCAAAAGCGCCTTGGAGGGTGATGTTCTGGCCCACTTTGAAGCCACGAGCGTCAAGGTCGCGTTCGCCGCCCACCAGCAGCCGCCGTCCCAATCCACCGGCGTCATCGCTCAAATACAAGTGCGGCGCGGGCTTACACGCCATTTCGGTCATCGGGCAGGTGACCAAGCCGGCCACATAGCCGCGAACTTGCAGCGACGGTGGCAGCCCCTTCTTGTCCGCGACCAGAATTCCGCGCACCGAATAGGCGCCGTCGGGATGCTTGTCCGGCACGATAGGCGGGCTCAGGTCCGGGGTCGGCGGCAAGGTCGCCGTGCCCGCTTTGGCCACTCGTTTGGCGTGCGGAGCAGGAGCTTGCGCGCCACAACCGGCCAACAGAATGACCATGCAAGACATCACCAACGATTTGAAGTGGAAACGCGCCATCACTTACTCAACACCGGAATGCGTCCGGGCAATGACACGATAATCAGAGCGTCGGGGATGATAAACACATCAACACCGCCCAGCGCGGTCGCTTTGTCGCCTATCCACGCCGCGGCGGCAATGCGGTTGGGCCCAGGCGGGATGTCCACGGCCGCAAATCGGCCCAAAGTGTCGGTGACAGTGTTGGTCTTGACCGGCACGGTGTTGTCTTCATTGTCGTTGAAAAAGGCCAATCCCTTCGGGGGGATGCCCAATCCGACTTTGGCGTTGTGGATGGCCCAACCGCCGCGACCGCCAGTCACGCCGCAATCACGGATGCGGCCGCCGACCACACCGTTGCCGAGTTTAATGTCTTGAATTCCAATGGTATTAGGCACCAACGTCCATTGACCCTCGCCGACGATGGTCGGATTGGTGCGGTAGCTGTCTTTGCCAAGGTACTTGGTGGGCTGAGTGGCGGCGCCTTTGGCATCGAGGTGGTCGGCAAACAACACGATGTCCCAATAGTAGCTATCGTGCCAATTGTCCTTGGGATTGTTGCCGTGGACCCGGATAATTAGGCGGGTGTTGGTCGGCACGTTGTCCATGGCATAGATGCCGTGGGTGCGGATGCAAAACTTGGGTCCGTTGCTTTGCTTGCTGCGACATTCGTAGCCGTTGGGGCACTCCAAGTGGTGTTCGCAGCCGTCGTCGGCCTTCTTGGCGTCACTCAGATCGAGGCCGACGGCTTTGGCGGTATCCGCGTCGACACTGGTGGTTAGGCTCAGCGGTTTGCCTACTTTGTCGCTGTGGTAACACGCGGCGCGCTCATCGTCGTCTTCAATTCCTGCGCAAGCTTCTGGATGAAAATCAGCCAGTTTGAATACGGCTACTTCGACGTTTACGGTGACGGGTCCGCCGCCAAAACGGTCCACTCGACCCCAAATAGTGGTTGTTGCAGGGCCAATTGCGGTTTTTGCCAGATCACTGATGTCTTTATCAACGCAACCCAACTCAACCGGGTCTGCGGTCGGCAGATAGTCCTTCAACGGATCGGTGACTTCGGCTTTTTTGGTCGCATCGGGTGTCGCCACGCACACGCCCGCCGAGCAGATTTTGCCAGCGGTACAGGGTTTGTCGGTGGCATTACAGTTCGGGATGAACGGCTTAAAAGTCACGACGGCAGCGTCTTGGGGGCCTGACGTAGAGTCCGTACCGGCCGCGTCGCCAGATGAATCGGTGGCGACAGTGTCACCAGTAGCGCTAGCATCGCCAGGGCCTGCAGCGTCAATCACAATCGCCGTCTGCTTGCTGGCTTGGCAGCCCCAGGCGAGCACAGATGAAACTGCGACAATCAGCAGCGTGCCCAAAGCCGCCGAGATTCGTGGGCTTGGGAAAGAAGGAAGGCGCGTCATCGGTGCGATTGTCCAAGCGCGGTAGGTGTCGCCGCAGAGCGAAAAGAATAGCGGTGTTGCCGCGGCGTGGCAATCGCTCGTCGTCCGCGATCCCCCACTTTGGGCGCATCTCTGCGTCACTGCGTCACGTTTCTGTCAGGGACGTACGAGAGTACGCCGCTGACAGAAAAGCTCCTTGCTCCTTGTCGAGCGACAGCGAGCGACACCGAGCGACACCGAGCGACACCGAGCGACACCGAGCAACAGGGCACTGGCATCCCAAATCGGGGTCCGCGGGGAATTTCGGTGGTGAATTTGGGTCGTCTGTGCCTATCGCTAGCGGATGGCTCGCCTGTGGCATGCAGTGGGTAGTGGAGCAAGGTCAAGGTCCGGGACGTCTGATAACGAAACCGCGTCCGATTCGACCGATCCACTGGTTGACATAATACTCATTATCAGACCTTGCAGATTGGGGTGAAGGTGCCCGGCCGCAGCGGCGCAAAAGGTGCCCGGCCGCAGCGGCGCAAAAGGTGCCCGGCCGCAGCGGCGCAAAAGGTGCCCGGCCACTGCGGCGCAAAAGGTGCCCGGCCACTGCGGCGCAAAAGGTGCCCGGCCACTGCGGCGCAAGATGCTCAGAAAGGTGCTCCAAACTGGCCGGATTCAGAACCCCAGTTCCGGTTTCAGAAACCCAGCTGGCGCGCCGCCAAATCCGCCAGCACTTCGCTGGCGCCGCCACCAATCGACAGCACTTTGGTTTCGCGAAAGATCCGCTCTGCCCGGCAGCCGCGAATGTAGCCCGCACCGCCCAGGATCTGCACGACCTCGCCAGCGACGTGTTCAAGAGTGGCCGTCGCCTGATTCTTGAGCATGCACACCTCAGCAACCGGCTCGTCGCCTTGATCGATGCGCCACGCCACCTGTTCCAGCACACAGCGAACCGCGTCGATGCGACTGCGCAAATCGACCAATTTGTGCCGAATCACCTGGCGGGTCACCAGCGGTTTGCCAAACGTCTCGCGACCGCGGGCCCAGTCAACCGCGTCCGTCCAGCAGACTTCGGCCATACCCCACGCCAAACTGGCTAGACCCAGCCGTTCAATATTGAAGTTGTGCATCAGGCCCAAGAACCCAAGGCCTTCACCGCCGACCAAGTGGCTGGCTGGCACCCGCACGTTGTCAAAGTGCAAAAGCGCAGTATCCGAGCACAGCCAGCCCATCTTGTTCAACGCAGTCTTGCCGATACCGACGCGGTCGCCTTCGACCATCAGCAAGGACACGCCGCCGGCGCCCTTTTCGCCAGTCCGCACTGCCACGGTGAGCCAGTCAGCGCGCATTCCTGTGGTAATAAACGCTTTGTCGCCATTGACGACGTAGTGATCGCCGTCGAGCACCGCCGTGGTCCGTAGATTGGCCACATCACTGCCGCCCGTAGGCTCCGTGACCGCCAGCGCCATCTTTGCCGTGCCCTTCAGAACCGCTGGCGCAATTCGCTGGCACAAGTCGTCACTGCCCAGAGCCAACAACGGCGGCAAAGCGATGCCATGACTTAGCAGGCCAGCGAAAAGGCCACCCGATCCCGCTTCACACAACGCACGCGTGGAGGCAATGCGCGCGAACGCGTTGCACGGCACGCCACCGTACTGTTCGGGATAGCCGAGCGGGATCAAGCCGACTGCCGCGGCCTTGAGGTAGATAGCATCAGGTAAAAAGCCCTGTTGCTCCCAAGACTCCAAGTGAGGCATGACGTCGCGCACCACAAATCCGTGCACAGACTGAACAATTGCCGGGTAGTCGATTGCCGCGTAGTCAACCGCTGATCCATCGCTTTGGGCATTATCAGACGTCGCCTTAGTTTCAGTTGATTTTGTTTGCCAAAAGGGGCTGCGTGGCAGCGGCGGTGGCGCAGTTCGACTCATGGCTGCGCCTCAGTGGCGGCCGTTGTCGCTTGACCGGCGTCCGCGTCGCCCAAAAACCGGTTGGGGACGTCGCTAGCGCGATGAAATCCGTTGTAAATAGGTAGATTAGACTTGCTCGCCAGCGGGAACATCACCTGCTTGGCCAACGACCCTGCCCCGTCGACGCGCACCGTGTGGCCGGTCACATACGCGGCACCGGCGGACAGTAACCACACCACCGCCGAGGAGATTTCGGCCTCCGTACCGAGCCGCGCGGCCGGATTCTTGACCATAAGCGACTGAAATACCTCCATGATATCCTCAGGATAATTGTGCAACCCCGAGCTGAGCACATAGCCTGGCGCCACAGCATTGACGCGAACTCCGTCGGCGGCCCATTCGATCGCCAATGATTTTGTTAAGTTGTCGACTGCGGCGCGAGCGGCGCCCGTATGGGCCATTCCAGGAAACCCATTCCACATATCCGCGATGACATTGACGATGGCCCCGCCCTGCCCTTGCATCCAGTGCCGATGTGCCGACTGCGATACCCACCAAGTGCCGTTCAAATTGGTGTCGATGACCGCCCGCCAACCTTTGGGTCGGATAGTCGCGGCATCGGCGGCAAATTGACCGCCTGCGTTGTTGACCACAAAATCCAAGCGGCCATGGCGCTTGACCAATTCGGCAATGGCAGCATCAACCGCCTCGTCGTCGCGGATATTGAGTGGCAAGGCCTCGCATTTTCCGCCATCGGCGGTGACTTCGCCGACCACAATTTTTAGCGGCTCAGGTCGCCGACCGCTGACCACCACGCTGCAGCCTAATGCTGCGAGTTCGTGGGCAATACACCGGCCGATGCCGGTGCCGCCGCCAGTAATCAGGGCGACCTTGCCGGCGAACAAGTCGGCGCGAAAGACGGAATCGTAAATTGGCATCGCTGTACCCTGCTCTGTTGGAGATGAATGCGTGCTGGGCTGAAAATTTGGCCTGCTCGGCTTGAAATTTGACCTGCTCGGCTTGAAATTTGACCTGCCCGGCTTGAAATTTGAACGGGTCTGGCGGGGCCAAACAAGCAAGCTCAGCCGAGCCGCTCTGTGAGCCATTGTGCCGTCACTGCCCACACTTGAGTCGGTGCTCCGCGCCCGGCCATCACGCCCATGTGGCCGCCAGCGACTTCACGGAACGTCTTGTCTTTGCTGCCAATCACTGCCAAAAGTTCCCGCGCCGCATCGGGTGGCACAATTTGGTCGCGCTTGCCGGCAAAAGCCAACACAGGGCACTCGATTTTGGTCAAATCCGCGACGCGGTCACCAAAAGCCATCTTGCCGGCTTTAAGCTTGTTATCCTTCATAAAATCCGCGAGCAACTGCCGAAAGGCATCGCCCGGGTAGTCGACAAAATGCGACGTCCACGCAGTAACTCCATCGAAACCAGCGACATAGTCGTCATTCCACAAGTTGACAAACAGGTCGCTGTAGCGCGTCACCGTCTTGAGCGGATTGGTCAAGCGAAACGCCGTGGACGACACCACGCCGGGGATATTGCCCATTTTTTTCGACAGCGCTTCGATTTCGCTGTGGCCGTGGCGAATAAAGAAGTTCAGCAGCGACATCTTGTGGGCGTCGATCGGCGAACCGATGGTCACAATCGCCTTGACCCGCTTGTCGTCTGCCACCGCCGTGTGCATCAAAGCAAACAGACCGCCCATACAATAGCCGACCAGAGCAAGCCCTGATTTGCCTGAAGTTTCCAAGGTCGCGTCGACGGCTTGAGGGACCCAGCGCCGCACGTAGTCGTCCAGACTTAGGCCTTCGTCGGCCTTGGTCGGCGCGCCAAAATCCAGCAAAAACACATCGAAACCCAGCCGAAGCAGCGTCTTGACTAGCGAGCGACGCGGCGCCAAGTCAAACACCCACGGCTGCACCATCAGCGGCGGGATCAACAACACCGGCAGCGATCGGTGCGCGGCCTCAAAGTGCACCAGTTCAGTCCCGACCCGAAAATTTTCGTCTTGAACTTGGCAGTGATAGCGCCGCAACGAGGTAATGCCATTGCGAAACACTACGTCATAGGGCGCCCGATCGACGACGTCCGTGGGATCGCGCTGCCACCATTCGATGCCGTTAACAAAGCCAGTGATCGCGCGGACGGCGGTCTTTTCGATGCGGCGCAACATCTTAGGGCCGCGACCAAAGGCGCCACTGGAGGCGGTTGCCGCGGACGTTGGCTGGCCAGAGGAGTCTGTTTTGGGCGGGTAGACGGGTGGCATGGTGACTCACTGGGCCGCAATTCGAGCGGTATCGGGCTGGGCAAGACTGCCGCACATTGAGGCGGGCGACAACTGAGCGCCGCCACTTGCGACTGCGGGGCACAGGCGACAGCGGAGCCAAGAAATCGGTCGCATGGAGTTGCTCGCGGGCTAAAGCGGATTGCCTTGATGCTGTGTCTCACGCCGGTTGGCAGGGCAGAGCATCGGAATCGCCGCTGACGACCGAATGAGCGCCGTTCCACGCTTGAAAACCACACGTAACCAAGACGTGACTGATAAAAACAGCTTGAAAATGGAGACTAACGTGGGCGTGATTATTGAAACTCTCTTGAAATTAAGACCTGTCTGCATCCCAAAATCGCTGGCGAGCTGGCCGCTGACTCCGGCACGACGTTGAGCAAGGCCGCGCTGCCGATGCAGCAACTGCTCGATGCGGTCCGCAAACCGCGGCAACGGTTGGATCTGGCGCTGCGGATGGAGACGGCGGTGGCGCGATCGGCCCAAGTGGCGCTGTCGCGCTGCAAGAAGGCGTGGAAGGCTGATGGGCACACTGAGGCGGCGATCCATGAGGTGATTCCGGATCGGCCGGTGGCGGTCCATGTTTAACGGGCCGGCGGCGACCCGTATTACTCCAGTTTACCTTCAGGGTCGCAGGTCATTATTGGTAAGGTTTCAGTGCTTTAGGGGTTTAAGCGTCTGGTGGTTCTGCCGACTCAACCAGCCAAGCGGTCAAAACGCACTGGCGACTCGCAACA
>SHZD01000127.1 GCA_009692465.1 Myxococcales bacterium
CGCCAATTGTCGGCAACCGCCAACCTGTCTGCTTGGCCAATCCGAGGCCGCCGCAATAGCGTTTGGCCTTGGCCCAGGTCAAGTCCTTTGCTGAGTCCGCTTGTTGCCACATCAATTCAAGTCGTTTGTCGGTCACGGTACCATCGCCATTGTCCGCAAACCTCGCCACATCGCCGTCGAACGTGGGCATGGCCTCAACCTGTTCGTAGGTCTTCGCCGCAAAATCGCGCGCTTGCGGTGCGACCGCCGGCGGACTTGGCACAACCGACGGCGCAGGTAACTCAGGCTTCACCTCATGCGCGTGCGGTGGCGCAATCGTTGGAACTGGCGCAGCAGGGCCGACGTCCGGCACCGCCCCGACTTCCACGAGCCGCGGCGCCTTCTCTGCCGAACTCGCCACGACAAACGCGATGACCACCGCAACAACAGCCGCACCTGCACCCAGCGCCCACTTTGCACCCGACGACTTCTGCGCCAGTTGCTCCTCAATCGCCCCGACATGCGCTGGCCGCGGTTCAGGCGGCGTCGCCGTCGGAGCACGCTGAACCGGCACCGGCTTCGCCGCTACAACTGGCACCACCACCGGCGCCGCGACGACAACCGCCACAGTCGGCGGCGGCGGCATCTCAACCCGCCGCACTCTCGCCCGCCCCAGCTCCCCCATCACCCTAAGCAACGGCCCAGCATCCCGAAACCGCCCGTCCAACCCCACGCTCATCGCCTGCGCCACCGCGCCCGCCAGCTCCCGCGGCACCCGCGGGTCCAACTCGTCGAGCCGCGGCACCGCCACCATCGCCTCGTACAGCTTGATCAACGCAATATTATCATTGGGATTGACCGGCAACTTCCCCGCCAACATCTCCCACAGCATCATCCCCAGCGCCCAAACGTCCGCTCGCGCGTCCACGTCCTTGGCATCGCGAAACTGCTCCGGCGACATGTACGGCGCCGTCCCCATCCGCGCGTTGGTCTTGGTCCCGATATTCGCGCTGCCCATGACCTTGGCGATCCCGAAATCCGCGATCTTCGGCACGCCCGGCCACGCCTTGCCATCGCCCAAATCCAACAGAATATTCTCAGGCTTCAGGTCCCGATGCACCACTGCGGCCCCGTCGAGACCCTCGCGGTGCACAAACGCCATGCCCTCCAGCACCGGCAGCATCACCGCCAGCACATCGTCCAGCGCCCACGGCCCGGGCTTCTTGTCCATCGCCTGCCGAAGCGTCATGCCCTCAATGAGGTCCATCACCAGCGCAGGCGCGTCCGCGTCGTCCACGTAATCGGTCACTTGCACGATGTTCGGATGCCGCAGCCGGAACTGCGCCCGAGCCTCGAGCCGAAACCGCTCCACCGTCCGCGGCTGCTGCGCATAGTTGGGCAACAGCACCTTGACCGCATGGTTGGTGCCCATCGCCCCGTGCCGGGCGCGGTAGACCATCGCCATACCGCCGTCACCCAGCAGGGCCTGGACCTCGTAATTGCCGATGCGGTGGCCGGGGCGGAGCATGGGGTGCAGCCTAGAGTGGTTTGCGCCTTGTGGCAATTCCCCGAAGGTCGTCCGCTACCTCGTCAGGCCAAGTCACCAGGACGAAACGTCGATGCCAGTCGGCGAGTCACTTGGTGCTCGCTGCTTCACGGCGGCAGGCTTCGTCGGCCAAGTCTGCGTGCAGGTGATTGACTTCGCCGAAGAGCTGCCTGCTTCGCCAGATTGGAATTACCGCGTAGATGGCCCAAAACATGACCACGCCATGGAAAAGTTTCCAGCCGTTCACCAATTGCCAACCGGCCAACGACAGAGAAAGCACTGCCGTCGCGATGGCCAAAGTCCTTGCCCACCTCGGTCGCGCGAAGCAGCCGACGCTGACGAGTGCCAACAGCAAACTGCCAGCACCCAAGGGCATCACGAAATCACGGTCTTGGCGAGACACCGTGGTCGCCGTGAGCCAAGCCAGTGCCGCACAGGACACTGCCACCAGTTGGCAGCCAAATCCAACCAGCCGAATTATCTCAGAGTCCCCTGCCAACCGCTTGAGCGCGGTGTCATCGAGCAATCGCACCCGGGCCAGCCGTGCCTCGCGTGAATCGAGCACAGAATCGCTTGGGTTGAGCCGCAAGCGAATCGTCTCCAGCCACGCCAGGAAGTCGGCCCACAGCTGCCGTGGGTTGACCGGCGGCGCTTTAGCCTCTGCGGACTCGCCGTCGCCGCTGAACATGTCCGCAAAGCGAGCGCGAACAACACTCACAAGCTGCTGGACAGGATCAACTTCGGGCGCAGTTTGTGCCAACCTTTGCGGGATCGGCTGGTGTTCGACCACCCGCGTCATTGCCTTGAAGATGCGCAGTAGCGGCACCGCATCTTGAAAACGCAGCTCCGCGTCAACGGCAAGTGCTTGGGCGACGGCGCTAGCGAGGACATTGGGACAGTCGGGCACGACGACATTCAACCGCTGCAAGGGCTGCTGGCCCGAGTAGAGTTGCATCAGCGCCAACTGGTCGTTGCAATCGATGGGCAATCGGCCAGCGACAAGTTCCCAAGTCATCATGCCCAGCGACCACACATCAGCCCGAGCATCGACGTCTTGGGCGCCCTTGAACTGCTCAGGCGCCATGTACGCCGCCGTGCCAATTCGGACGTTGGCCTGCGTCGCCACAGGCGAACTGCCGCGCACTTTGGCGACCCCGAAATCTGCAATTTTGGCCACACCCGGCCAAGGCTTACCACCTGCAAGATCAAGCAGGATGTTCTCTGGCTTCAAGTCCCGGTGCACAACCGGCTCGCCGTCCAGACCTTCGCGATGGACAAACGCCATTCCCTCTAGGACTGAGCTCATGACGGCAAGCACATCAGCCATGGGCCAAGGGCCGGGGCGCCGGTCGATTGCCTGCCGCAACGTCATGCCTTCGACGAGATCCATGACCAGCGCTGGCGCTCCGGCGTCGTCGACGTACTCGGTGACTTGCACGATGTTGGGGTGCCGCAGCTTGAACTGGGCGCGGGCTTCCAGACGGAAGCGCTCGACCGTGCGCGGTTGCAGGGCGTAGTTTGCTAGCAAGACCTTGATGGCGTGATCTGTGCCCATCGCAAGGTGCCGCGCACGGTAGACAATCGCCATGCCGCCGTCGCCCAACACCGACTGGATTTCGTAGTTGCCGATGCGGTGGCCGGACTGTAGCATGATGGAGAGCGTACGGCGGTTCAGCCCGGCGGCGCAAACGGCGCTACTACCGCGCGAGTGCTAATATGCCGAGCCAACACGCGTGCGATCTTGCGGTGGTTGCCAACGTCGCAAGACCCAGCCATCGACTTCACGAACTTACTCAAATCTATCTGTCTTTTAACTCGAATCTCCGAAAATTGGGATCCTTCGCCGGCTCCCACCAAAAGTCCCAATTTTCCCAGTCAGCCGCCATCGCCCCGCGTCCTCTGACATCGCCAAACTTACTGTAATTCCTCACTACCGCCCCAGCACCGGGCCCATCCCGACACCTTCACACGGTGGGAGTCGTAGGTTCAAATCCTACAGCGCGCACTCAGTTCACATCCCAGTGCTTGTACGCGAAAACCCAGTGCTTGTACGCGAAAACCCAGTGCTTGTACGCGAAAACCCAGTGCTTGTACGCGAAAACCCAGTGCTTGTACGCGAAAACGTAGTCCGCTCGCTCGAAAACGCAGGCCTCTGGCTTGCCGTAGCCGTGGCAGGTTGCTGGCCATGCTATACACAGTCTCCCAATTTCGAGATCAACCTTGAATCGGAGCCGCGAGGCGGCTGCACAGCAGACGCGAGCTTGGCGACCCACCCAGCAAGCACGAGATCGCCGATCCGGCACATGGTGCCGGACTTGGGCCATCGAGTATAGTTTGCAATTCAGTGGCGGTCAGGCTCAGTCGCAATCCCTGTTGCCAACAGACTGGACTGTTATGTCTGCGTTGTTGGCAACTTGCGCGCCGATGAACAGCGCCACATCCGCCAGCACCGTAGAAAGGTGCTCTAGGAGCGTGTCGGAATACTCCGACACGCTCCTAGGAGGAAAGCGCCGCAGTGACGCCCAGCGCCCAAAGCGGGGAATCGCGGTTGGGCTGTCCCCTTGGCATCCTGACTCAGCATCGCTACCTTGGATGGCAAGCGGTCCTGCTGTGGCCGGTTGGGCGCCGAAATGACCACCTTACCCTTTTTGGAACCCGCCAATATCGCGCGCTGGCGGCAAGCAATTGCGCTAAAGGGTATGGAAGTCAACGGCCAGCTTACGCAATTGTTGGCGAAACAGAATGCCACGTTGGCCACCATCAAACTGCCTAATGAGGAAAAGCCCGGCGAAAAGCCGGTGGAAAGGCTGCGGCGTTTCCTCAATCAAATCATAGCGGCCCAGCGGCGCCTGGGCAGCGATCAGTTCGGAAAGTGCCAATCCTGCGGCCTGGTTTTGCCGGTCGCTGCACTGAACGAAACGCCGTGGCTGCAGGATTGTGGACCTTGCTTTGCCAAGACCAACTCGACGGCGCTGCCATTTTGACCGGCCAGTTTTTGGGTCAATGAAAAGTGCAAGAAGCCACACCTAGTTATGCACTACAGCGCTCGGTAGTCCACGTCAGATGCGCTTTTGCTTTGCGCGCAACTGGCAATCACGGCTGTATTTGCCCAACGTTGCGGCCGGAGTGCGGCACGACTTGCACGACGGCGTCAGTGCCACTGGCGCTGACAATGTGCACCGTCCGCGTCGGATAGGCGAACCTGAGTCCAGCAGCTGAAAACTTACGTATAATCGCTAGATTGACCGCGTGTGCCACCGGTGAGAAACCAGCAAGATCGGGCACGCGGTAGATCACCCGAATTTGCACCGACCATTCGGCAAATGACCACACCTGAGCCAAGAATTCCGGGTGAATGCCCGGCGTTTCTGCCAATATTTCCACCACAAGATCGCAAGCTTGCTGCAATTGTTCGGCACTTGCCTCGTACGGCATCGCCAGAAAAAACTCGCGGACCTGACCCTGGGACGCCACCACATTTTCGATGGTCGCCTCGGCGATATGCTTGTTCGGTACTACAAACGTTTGGCCGGCGGTCGTCACAATCCGCGTCGAACGCAGCCCGATGTGCTGGACGCGGCCAAAGTGCTGGTCGACCCGAATCCAATCACCGACGCGAAACGGCTGGTCGGTCATCACTTGCAGCGAGCCGAATAAATTGCCGAGCGTTTGCTGGGCGGCGAGTGCAACCGCCACGCCGCCAATACCTAACCCTGTAATTACACTCCAAACGTCAAATCCGGCGCGCTGCAACACCGTCACCATGACCACGGTGCCCGTAACGATCTTGGTCGTCACCCGCGCAATGTGGATCACCTGCACATTCACTGGCGGGCTGTGACTGAGCGCCCACGGTTCCGCCAGTTCCTCAAACAGGACATCGACAACGCGCACCAATATAATCGCGGCAGTCAGAGCCAGCGCGATGAGAATCAGGCCGCCCACGACCTTGACCGCACCAAGCGGCAGCACCACCAATTTTAGGGCAAAATGAGCGCCGCCAAACATGACTGCAAAGGAAAATGGTCGCGCAGTTCGGCCGATCAGCTTGTCGTCGATGGCCGTTCGGGTGTGCGCCGTCAAGCGCAGAACTACCCGAGTCAACACGAAATGGCTCATGCGGCCGAGCATAAACGCCAGCACCACCACCAAGATCGCTATGCCCCACGTCTGCAGTGAGTTGCCGCCCAAAGTGCGCTGCATGAACTCTTCAATGGTGTAAAATAGGGCCATACAAACCTAAGCTGAGGATGGATTAGGGGATCAACCAGAGTTGGGCAGCATCACGAACTCGAGGTGGAGAACGGCGAAGGGCTGTCAAAATTGGATAGTCTCCAACAGGCTCCTAATCGGCAAGGTGAACGTCGACGGCTGTTGTTCGAGCCTGAGCGCGGGCAAACTCGGCTTGCCCCCACAGCTCCAACGCGGCAATGTGCAAAATCCGCGGAATTACCGCTTTAAATACATCGCAGTATGGAGACTGGCCCTCAACATGCCCCGACCGCCGATGCAAAAGCAGCGGGCAGCCACCAGCGCACGATGAGCGATGAGGACAGCGTTGACAGGCCGCGTTGCCAACCAAACGCTGAAATTGCGGCAACTGAGTCTGAGTGGTCGCCATTTGGGTCAAGCTGTCGCCCGTGATCTCAGCCGTGCCCTCGCGGTGAAGGGCCGCCTGACAGGGAGACACTTGACCCTGCTCGCCAATCGCCAAATAGCTGCGCCCTGCCCCGCACGCCTGCTGGATGGGCTGCCACAACTGCAGATCGCAGAAGCGATGGCTGCGCCGAAAGCCGATGTTCGGAGCCACACCGCGCGCCAAAGCCGTCGCATTCTCAACAGCGACATGCGCTTCGATCTGGTCGTAGCACTGGCTCAGCACCTTTTGGACCCGCTGCAAGGCAAGCCCTTGCAATAGATGCCCATTCTCACTTGAGGTCACGAAATCGTCCGCGGCGCCTCGGCGATCGTCCAAGATGCCGCTGCCCCACTCCAAATCGCGCACCAGACTGAAGCGAAACCACAATCGACGTTGCAACAGGAAATTCGTCAGCTGCGGCAAGCCGTCCACGTTGCTATCGCCAACAGTCACTAAGACATACGGGACAATACCAGCATCTTGGTAGGTATCCAGACCTTGCTGCACTCGGGCGAACGACGAACCGCCGCCAACCACCGGTCGCATCGCATCTTGTAGCTCGCCCACACCATCGATCGACAGCGATAGCGAAACTTTGTTGGCGCGCAGCCATTGCACCGCGCCTGCCGGCACCAGCGTCCCGTTGGTCAGCACCGCCGCTGAATAGTGCACGCCGTGACGATCACACACCTCGACAGCTTGGGCGTGAAAGCGCTGCATAACCGCAAAGCGCAGCATCGGCTCGCCGCCCGCGTAGCGCACATGGATGCGTTGCACCGAGCCCGACTGGGCCGTGGCCTCGATCGATGCCAACACTCGTTCGACGACGTGCTGGCTCATGTGGCGCTTGGACTTGTGGATGTAGCAGTACGGACATGCCAAATTACAAGCGTTGGTCAGGTGCAGCCACGCGTTGAACACCCGCTCTGGTTTGGAGTGAGGCCTAGGTGGCGGCACTTGCGGCGTCGTCGCAAAACCGTTGCGCCACAGCAGCGGCAAGTCCCGCTGGTACACCGCGGCAGTACCCTGCCCATCCAGACCTAGTTGGGCAATCGCGGTGGCAATGGGCTGGCCGGCAGCCACATCCAAGAGTTCACTCGCCCGGTTGGAGAGCAGAGCCAAGGCGTCATAACCATTGGGATTATGCGCGAAGTGCTGACCTTTGACTATGCCGCGGAACAAGTCGCGGCTGCGGCGAATCGTCAATGATGGCCACAGGTTGGCTGGCGGCAAGACGTTAGCGAGCCGAGGCCTGAGTGCGGAGGTCAGCTGAACCGCAAGAGTGGTGGCGCTGGCTATCAATCACTGCCACCGCAGTCGCTCGAACAATCGCTCGAGCAGTCGCTTGCACAGTCGCTTGAGCAGTCCCACGAACAATCCGCCGCGGCGCAATCGAAAGAGCAATCGGCGGAGCTGCCTGTGGCGCTATCGGTGGCCGCAGAGGCTGTGCCGTCGGCGCAATCCCAAGTGCCGCCGCCTGCGTCTGGGGTGGCATAGCTGTCAAAGCTGGATTGGTTGGCGTCGTAGCTGGACAGTGCCGAGTCGTCCCAACTGGCCGAACTGAAATCGTTTTGAGATACCGAACCAACATCATTGAAATGGTGATGAAAATCCGTGTAGTGGTCCGCCGTACCATACACGTGACCGTGATAGTCGACGAACGTAACCGGCGCACCGTAGGCTGACCACGACGAGCCCAAATAGCCCGGATCCCAGCCCCAATGATGGTGGTGCGGGTGCATGATGGCGTCTATTACCATCATGTTTACAAAGGTGTCCATCGGGTCGTAGTAGTAGGTGCTCCAAGGGTCATAGTAGCGTGTGTTCCAGCCGCCACTGCCGCCCCACGACGGTGTGCTGCGCAAGTCGGCGTTGTGATTTTGCCAGTTGCCTGCCATATCGCGCACTTCTTGGCCCGATGGCTTGCGGACGTTGACATCGGCGTGGTCGGTTTCGACCTGAGCAGCGACAAACATCCGCGACAGCGCGCCTTCTACCCGACCGACTAGGCTGTCCAACGTCGTCTTGGCCACCGGGACCAAATTGACGTCGCTAAGCTCTTGGCCAATCCGCGCTTTGGCCTTGTCGGTGTCCTCTCCGTCAGCCGGTCGCAATGCGGAAATTCGCGCCCCATAGGACAGAATCACCGCGGGTTCGCCCGGCTTGAATTTGCTGCGCACAATCGCCTCGATCAGCACTTCAAGACCGCTGCCCTGCCACTCAAACACAATCCGAATAATATCAAAGGGTTGGGTAAACCGGCTGGCATGACGGCGGGCGGCCTCCAGCAACAAGTCGGCGTCGTCGGCCTTGTCGTGTAAGTCTTGGTAAACAATGTCAGTATCCACGGCGAGGCTGACGGCATTGGTGATCTTGGCCAGCTTGAAGGCCTGTTGCACTTGCTCCGTCAGCGCCAATGCGTTTTGGGCCAGACTGATCTCGCCGGTGCGCAAGTCGACATCGGATCCGACGAACGTCTTGAATTTATCCCAAAAACTCGGCCTGCGGAACACTTCTTCGCCGGCCGACAGGGTCAAACGGGTTTGGGCAGTCAAACGCATGGTTCACTCCAGTAATTAGTGCCAGATACGAGTACGGATAATCGAGGATTAGCGCGCCATTTTGGCTTCATCAAACATGCGCCGCACCCGATTGGCTTCGTCATTGAGGGAGCGCGCCTTGGCCACGGCCTCACGCGTCGCGGTTCCGCGCTTCAGTTCGTCCAGCTTGGCCTGACAAGCGTTGGCGGCGTCGAGCAGTTGCCCAAAGCGCGGGTGATTCTCCAAACCATCCATGTTCATGTACACGTCGGTCATGACGTTTTCGGGGCCAGAAAGCATCTGCTTGAGCTCGCCCGCCACGTCCGCATCGCGCTTGCGCCGACGCCAAATCACCACCCCAACGATCGCCGCGACCAGTGCGCCCATAAAGGCCCACGTGCCAAAACCGATGCCTGCTGACTGCGCCGTGTAGGGCACCGGAGCCGAATGGCCCACGGTCGCCAACGTGCCACTGGGCAACTGACCAGTGGTCTTGTAGTGATCGTACTCGCTCGACATCCGCTGACCACTCCAGCCCTTACCCGCATTGGCGGCTTGAAATTCGTTCCACGACAGCCGTTGCCCTTTGGCCTGCGAGAGCGCCAAAGTCAGTTCGTTGGCGACGATTTTCAGACGCGGGATCGGCTTGGCATCACCACTGGAAGCCAGCGCGCGATCGACTGCTGCCTGCTTGGCCTCGTGCGACAGCGCGGCAACTTTGACTTCCCACTGGGTGCCATTGGAGGCGATTAGGATATCTTTGCCTTTCATATTGAGACGTTCGTACAGCGAGCCATACTCTTGAGGGCCTTCATCCCGCTTGAGCAGCACAATGTAGGCCTTGCTGCCGGTCTTTGCAGCGAGATCATTAGCAATTGCCTCAACTTCGCCTTTCTTTCCGGCGTCAAGGCCGACATTTTGAGCCACACCCGTTTGGCCGGTATTCTGGAGAAACTTCAGGACGTCTTCCGGCGCTGCATGAGCCAAGGTCACAGTCAGACTGCAGCCAACCACAGCTAGAAACTGGGCAACGACGACTTTCGTAGCCATCCGGGTCCAAAGGCGTGGCATGGTGCGACTCCGCATCTTCAATTAGTAATTAGATTCAACGACTTAAACTGGTTCGACTGAAAAATCAAAATCCCGACATGACGGTAAGTCCATCATTTCAGCCAGTTGGTCGATAGCCGACCTGCTCCGGAACAGTTTATCGCCGGCGAGATTGACAATGTCGAGCTACGGACGCAGAGCCGGATTGTAGCGCACGACCTTCGCTTGGCCCGCAGTCAGGGTGACACCCTTGGGCTGCCAAAACATCAAGTATTTGGCCTGCACCGGACATTCCTCGGCGGTTAACACGTCGACTTTCTTGCCGCACTGTGGGGTGTCGTCAATCTGGTCATGCAGTTGGCCGTTGCCTTCATCGGTGTGCCACAACCCAAGGAAGTGGCCAATTTCATGAGCTATCACCAGACCCCAGACCTCTCCGGCGTAGTTGGCGTCGGGACCCAAGGCGACAGCCTTGGCCCAGTCTTGCTCGTTGAAGGCCACTGCCATGCCGTTGACCCGACTGCCGACCATGCCGGTGACGCCAGCTAACTGCGACAGACCGGCAGCCACCGGAATGCCCTTGTCATTGAGCGACGACACCAGCACTAGGGTTGGTCGCGCGGACTTCGGACGCAATTTCGCAGCCGCCATATAGACTTGGGTCAATTCATTGCTGTCAGCGTTGGAACCGACTTCGTCCAGGGCCTTGAATTTCGTGCCCTCCTCACCGCCTAGGTCAACCATGTCGATTGTGCCCAATTCGACGTTGGCCGGCTTCCAGATAGCGTTGACTTTATTGATAATCTGCTTCCACTGCGGCGATTTGGCCAGTTTATCGCATGGCATTGGCACGCCTCCGACGCAAAACACGTCCAGATCGAGCACCGCTCTGGCGTTTGAGGGGATTTCAGGCCGGGCAATTGCGCCGAGGTGAATCCATCCGGGCACCGGCGTACCCGAATACTTGAGCGGCGTGTCCGTCGCGCGCGTCACCCCCACTTTCCACGGGCCGGCGACAACGCTGATTTGCGGCGCCATTCCGATCTGCACCGTGGTGTAGCCGGTGCCCAAGAAGGCTCGATTAAACGATGTGGCCCACGCCCCTGGGGTAATCACTTCCACACCGGAAGGCGAGGTCAAGGTCTCAGCCCACAGATATGCGTGTAATTCTCCAGCATTGACCAGCTCGGTCGCCACGATCGCCATCCCGGCATTCTTGGCTGGTGCGGTGTAGATGCGCGTCGGTGCCGGACCTTTGGTGTTGGTCAACTCGACGATACCTAAATCAGTCCACTGGGTATCGGCGCGCAAGTTCGGCGCTGGGTAACAGCCTTCCTCGTCAATGTAGCCGTCCAAATCGTCGTCGATCTTGTTGCCGCATGACTCCTTGATCGGAGCAGCGATTTCGGCGGAATCGGGCGCCACTTTGGATTCGATCGGCAAGTCGAAATACGGGACATCAATGACGATTTCGCCGGCGGTGTCCACAAAAAACTGACCACCGTCGGCGTCAAACCCAGGACCATCTTCTTGCACACGCTGGCAACCGAAACCCAGCAGGGCTCCAATTGCCGCCCATGCGAGCCACGATCGGGTGTTTCCAGTTGAAATTATCCAAGGTTGCAGGTCGCGAGTCGCAATCATGCGCTGAGTATAGCGCGGATTGTCGCGGCCGTGCACCAGCGCTCACAAGGTGACCTCACCGGCGACGTTGCGCTCAAACCACTGCCTGAGCGTGTGCTCCGGCTGCCCAAGGGCCCACATCGCCTTGGTGACCGCCGCCTCAAAGGTCATGTCGCCCGCCGAGATCGCACCGGCGTCGAGAAGAGCTCGACCATTGGCGTACAACTCCATCTGGGCCCGACCGCGCAGACACTGAGTTGTAATCACCACTTCAGTGCCACTGGCGACCAAGCGGGCCACAGCTTCGACCAAGCTCGCGCGCCCCATCATGGGCACGTTACCCAAGCCAAACGCCCGCACCAGAACCACCCGCACCCGGCCTTGGGCTTGCGCGGCCATGGTATCGAGAGACTGCGAGTCCAGCCCTGGGAAGACAGTCATTGCCAATACGCCGCTGCCCATCGCTCTGGCAAGCTCGAACGGACGATCAGGCCGCCGAATGCGCTCGCGATCCAGCTCGACCGCAACCCCGATGCGGCCGAGCGGCGGCTCGTTGGGCGAATCGAACGCAGCGTAGTCATTGGCGTCAACTTTGGACGATCGACAACCGCGCAGGACGCGATCACCAAAAACAATCGCGACTTCAGGAACATCAAGGGTGGCGCACTCTACTGCCGCGGCCAGATTGGCCCGGGCGTCCGTGCGCCACGCCTCCAACGGTCGTTGCGAACCCGTCAAGACCACGGGCCGGTGGAGGCCGCGAAGCATGAACGCCAGTGCCGACGCCGTGTAGGCCATGGTGTCGGTCCCGTGAATCAGAACCACACCGTCACAGACTGGCGCGGCTCCAGCCAAGTGTTCCGCAATTAGATCAGCAAGTTGCTGCCAGTGGGCTGGGCCAATGTCGCTGGAATCCAGGTTGAACGGGGCTACAAGGTCAATATCGGCGATCTCGCACAGTTCCGGCACGCGCACGAGCAGCCGTTGCAGATGATCTCGCGGCGCCAAATCCAAGCGCCGCTGCTCAGGCACGGCCATGCCCAGCGTACCACCCGTGTGAATTATGAGAATACGTTTATGTTGCAAAGGCTTGACGGGCTAGTTGCGCCTGCTGGGCTGGCCCCCAAACACCTTCTTCAGCCAGAAACACTGGCAGACAGGCGCGCCGGCGATGGAGAGTTCGTTGAGCGCTCAACCGGAAAAAGAGTTCAGCGATCGCCTAGAAGTGAGCCGCGAGAGTCAAACGCGGCTCAAATCGCAGCGTCGTCACGATCGAAGTGCCATCGGTGCCTGGGCTGGAATACTGCTCTTTGTCCCAGTTGAAATACCACTGGTTGTAGCTTGCTCGCACCATTCGCAGGTCCAAACCGAGCGCAAAACCGCCTTTGGGTTTCGGTTTCCACTCGGTGTGCAGGCCAAAGGGGACCGCGGGTCCGAGCCATGCCTTGGCTTTGTACTCGGGCTGGATTTCGTTTTCGTTGTAGGCCAACACTTCGAGCGGCGCATAGCCGCCGTAGATTTTGAGATCGACTGGCAAATCAGCGCGAACAAAACGCAGCGGGTGAATGCCGCCAATGAACGCAACCCCGCCACCGCCGGCCATGTTCTTTTTGTCCGCGGACAGGTTGCCGTGGGCGGCAATATCGAGCCAAATACTGACATAACCCGCAATAGTATAACCAAATTGCAACATGGCCGCCATGCCCGAACCGACATCGGTCGTCACCAGCGCGTTGTAGTCGAGAAAAGAGTGGTCTTGGAGCTTAAGCGCGCCGGTGTAGGTCTTGCCTTGAAATTCCAGAGTTCCTTTCACTGCTGGAATTTGGGGTCCGGGCTGACCGCCGCTCGATGCATAACCAAAGCCGAAGTTGAAGAAGAAGCCTTCCCACAGCGAATCGGTCGACCCGGCAGGCTTGTCCACGCCAGTAGGTTCTTTGATTTCAGAGACTTTAGCGGGACCAAGGAGTGGCTCGGCTGGCGCAGCAGCCGGCTCGGACTTGCCGGGCACTGTCTTTGGCTCCGCTGGCACACCCTTGGGCGCAGCGGGCACGGATTTGGCCTCAGGCGCCGCAGGTTTGGGCTGGGCTGGCAATGGCTTGCCGGCTGCTGGCGGTGTTGCCGGGCCTTTAGCGGGCGCGGGCGCTGCCTCGGCAGCAGGAGGTGCTGTCGGCTGGTCTGCTTGCGCCGCTGGTTTTTTCTTTGGTTTTGCCGCGAGCGCGAAGGTCGAGCCGATCGTTAGGCTGCACAATGCGGCAATTGCCGCACCTGCGACGACAATAAGTCGGCCGCCGCACGAAAGATGCCGTTGCCGTCCGAATGCACTCATCGGCCCTCCGCACCCGCCGCGGCGGTCTTGGATAATGTCTTGAAGCAGCTCGACTACTTTGAGTCGAACTGCAACAGCGAACCGCCCAGCAAGGACATGCCGGCTATCCGCCTGACCACAGCAAGGGACTGTCCATGATTTCGCCGGTCACCGACGGTTCCAGACTTGCAGACGCAGGTTTTACTGGGCTGCTCGTTCGCGGCTGATGCGAATTGCCTTCTTGCGGCGACGCTCGGCCTCGCGATTGCGGCGCTTGCGCTCCTCGGACGGCTTCTCATAAAAGCGGCGCTTGCGCAGCTCTTTGTAAATGCCTTCCGCAGCCATCTTGCGCTTAAGCATCGATAGCGCACGGTTAACATTGCCTTCCTGTACCGTGACTTCGATGGGGCGAAACTCCACCGAGCGCGCCGAAGCGCGATGGGGCCGCTCACCGCGTGGCCGTCCATCGCCAAGCAAGTCAGCGTCGCCGTTGTTAGAGCCGTAGTTCGGGTTGTCCATGTTCATCAATTGCGGCGACTAAGGCGCCGCGCGCGAAAAACGCGCTACGTGATGCGATTGAGTTTCGCGCAAAACCCCAATGGCTGCGCGAAGGGGGCGACAGTGTGCCAGCATTTTGAGGTGGTGACAAGCGCAATCGGTGCGTATTTGTTCAACCCGTTGCGCCAATGCCGCTCGCAGGCGGTGCGTCGGGCCAGAACTTTAGGAACCATTCGTACGCCAATCGATCGACTTGCGCAAGACAGAAAAGGAGAATCGGCCTTGCAGGACACAAGCTTAGGATCTGTCCTTAAATAACTCGATTGACTTGCGCACCACTGGAGCGGCGAGTCGGCCTTTAAGGACGCGAGCTTAGCGACCCACAAAGCAAGCAAAAGGAACCAGTCACAGAATGGCTTATTCTGGGACAGTTCCTTAGCGACGAACAATGCAGGCAAACGGAACCAGTACCAGAATGACTCAATCTGGGTCTGTTCCTTACGCTGGCATCCGCATTCGCCGCCCCAAAGACATCGTTTCGACCATGGTGCCCGTCCGCGTCGCGCTGGCCAACCACTGGTGCGGCGCCACAAACATGTCCATGGTCAGCGCTTCAAACTGCCGGATAATATAGGCATTGAGCAAGGCCATCGGGTCGCGTAGCGAGCAATTGTCGGACCGTTCGCACTCTGTATTGGGCATCTGGCAGGTAACGACGGCCAATGTGTCCTCAAACGGGTGCACGACGTCGAGAAACCGAATTTCCGCCAGCGGTCGCGCCAAGCCGTATCCACCGCCCGCACCCTTGACAGCGCGGACAATTCCAGCGCGTTTGAGGCCTTGCAGCACTTTTGCCAACACATCGACGGGGACATGGCACTGCCCGGCTAGGTCAGTCACCGACACGACATTGCCGCCATAGGTTGCGGCGAGATACTGCACCGCAATCAAAGCATATTCAGATTTTCGACTTACTTTGAACATAGGCAGCTACGGTACGTGAGGTCGCGTGCAGTCGCAAGCGAGTCTGACTCAAGCCTGTGATGTAGTTAGGTTGTTTCCGCCTAGAGCTGACCAGACGTAGTGGCTGGAAGCAGAGGTATTGACGACAGCTCAGAGAGCGGGCAAACTGGATATAGGACCAATTTGGTCCGATAAGCATAACTAGGCTATTATCAACTGGATCCGTCCGGAAAGTGCAGTGTGGGCGCAGAAATGACCCTAGTTGAACTGCAAAAAATTCGCCGCGACCGTGCCGATCGCCTGGACTTGGCCAGCGACTTTTACTGTCGTCCTCGCCGTCGCAAATTGACGATCGAAATTTGCCTGCAGGACTATGTGGACGCCAACGCATTTGAAAATCGCCGCAGCGCATGTTGGCGCTGCTCGCTTGGGTGTGCCAATCGTCATAAATTCAGCGAAGGCGAATAGCAACGCCGTTCTGATGGCAGGGGATTTGCACCCAGTCAGCGCATAACTATCCAAAATCGCGGCGATGTGTGGCGGTAAGCGATTGCAGGTCTCACCGTCCGGATGTAGAGCCGGTTCGCGGGCGAAGCCTGACGCCGTGCTGCTGGTTTACTGAGACCACTATCTGGTGTCACCGCGTCGTCGCATCGCAGTGGTGCCAAATCGGTCAGGATCAGTCCGAAAACTCACGCGATCGAACCGCTAAGCCCGACTGCGACGAGTCTATCTGGCAGCACAAAACTTCGCGATCAACAGACCGAGCAAACCGAGCCAATTTCAAAGTGACTTCGTCCGGTGCGAGTTCCTAATGGGGCTGACCGAACTCAGCTGCACCGAAAATTTCCTTGCGACTAAGCCAGACCAACACCAGCGCAACGAAGAACAAGCCACCAGCCCCCGGCGCCGCGAAGTCGAGTAAGCCCGGTACGAATTTTGGGACAAACTCTTCCTTAGTGGTCCAGTCGCCAAAACTATCTTTAACTACAGAGACTTTGAGTACTTTGTCCTGAATAAACCAACTAGCGCCCGCAGCAGCCCACCAGACCAGAAGGTCAAGAGCTGCAGCAATCGCCAGCAATGCGGCTAAGACTTTCATAGGTTGGATCCTGCTTCAAAGTGCAGACCCGCCGGCGTCGGGCGCTGGAGGGGTCGATGCTGTTAGTGGTGTTGAACTGCGCGCGAATCAACTTGACGACTGGCTGTGCTCAAGTCAGTGCCCAGATCGCGGGTCAGGTCAGGGGTCAGGTCACGGGTCAGGTCACGGGTCAGGTCACGGGTCAGGTCACGGGTCAGGTCACGGGTCAGGTCACGGGTCAGGTCAGGGGTCAGGTCAGTGCTCAGCGCGCCGCACAGATAACGGTGACCTCGACGTCAATGGTTGCACCGACTTTGCTTCCGACAGTGCCCGCCGAGCCCTTGACTTCATGGTCCTTGAGCGAAACCTTGAATGAGGCGGTAACCTTGATCATATTCTTGTCGGCGGCATAGGCGACATCGACAGCAATTTCTTTGTCCACAGTCTTGCCGTTGACGCTGAATTTGCCGTGAGCGCGACCCTTGGCACGGGCGCCTTCGACTTTGCCTACCTCAACCTTTGAAAATTCAAAAGTGATATTGGGATTTGCGCCAGCATTGAGCCAGTCTGGGCCCTGAAGGTGCTTGTCGCGAATGCCGTTGCCTGTCTCGATCTTGGCCACCGGCACCGAGAATCGACCGCTGGCCGTGGCCAGATTGGTGGCGTCGGCAACATTGACTTCGCCGGCTGCGGTGCCGTCGGCGCGGCCCTTGATTTTCTCCATCGGCGCATCGCTCAGAAACGACACCTTGGAATCGGCGGCGGTCGACACGAACTTGAGGGCGCCGGTCTTGCCGGCGAATGGCGTATCCGCCCACGAAGGGGCGGCAAAACATGTAGCGGCCAAGGTCACGGCCATTAGAACTGTTTTCATGTAGAACTCCTTAAAACTGTTAGCTTATACAATCCAAAAAAAGCGGCCACGATCGGGTCACCGAGCCGTTGAACGTGCGGCAATGGCTGCCGATTCGCCTCATGCCGCCATTAGCGGCTCTCCTGTTCTGCCTACGCAATTGGGCCGAGTTGTGTCAACCAAAACGTAGCCAGATGATACTGAACGAGAAACGGAGATCCGCTAGGAGCGTGTCGGAGTATTCCGACTCGCTCCTAGCGCCGTCTGCCTAGACGGCGGCAACTGTCCGAAACTGCACGGATTCACTCCGGGCAGTTCTTGGACAGTTGAGAATATCTGTGAAGCTAGGAGACTGTCGGATCGCAATAG
>SHZD01000128.1 GCA_009692465.1 Myxococcales bacterium
GACTCATCGACCCCGCCATGCTTTGTTGTCAGCCCTCTTGCTCCTTGTGACGCACTACAAGTGCGCCTCAGTCGTCAGAGTGCCTCCGCCTCGCCTTGCGGGCGCCTGTTTGGGCTCGCTTCGGCAATGAATGTAAACACCCTCTTAGGCCTTGGGGGTGGCTGTTCGGCTGGCCCCGCCAAATCGACCGCGACCGGCTTTGGTTCCGGTTGCCGCCGCCACCGAAACCTGACGCACAGCGGCAAACGTCTCCTCATCGGCGGCGTCTGCATACGCGCGCGGGGTGGATCCTTCTGGCAACGGGGCGTGGCTCAGGTCCCAGCGTTCAAACAGCCAAGGCGGCGCCCAGCTGACGAAATCCAGTTCTGGCGACGACAATGGATGACGAAACAGCCGCTTGGCCCACGATTCCATCGGTAGCACGGTGGCAAAATGCTGTTCGGCCAACTGCATGGCCGCGGCCCGATCGGCGTCCAGCCCACGGCGATCCTCAAGCGTAATCAACCGAGCGTGCAGATTATGCCGCTGGGCAAGGTCGGCAAGCTCTTTGGCCCAAGCGCGATGCTGGTCGCCCTGACGACTCACATCAGGCGGGCGCCGGCCGCGCGGGTAGTTGGGGATCGCCACCAGCAAGTCCGCCACCGCGGTGCCGCGCGCCCGATCCAGCGACTGGCATAGCGCTTGCCACTGCTTGGCGATTTCGGGTTCTTGACCGATACGCAGCGCGTCGCCGACATTGATGAGCAGGCGCAAACGTGGCACTGAGCGGCCTTTATCGCGCAATTCTGCCAAGTGATACAGCAACTGCCGCAGCGACTCGAAGCTGCCCTTTTCCAGCACCCGTTGGGCCAAAAAGCGCTGGTCCATCGGCTGGGCGACGAGGACCAACTCGGCCAGTTCACCGCGTTCAGTACAACTGCTAGCAAGTTCAGCCAGTTGCAGCCGAGTCGCCCGCTCCATCGCCGCCGTCATCCACGCTACAGGGCCATGCTGGCGCGCCAATTGCGTCATGGCCTCGCCGACTGTTTCCGGCGTCATCAGCTCGGTGCCCGCAAACACCAGCGGACCGTCGTCGGGCTGACGTAGGGCCGAATTAGCAAATGAAAACGCAGTATCCACCAGATCGGCGGCCATTCGCTCTTGGGGATACTGCTCCATGCGAAAGCCGGGACACATTTCCTTGCAGCCCTTACAAGCGTCGATGCGATACCACTGCTTGGCGCGAAAAGCTTTGAACTCACCGGCTGTTTCGCGCTCAAACTCGCGATAAACTGTGATGCCGTAAAACTGACCCTCGACGTGCTCGCGTCCCAGCGGCCACAACAGGCAATTGGGCACGTTGTACGGCTTGATGCGCGCGCCAAACTGGGCCAGCGCCGGCAAGGCGCGCTCCACCGCGGCGACGATTTGCGGGTAAGGCACAAAAAACTTACCCAATTCCGCGACATTACTGCGCTGGGCGATAAATGGCTGGATCATGAACAACTGGACCCCCAGCGGCCCCAGCAACTCGACCATTTCGCGGATGTACTGGGTATTGCTGGGCAAAAGGATCTGGTTGTTCATCAAATGCGGGCGAACGCCAAGGGCCTTGCACGCCGCATGCACGTTGGCCAGCCCCGCCAGCGCTTGTTCCAACGAACCTTCGCTCGCCGTAATTTTATCGTGAATTTCAGGTGTTGGCCCGTGCAACGAAAACGTCCACCCATCTAGGCCGGCCTGCACCGCGGCGTGGGCGAATTTGGGGTAGGCAAACATGCGGCCATTGGTGGTGACGCCAATGCGCTCAAAATCCAGGCTCTTAGCGTAGGCAATTAGCTCGATAAAATCGGGCCGAATCGTCGGTTCGCCGCCTGAAAATCCGACTTGGTCGTAGCCATTGTCCGCCGCCCAATCGATCCGCGCCTTGATGTCCGCCGTAGCTAAATCGAGGCGTTCTGGCTGTGGAATAGCGCGATAGTCGAGTTGAGTACAGTAGTTGCAGCGGCTGTTGCAGCTAAAGCCCGTCTCAATGGTCAGCAATTTGGCCATAATCTAGTTGGCTCGCGGGCGACGCCCACAGTGGACGTTTCGGTAGGCTAGCGGGCAGTGCGCGGTCTGTCGAATGGGGGCCCCGAAAATTGCGTAGTTGCAAGGTGTTGGCGACGAGCGTGCCGAAGATTCGAACAGAGAGTCATTCACTACTGGGCGTCAACTGGGTCGGTCTCGAGTTTGGAGCGTGCCGTCCGCGTCGCCCATTCATACAGCGCCATGGCGGCGGCCGTGGCCCCGTTGAGCGATTCGCAGCCATCGGCCATCGGGATCGCCACTGCATGGACGCGCAAGGCCTCGGGCAGGCCGGGGCCTTCCATGCCCGCCAACAGGACGAAATGCTCTGGAAACTCGAATTGCGGTAACGGCGTGCCTTCCGCTGACAAGGCCACCAACCGATCTGCGGGCACAAGCGCGGCAAACTCCTTGATACTGCCCGCTCGCCACAAGCGCATCCGCAACGCCGCCAGACCGCCAGCGCGCAACGCTTTGGGATGAAACGGCGAAGCCGCCTCGTTGAGCAAGATCACATCTTGCACCCCAAACGCCGCTGCATTGCGCAGCACCGCGCCCACGTTTTCGGGATCTTGAAACGGCACCGCCAGCGCCACGCCCTGCAAATCCGCGGGCGCAGGCGCAGGCGTCGGCGCCTTGATCACCAGCAGCGGCCCACCGGTACCGATTACGTCCAGCTCGCGGTGCAGCACCGGGGCCAAAACCGTCACTGGCAAGTCGGCGGCGGCTTCGGCAGGCAAGCGATCCATGCCGGTCGTGACCAGCAACTCCGCGCAATGGTGCGGAAAATCCGTCAACGCCTCGGCCACCAGTTTGGCACCGGACAGCAGCGCCTGCCCATGCTTGCGAATGCCGCGGCCCGTCAGTAGCTCCACAAATTTGCGAAAATCGGCATTGGTCGGCGCTTCGATGGTTCGCGGCCGCCGACTGTGAACCTCGTGGGAGTCATGCAAGCGCCGAAACACTACCAGATGGCGGCGGTGGGTCGTCAACGGGATGGGATACTGGGCGTCGCGCTCCAGACGCCAACCGCGCGGCAACAGGCTGCTCGCCTCCGCAATTTCTGGTGGACAATTGGGGCCTTTGAGGAAAATCGCCACCCCGTCTGTTGGCACAATCGCGGCGACGCGCTGCAACGTTACGCTGATTTTCTCAAAGGCGCGCGAAATGACCCCACCGCACTCGATTTGGCTGTGCCGATTCAGGGTCCGGTGCAGCACGCTAGAGCGCAAACCCAGTGTAGTCACGGCATCTTGCAAAAACTGCACCCGGCGAGCGCGCATTTCACAAAGCACGACTTGCACATCGGGCCGCATGATTTGCAACGGAATTCCCGGAAAACCGGCGCCTGAACCGATGTCCATCACCACGTTTGGCAACAAATCGGCACAGTGATGGGCCGCCAACAGGCAATCGACGTAGTGCAACGACACCATCGTCGCAAAGGCCCGCAGCCGAGTCAGGTCGCCATCGTCGTTGCGCTCGCGCAAAAGCTGGTGGTAGCGCCACAATTGGTCCAGTTTAGCGCCGTCCACGGCCACGCCACTGGCCGCCAACATTTGGCCCAAACCATCGCGACTAGCAGGAAATTGTGTCATTGTTTCAACGCGCTTGGGCGTTCTGCGCCCGACAAGACTTCAAGTCAACTGGGGTGGTGTAAGCAGGCGCGGCGACTGAGCTGAATCGAGGAACGCGGGCCTGTTTCCCAGTGGCCCCACGGCCGCTCGTCACAGCCTTTAGGGCGTGCAAGGGCCCCAGCACAAGTAAGGGCCCGTGCAAAATCAAGTCGATTTTGCACCCTGGCCCATTGCTTGCTTGGTGGGTCGCTAACTCGCGGCTTTGCAAGCCGACTCGACGCTCCGGTCCTATCGGGGATCGATCGAGTAATTCTTGCACGCGCCCTAACGCCACGACGCTCGTCTGGGTCGGAGCGGCGAGTCGGCGCAATAGACGCGAGCTTAGCGACCCACCCAACAAGCAAACGGGCAGTGTAAATGAATGATTTATTCATGTACGAGCCCTTACGACCGGTCGCTGGCGTGCAGACCACATTCCTTGCGCGTCGCCTCTTCCCACCACCAGCGGCCTTCGCGCTCGTGTTGACCGGGCAAAATCGGCCGTGTACACGGTTCACAGCCGATGGAGACATAGCCGCGTTCATGCAGCGCATTGAACGGCAACTGCGCGGCGCCAATGTACTTCCACACCGTGCTCGACGACCAGCGCGCCAACG
This sequence comes from Myxococcales bacterium, assembly GCA_009692465.1. Taxonomy (GTDB): domain Bacteria; phylum Myxococcota_A; class UBA9042; order UBA9042; family UBA9042; genus SXRM01. The sequence continues at coordinate 4,280 of SHZD01000128.1, forward strand.
GGTTGAACTTGATGAGCACCGTGCCGTCGTCGCCCGAAAACGCCTCGTCGATCTGCACCACTGGCACCTGAGCGCGGGTGCCAGGGCTTTGGTCGCGGCGCTGACCGGTGATCCACGCCGGTGCCGACGCTAGAGCTCGCCGCAAAGGCTCCACCTTGCGAATGCCGCAACATTCGCTATGGCCGTCGATCCGAAAGGAATAGAAGCCCTTAGCGCTCACCAATTGTTCCACTGCGGTGGCCTGCGGAAAAAACACCTGCAGACCATTGGCAAAACGCTCACGGCACGCTTGGAGCAACGCGTAGGTTTCACTGTGCAACCGACCGGTATCGAGGCAAAACACCCGAAAATCTAGTCCGGCGTCCTGCGCCAAACCCAACAAGGCGACGTCTTCGGCACCCGAAAACGAGATCGCCGCCGCGCCGCCAAAATGGTGATGGGCGGCCGTCAAAATGTCCGCAGGCGAGGCCAAATCCAAGTCACGGCTGAGGTTGGAAAGCAGTTGTTCTGCTTGGTTGCGAGGGATGCGCGGCATGGTCATGCGGGCACCATAGCAGGCAACGCGGTCACGGCCAACTGCGCCCGGCCCTGCCGCTTGTCGCATCCGCTGCCGATCCGTGGCAAAGTGCAGCGCTTGCGTCGGCGGTCGCAGTCAGCCTCGCCGTTGCGCCGCTGCATTGGGAGTCGCCCGTGATCTGCAATAGCCTGTTTCGTCGCGCACTTTTTTGTTTGGGCTCCGTCACGGTGTCGGTCAGCTGTGGCAGCCCGCCGGTCGCAGCGCCACCGCCGTTGCCGGGGCCGGGAGCCGACTACCGTGCGGCCTGCCTCAAGTCGCAAGCCAAGCGCAGCGCCGATGTCGCCGCCAAAAAGTACATTCCCGTTGAATTGGTGCTGCACCAGTGGCCGGGCCGTGAGATCAAAGGAGCTCAGCGTTCCTACTTGAAAGAAGAAGAGTTGGCCACCGCGCTGGCGGCCTCGGTGGCAGCGGGCAGTCCCCGCGTGCGCACGGCGCTGGTGTTGGCGCGCGGCGGCACCGGCAAGTCGTCATTAGCCGAGTCTCTAACGGCGCAGGCGTGTGGCAACGTCCCGTTTTTTCAGCTTGATCTCAACCTCGACGTGGTGCCGCTGATGGAAGGGACCACCCTGACCGCCAATCCGATCGCGGTGGTGATTGCCAGTCGGATGGGCATCAAGGACGCCGGTCAGGCTGAAAATGCGATCAAGGAGCGACTGGGCTCGGCGCCATGGGTTGTGGTGTTGGATTCGCTCGACGAAACGCCGTTGCTGACCCGCGAAGCGCTGGCTAAGCACATCGATGATCTGGTGACGCGGATCGGCCCGCAGGCGCGGGCCTTAGTGATGACCCGGCCGCCGGTGTTCACCTCCAACTATGGGATTCAGACTGTCGACGCGCGCTTGGAAATTCCGCAGTTGACTTGTGAGGACTCGCTGGCGGCTCTGGGCCGGTATTTGCCCGACGCTGCCGATCGGAAAATTGTCGATGAGTTCGTCAAACGCTATGGTCTGGACCGTAAAGTGACTGTGTTTGAGCGCTGCTATTACCCGCACATGGCTACCTATCGCGATCTGCAAGTGGTTCAACGAATTGCAAAAAATGCCGCCAGTGACGGCGAAAAGCAGGACTACAAGAATTTTGAGAACGGCCGCGCTGAAGTCTACCGCTACTTCATCAAGGCCCAGTTGCTCAAGGACTTACAAGGGGTTGCGATGACGCCGGACGACGCGATCGCGACTGCCGACGGGATCGTCGCCGCCAAGAAGCCGGACAAGGGCGAGCGCAATCTGCCCGTTCAAATCGAAGACTGTGTGGCCGCCACGCCACTGAGCGATGCTGGGGCCAAACATGCGTCGTGCGAGCGCCTTTTGCAGTCGTCGCTGTTCAAGTCGGGCGCGGTCGCCGGTCAGGCCCATTTTGGCAACCAGAGTTTGGGCGACTTGTTTTTGGCGCGTTGGGCAGCCACCCAGTTGAGAGAACCTACTGGGAGCCCAGATTGCCAGCGCCTCGATGCCATCGCTAAGTTGTTAGAATCGAATGAAGTTGCTGGGTTTCTGGTCGGACAGCCGGAAGGTCAAGCCTGTTTGGTGCGGATCGCCCAGACCATGTGCACGAGCGGTGGCTATGCGCAGCATATTTACGAGCAATTTGACCAGGGTTTGCCCAGCGGCAAATTGCGCGCCAAGTTGGTGGCGACGGCGCTGGAAGACTTGAAAATTATACCAAAAATCGACCCGTGCGTCACGGGTCTGTTCGACTCGCTGGCCAAGACCGTTGAAGCGCTGCCGCCACCTGAGCCAGAGGCCGCGCCAGTACCCGCCACGGGCAAGAAAGGCGCCAAGGCCAAGAAGACCAAATAGCGCTAAACACCGCAAGTTACCGATTTTGTGGCCAACATGGCGGATTCTCAGCTGGGGTCGCATCGACTGGGGTCGAATCGACTGTCACCACGTCAATTAGTGCGCCGGGTGAGGATCGCTATTCGGGGTCACCGGCTTGTCCCTGATTTTAAACCCTGCCTTTGAAAAGGCGGGCTATACTCGATCGCCCAAGTCCGGCATCAACCGGACTTGGGCGATCTCATGCTCGTTTCGTGGGTCGCCAAGCTCGCGGCTCAGGGCAGCCGACTCGCGGCGACCGACGAAAGTTGATCGCGGACTTCGGTTACCGTGTATATCATGGCCCCGTTCGCCAGCGCGGACCGCAGCGTCAGCACGCCCATCTGGGCGCCGCCGGCGAAGACGGTCGGCGAAAAGACAGCCCGCCAACCCACCGGCCGGGGCGAGGGTTGCGATGCGACCCCGAATTTGGAACCACGCCCACTAGGAGCGTGTCGGAGTATTCCGACTCGCTCCTAGCGCCGTCTGGCTAGACGGCGGCAACTGTCCGAAACTGCAAGGATTCACTCCGGGCAGTTCTTGGACAGTTGAGAATATCTGAGAAGCTAGGAGACTGTCGGATCGCAATAGATTCATTGTGTATAACCGCAAATACATTGAATAACCGATTAATTTCCGACAGGCTCCTAGCGCCTGTAACTCTTCACCTGTCGACGATCACCATGTTTAATCCTCACGTCCCTGTGCGCAGCCATGTTGTGGTCCGCCAGCCTTTGCCGGCGCCGCCTGAGCGCGTTTTTGCCCTATTTACCACTTCAATTGGCTTGCAAAGCTGGTTTTGCGACGAGGCAGTCAGCGATCCCGTCGTCAATGGCGAGGTCCACGCCTCTTGGCACGACGAGGACGGCGAGCAATGGGCGCGGGTGGGCCGTTGGGTCGAACTGACCCCGCCGTGTGTGGCGGTCGTCGAATGGTATGCGGTGCAGACCGGCACTGCCGCCGACGAGCAACCACAGGCATCGGATTATTGGCGAATTGCCATTGCGCCAGCCGACGGCGCCAGCATGGTGACCGTGGTCAGCCCGATTTTGACTAGCGAAGTGGCAATGCGCGCCGAAGTGCTCAGTGATGCTGCAAAAACAGGCTGGGAACAAACGTTTTCTGCGCTGCGGGCGCTGCTGACCGAACAAGGAGATGACCAGTGAGAGCATTGACGTTGATGCTGATCGCAACAGTTGCCGCTGGTGGCTGTGACAGGCAGGCCGATGTCCCCGCGGCGCCCGTTGCGACTTTGCAACCGGCTCCGGCGGCGCTGCCGCGCTTGACGCGAGCGCAGTACGAAAACACCGTGCACGATGTTCTTGGCGCTGACTTGACGCTGCCTGCTACGCTTGAACCCGATGTTTCATTTGAACATTTGCTTACGGTCGGCAGTGCGGTTGCCAAAGTATCGCCGCGCGGAGTCGAACTGTATGAAGAAGCCGCCCGCAGTTTGGCCGCGCAAATCGCCGGTAAACCCGAGCGGTTGGCTAAATTGTTGCCGTGTGCACCGCAAGGACCAGCGGACACCAAATGCCTGCAAGAATTTGTCGCTGCCGTTGGCGGCAAATTGTGGCGGCGACCGCTAGCTGCTGCTGAACGCGATGCTGTCGTCGCCACTGCCACCAAAGCGGGTGCGGCATTGGGCACTTTTGCTCAGAGTGCCGAGTACGCGTTGGTGCAGTTGCTGCAGTCGTCGGCCTTTGTGTATCGCATTGAACACGGAGAAAAAGACCCAGCGCATCCAGCGACTCGCCGGTTGACCGCCCCAGAACTCGCCAGTCGCTTGGCTTACTTCTTGTGGGCTGGACCTCCAGACACTGAACTGCTGGCCGCCGCTGCCAATGAGACCTTGCAAGACCCCAAAGTGCGGGCAATTCAAATTGATCGCCTGCTCGCCGACCCCAAGGCTCGCCGGTCCTTGCGCAATTTTGCTGGCGAGTGGCTGCAGTTGCATGAGGTGGTCAAACTCAACAAAGACCCCAAAGTCTACAAGCACTTCAGTGGCGATCTGGGCGGTTCGGCTCGCGAAGAGACGCTCCGATTGGTGGAGCATCTGGTGTTTGACACCGATAGCGATTTTCGGCAGTTGCTGACCACGCGCACCGCCTTTGTCGATCGCCGCCTCGCTGCCATTTACGAAGTGCCGGCCCTGCAAGAAATCGGCCACGCCCCGATTGAACTGCCCGACGATGCGGCGCGCCGCGGTCTGCTGGGCCAAGTGGCGTTTTTGGGTTTGGCCGCCCATCCGGTTTCCAGCTCGCCGACCTTGCGTGGTGCGTTTGTCCGGCGGTTTTTGCTGTGTGATTTCGTGCCCGACCCGCCAGCGGACCTCAATACCGCCATCCCCGAACCGTCGCCGACAGCCAAGACCTTGCGCCAACGCTTAACGGCCCACATGAACGTACCCGGCTGCAGTAGCTGCCACAAAGCTTTGGATCCCATCGGTTTTGCCTTTGAACACTACGACGGCATCGGCCGCTACCGTAAACTCGACAACGGCGAGCCAATCGACACCAGCGGCGACCTCGACGGGGTCGCTTTCGCCGATTCAAGTGGCTTTGCCTCCGTGTTGGCCAACAGCAGCAAGTTTCGGCGCTGCGTCACCAAAAAGCTGTACGCCTATGCCGTGGCCCGCCCGACCATCGTCAGTGAGGCTGGCCAAATCGACAGTCTTGCCGCCGGGTTTGCCAAGTCCGGGATGCGGGTCAAAGGTCTGCTGCGCCAAATCGCGCTATCCGAAGGTTTTGGCCGCCTGGCCGCGGAGGGCAAATGAACGCGAAGTCTATCAGTAGGCGCACAGTTTTGCGGGGTTTAGTCGCCGGCAGCGCGGTAGCGATTGGCTTGCCGACGCTGGATCGCTTTTGCAACGGCAACGGCACCGCATGGGCCGAAACCGGCAGCGATGGCTTTCCCAAGCGCTTTGGCTTGTTCTTTTGGGGCAACGGCATGCTGCCCGCGCGCTGGGTGCCCAAAAGCGCTGGCGTCGGCGCGGCGTGGCAATTGTCGGACCAGTTGCAGCCGCTGGCCAAGCACAAGGCCCGCATCGCGGTGGTGACCGGCACCCGGCTGGGCCTCTTGAACAGTCAACCGCACGGCGCTGGCGCGGCCGGCATTCTCAGTGGCCGACCGTTACTGCACCAAGGCGGCGACACGACCTTTGCTGGCCCGAGCATCGACCAGATTATCGCGGATTTTATTGGCAAAGACACGCGTTTTCGCTCGCTAGAATTCGGCGCCGCCGCGGGCAATGGTTACTCGTATAACGGCCCCAATTCGCAAAATCCGCCGGAATCCAATCCCTTTTTGCTGTTTGAGCGCGTTTTTGGCCTCGGCTTCACCATGCCCGGTGAAAAGCCCAAGTTTGACCCCTCTTTGGGCTTGCGCCGCAGTGTTTTGGACGCGGTATCTGGGGATATCAAGCAGTTGCGGGCGACGGTCGGCGCCGCCGATGCGCAACGCTTGGACCAGCATTTTGAAGGCGTGCGGCAACTGGAAAAGCGACTGGCCAAGCTGGAACTGGCGCCGCCCAAGCTCGATGCCTGCAAAGTGCCCAAGGCGCCGGAAAAAGCCTACCCCGACATCGAAGGGCGGCCGCAGTTGCAACTGAAGAACAAGGTCCTGTGCGATTTGGCCGCCTATGCGCTGGCCTGCGACCAAACGCGGGTGGTGAGCAACTTTTTCACGATGCCGGTCAACAACTTACTGTTTAAGGACGCGACAACCGGCCATCATGAACTGACCCACAACGAGCCGGGTGCGCAAGACGAAGTTCACGCGATTACGCTGCAATGTGTGGAGGCCTTTGCCTATCAAATCGAGTCGTTGGCGGCGGTGACTGAGGGGGCGACCACCCTGCTCGACCACTGCGCGCTGATGGGCTGCTCGGAAGTGTCGCTGGGCAAAACCCACTCGCTGGAAGAAATGCCGCTGATTATCGCTGGTTCTGCGGGTGGCAAGCTCAAAAATGATGTGCATTACCGTTCGGAAGGGTCCGAAAATACCTCCAAAGCACTGCTCAGTCTGTGTCGGGCCGTCGGCTGTGACATGGCTAGCTTTGGCGCCGAAGGTGGCAAGGTCAACGATGGGTTAGCTGGCATTGAGGCCTAATCTCAGGACCAACTTCGCCACCTGAATCAACCATGCCGCGAAGTGCTAGAGTTGCGTTGGCAGTCGCCACTTGAAAGTCGAACGAGGAAAACCATGGGCAATGACAGTCAAAATCGCCCAGCACTGCCGGGGAGTCACCCGGGGCTGGCGGTGCTGCTTTTGAGCCTTCTCGCCTGTGATGGTGGCACGGCTGCTGCACCCGTGGCTGCACCTGTGGCGGATGCTCAACAAGATGCCAGTCAAGAGGTTACGGCCAAGCCCATCACCAAACGCTTGTTTGTGCTCGATACCATCAAGTTTGCCCGCCAAAACCCCAAAGGAGTGGTGGTCGGGTGGAATTTAGACAACAAAGTCAGCGATGAAACCGACACCGCCAGTTGCGGAAAAAAGGACTTTGTGTCGCCCGACGGCGTGCCGGGGATCGACAACCAGTTTTCGATTTTGGTGCCGATTATCGAGAGTTCGGGCATTGCCGCCTTTGAGTCGCTGTTGCAAGCGAGCGTCGAGTCGGGCGGCGTGCTGCTGATGGTCGAGTTGGATGGTCTGGACCACCTGAGCAACGACGATCAGGTCGAAGTGCGCATTCGCGCTGGACAGGGCCAGCCGTTATTGGGTACCGATGGTAAGGTTTTGACCGGCCAGACTTTTCACCTCAACAAGCGCGATCCGGCTACGGTTTGCGGCAAAGGCCCGCTCAAAGACGGAGTCGTCGATTTTGGTCCGTTTGACATCGACCTACCGCTGCAGATTTTTGGCAAAGAATACATCCTAGAAATGCGCAGTTGCCACGTGCGATTTCGTATCCTCGACGACCAACGCATTGACGCTGGGGTCATTGGCGGTGGCGCCACCTTGTCCAGTATCGCCAAAATCGCCAAAACCGCCGCTGAAGATCAAGGCAATATCGACGATATTGTGCAGGCGTTAACCGGTGGCATGGGCGATTTGGCACGCGACGCCACAGGCACTTGCACGCAAATGAGCGCCGCGCTTACGTTTTCGGGTGTGTCGGCGTTCTTCTACCCTTCCGAGCTTACAAAAACCAAAAAATTCTGACGGTGTCGTCGGCTATGCTGAGTTGTGGGCGTGGCAACCCTAGGCATGGGTCATCGGAGGTCGGCGTGAATTGGCACGATTGGGCGCACACAAATCGATTCAGTCCAGCTCGGGCGCCCGCGCGTCCAGGGTTGCTCTTCGCGATTGCGGCGGTGCTGGCATGGGGCTGTGGCGATGACACCACGGTGTCGGCTGCGCCGGTGCCGGTCGACGCCAAAAGCCAGACTGAGGTCAGCGGCGACGTAGGTGCAGTGCCCGAGGACAGCGCAGTCGACGCTGTTGGCAGCGCAGTCGACGGTGTTGGCAGGGCAGTCGACGGTGTTGGCAGGGCAGTCGACGCTGTTGGCAGCGCAGTCGACGCTGTTGGCAGGGCAGTCGACGCTGTTGGCAGGGCAGTCGACGCTGTTGGCAGGGCAGTCGACGCTGGGGTTGAAGATGCCGGGAACCCCCAAGACGCCCAACTCGACGGCCAGGAACCTGATGGCGGTGACCCCGACCAGCAGGCCGCCGCCGACGATGCCGCCCCGGACGTGACCCCGGTTGCCGATGCGGCGACGGCGGACCTAGAAACGCCGCCAGACACGCCAAGCGACACCGATCCAGTGGTCGATGCGGTGGTCGACAGCGGCGGTCCGGGCCCAGACACGGCGACCGACGGTCCGGCAGACGCCAATGCGGAAACGGTTGTAGACACGGTCGCCGACGCCGGTCCAGAGGTTGCTCAAGACACTGGCCCCGAAATTACGGGCGCTTGTAGCAGCGACGCCTCCTGCAACGACAATAATCAGTGTACGGACGACAAGTGCCAGAGCGACGGTGCGTGCCTATGGAATCTCAAAAAGGGCCTCTGCGACGACGGCAACCCGTGTACGACCGGCGAAGCGTGTGACTTTTTGCAATGCAAAGGCGGCACCGCTATGGACCCCAAAGTGGGCTGCAACGACGCCAACAGTTGCACGGTGGACAGTTGTAACACGGTCAAAGGGTGCCAGCACGCCAACGCCGCGGCCGCCTGCGACGACGGCAATCTGTGCACCGTGGGTGAAAAATGCGAAGGCGGAGCCTGCAAAACCGCCACCGGTGGTCTGAACGCCTGCGACGACGGCAAACCGTGCACGACTGACCAATGTGACCTCAAAACCGGCGCGTGCCTGTGGTTTGCGGTCACCGGCGCCTGCGAGGACGGCGACTTGTGTACCGTCGGTGACACCTGCACGTCCAACAAATGCGTGGCCGGCCCCGCAAAATCATGTGCCGATACCAATCCTTGCACCCAAGATGCCTGCGACGCCAAGACCGGCAAGTGCACGTTTGCCTCTAGCGCAGCGGCGGCTGCCCAAGTGTGCGACGCCACTTTGGCCGGCGGGCGCTGCATCAAGGCCTTCAAAACCAATCAGACTTTTGCCGCGGCTGAGGTCGAATGCGTCAAGTGGGGCGGCCATCTGGTCCACGTCAAGTCGGCCGAAGACAACACGTTGGTGCGCGGAGTCGCCAACGCCGTGTGCGGCTCAGGCACTCAGGCATTGATTGGCCTTGCCGACACCGCCGTCGAGGGCAAGTACGTGTGGACCAACGGCTCGCCCATGACCTTCGCCAATTGGAGCGGCGGGCAGCCCGACAATTGCACCAACTGCTGCAGTTTGGCCGGCCAAGGCGAAGACATTGTGCACCTGATGCCCGATGGCAAGTGGAACGACTTATGCGCGGCCACCGCCTTGCCGTGCTACGTCTGCGACCGCCCCGTGCCCAGCGTAGCCTGCGGCGACAGCACCAACTGCATGAGTGGCGGCTTGTGCACCGCGGGGGTGTGCGCTGCCACCGGTGGCGGACCTGCGGGCTGCGACGACGCCAATCCATGCACCACAGATGCGTGCGTAAGCGGCGGTAATTGCACATTTTCAGCGGTCAAGGACGGCGTCGCCTGCGGCAGCGGTGGCACTTGCGTCAAGGGCAAATGCGGGGTGGGCGCCGACCCGTCCAATCCGGCGACCAGCTGCGCGGCATTGGCGGCCGCCACTCCCAGCTTCAAGAGCACGCTGGCTTGGATCGATCCTGATGGCAAGGCTGGATCCAAAGTCTCGACGCAAACGCTTTGTGATCCAGCGACTTCTGGCGCGGCGTGGACATTGTTGGCAGTGGTCAGCGATGACGGTCAGGCAACGTGGACGTGGAACGCCAAAGACCTCTGGGGCAATGGCCAACAGTCGGTCGGGGCACCGAACGCGCTAAGCAAGGACTTTCGGTCGCCATTGCTTGGCTCGATGCCGGTCGCCGAGGTGATGTTTGTCCACGCCACGGGTTTGTGGGCCAGCTACCCGCTGGGCAAAGGTGCGCAGTCTCTTGGTGGCGTCATCGTCGCTACGGGCGGACCGATTTGCTATGCCAAGGGCGGGCCAGGCATCAAGCAGGCGGCAGGCACGCTCATCAAAGCCGACAAGCTATGCGACACCGACCTGTATCTGAACCCCGACGACCACGACAACAACACCGGCTGCACCGGCGACAACGACCCGGAGTCCGCTTGGGGCCCAGCGTGGAACGTCAATCGCGAAGCCGGCTGCTTCGATGATCCAGGTTGGGCCGGCGGCTTGGGGCCGGTCAAGAGCGAGCCGGCCACGGAAGGCGGTACCGCGCAACCCGTCGCCGTGGGTTTTGGCTGGGCACTGTCTCTGAATAAGGGCACCGCTGGCAGCGGCCAGAACTGGATGCGCGTGTACGGGCGCTGACCAGCAACTGGCGATTGAATAGGGGACCTTTTCGGTCCGCTATTGACGGCGGCGGTGGCTGGCCTAGCATACAAGGGCGGCCGGCGCATTGCCGCACTGGATTGGTCTATGCACATTACTTCTGCCGCCGTGCGCAAAGTGCGCGAAATGGGCGAAAAACACCAACCGGAAGGCTATGGCCTGCGCGTGATTGTCGATGTCGGCGGTCCCGATGGCTTCTTTTACGACCTCGATTTTGAAGTCGAAGGCAAGTCCGACGATCAAGTCATGGTCGCCGACGGCCTGACGGTCTACGTCGATCCCAAGAGCTATGGCCGCTTCAAGGACGGCACCATTGACTACATGGAGACTACTGATTTTTCAGGGTTTCACTTCGACAATCCGACCGCGGCCGGCCCGGCGGACTCAGCGTCGTTGCTGGAGCGCGTGCAGTGGGTCATCGACTCGGAAATCAATCCGTCGGTGGCGTCGCACGGCGGCGTGGTGACTTTGGTTGAAGTGCAAGACGGCAACGTCATGCTGCGGTTTGGCGGCGGTTGCCACGGCTGTTCATCGAGTTCGGCAACGCTCAAGTTCGGCATTGAGACCCGGCTCAAAGAGAAGTTTCCCGATATTAAAGAGATCATCGACGTCACGGACCATTCGACGGGTGAGACTCCTTATTATTCTCATTAGGGCAGGTCAATGAATGAGTCATTCATTGACCATGCCCATTGCTTGCTTGGTGGGTCGCTAAGGGCACCAACAAAATCGATTCGTTTTTGTTTGCGCCCGTGTGCTTGCTGTGTGGGTCGCTAAGCTCGCGTCTATTCAGCCGATTCGCCGCTGAGAACCGGGGCAAGACCATGTTGTGGCAAGAAATACAGGAGCGCATCGCCCAAGGCGAAAGCGACCAGACGGAGTTCAAAGCCAAGCTGGCGGTGGACCGCTTGCGCGAGGCGGTGTGCGCCTTTGCCAACTCAGCCGGCGGCGTGGTGATTGTCGGCGTCAACGACGCCGGCCGTGTCGAGGGCCTGCGGACGCCACCCGACGAAGTCTCTGAGGCGCTGACCAACCTGCTGCAGTGCGGGCTGAGTGCGCCGGTGCACGGCCGGTCGGGCCGACACTTGGTCGACGACGCCTGAGTGCACTGGGTGCACGTCGAACGCCAGCGTGGCCCGGAGCCGCTGCGGGTGGGCGGACACATCAAAGTCCGTCGCGGCCGCTCCAACCACGAGCCATCGCCGGCCGAGCTCCAAGATCTGTTCAACACCTTTGGCTTTGTGCTCACCGAGGAGCAAGGCGTGCCGGGCAGCACCGTGCACAGCCTGGGCGACCGTACCTTCTACCGCCACCTGCGCGATATCGGCATCGACACCCAAGCCGAGCCGCGGCCGACGCTGGTGCAGGACCTGACCAACCACGGTGCCATTGTGCCTTTTGATGGCGATCACCGGGCCACCCTGTATGGCCTGCTGTGTTTCGGCCACAGCCCGCAGTCGTTTCGCCATACTGGCAACCACTACGTGCAGTGCGTGGCCTACGCCGGCACCTCGCGCGCCGATGAGCCGGTGCTGGTCGCCGAGGCCAAAGGGTGCGTGGATGAGCAAGTCCGCTCGGCCGAGACCTGGTTTGCCGCGCTCGGCCGCAAGGAACACTACGTCGGTCTGCAGCGGCTTGACCGCGACGTGCTGCCGCTGCCGGTGAGCCGCGAGGCGCTGGTCAATGCAGTTGCTCACCGCGACTACGCCATTATTGGCTCCAAGGTCCTGTTTGAGGTGTTTGCCGACCGCGTGGTGGTCACCAGCCCGGGCGAGTTGCCCAACCACTTGTCGACAGAGGCTGTCCTCGCGGGCGGAATGACCCGGTCGCGCAACCAGCTGGTCGCCCACTTCTTGGTGACCAAGCGCCTGATGGAGCAGCGCGGCGTCGGCTTTGTGCGCATGGCCAAGGGGCTGCGCGAAGCGGTTGGGACCGAGTTGGTGCTGGAAGAGGACCGCGCGGCGCGCTGGTTGCGGGTGACGTTGCCGCTGGTCGTGAGCGGCTGATGCGCGGTGATTTGGCTGTCACCCACACGGTGGCGCGGGCGGATGGCCCCTGAGATCCGGAAATCCGGGTTGTGCAACTCGTTCTCAGCCGGCATGCGCAGCTTCACCCACGTTGGCGAGTCGTCACTCAGCCAGTGACTGCGCAAAATCCACGTTGACGAAGCTGCGGTCAGCCGGTGTTTTCGAAAAATCCACGTGGGTGGTGCGCGACTCACTGGCTAAGTTGCATCGCACCCGTGTGCTAGGCCGCTTGGTCAGGGCTCGCGACAGCCTTCTTGGTCTTGGGCGCCACCGGGAAGAACCGCAAAACCTTTTTGACATCGCGTGGAAACAGGTTGGTCAGCTGGGCCTTGAGCTGGCGAATCGCGGTGTGCCAGTTGTCGCGGGCCTTGGCCTCGGCCTTGTCGGCATCGGCTGTGTCACCTGAACCCCGGCTCTTCACCGCTAACCAAAACCAGCCACCCAATTTTCGTGAAAACCAGCCACCAGCGCAGGCCGCCTGACTTCACCGTCGTGCGTCTAGGAGCCTGTCGGAAATCAATCGGTTATGAAATATCTTTGCGGTTATACACAATGAATCTATTGCGATCCGACAGTCTCCTAGCTTCACAGATATTCTCAACTGTCCAAGAACTGCCCGGAGTGAATCCGTGCAGTTTCGGACA
>SHZD01000129.1 GCA_009692465.1 Myxococcales bacterium
CGCGCCAAAGCGCTGGCCGCTGATGCCGCCAAAGCGAGCAAGGAGGCCGCGCAAGAAGAAAAGCTGCGCCGAGTGGAAGCCAGCGCGGCCGAAAAGAACCGGCGTCTCGCGGCAGACAATGAGCGCAAAGCCCAGTCTGAGGCTGAGGCCAAGGAGCGCGAGCAAGCTGCGCAGGCGGCGCGGTTGCGCAAGATCGAGGCCGCTGCCGAGCGCAAGGCCCATGCCGATGCTGTTGCCCAAGCACAAAAGCAGCGCAAGCTTGCCGCCGATGGCGAACGCAAGGCCAAAGCGGAGGCTGACGCCAAAGAACGCGAGGAAGCTGCTCAGGCGGCGCGGTTGCGCAAGATCGAAGCCGACGCCGACCGCGCGGCCAAAGCGCAGGCGGATGGGCAGGCCAAAACCGCGCTGGCTCAGGCGGCGGCTGCCGCCAAAATAGCCGCTGAGCACGGTGAAAAGCAGCGCAAGATCGCGACTGAACAAGTCAGCTTAGCCAAAGCCGCAGCGGCCGGCCAGACGAAAATCGCCCAAGCCGACGCCGAAAAACAACGCAGTGTCGCCCGAGCCGAACAGGCGGTGCGCGCCAAGGCCGAAGCGGAACAACTGGGCGCCGCCGAAAAAATCGCGGCCCGACAAGCGGCGGCCAAACAAGCGCTGGACGACCGCAACAGTACGGCACTCATTGAGTTCTTGGTCCAACACCCAGATGCACCAGAAGCCGTGCAGGTCTTTGCCGGGCTGCAAGCCGTCGGTGTCGAAGAAAGTGTCAATTGGGTTAGCGACGTCCAGTGCGCGGCCAGCAAAGAGTTTGCGGCGCGACGGCTGCCTCCGGCGTCCCTGCAAGCGGACTTGGCTGCGGCCAAACTCGGTCAGTGGCGCTCCTTGGTGCCCAAGGACCTGCAGTGCACCTTCAATGTGCGCAATCCGAGCCAACATGCTGTCGTGATTGAGTTTGACCTCGCTGGCAACCGCACCATTCGCTTTTTGACGGCGCGCCAGACGGGCACTGTCAAGCAAACCGTGCGCTGCAAACCCGACGCGCCGGTGCAGGCTGCCCAGGGTGAAACCTTAGAATATCGCTACGGGTGTGCCAGCCAAGGCCCCAGTCGCCTGTCGGGAGTGCGCCCCGCGGCGGCAGAAATGGCGGTAGACAAGCGCGCCGGCGACCCGTCGGCGCCGCTCGAGGTGCTGGCCAAAGTGTGGCAAGCGCGGCCGGCGTCGCGACTAGGTTCGCTGTATGCCGCGACCGTCACCGACCGCTTGCGCCGCCAACAGGAAGACGTCAGCCAAGTCAGCGGCAAAGCGACCCTGCTCACCAAACCGGTGCCGGATCAAAACGTGCCGATCCGGGTGGAGTTTCGCAATTTGGCCGCCCGCGACCTGACGGTGCTGTACACCGTCGGCACCGGTCGCGACGAGCGTCTGGTGTTGCCCAAAGGCGGCCATCAAGAACTGACGGTACAGGGTCGGCCGGGCCAGAACTACGAAGTGCAAGTAACTAGAATCCTGCCCAAACTGCGCAGCGTCGAGTGGCTGTGGGGCAGTTGGACCCAAAACGGCGCGCGCTTGGTGCTGTTGCCCGATGGCAAGGGCGGCATGTTGGCGTTTCCGCTGGTGGTCGATAAGGAAGGGCAGCGCTTGGCGATTCCCACCGCGGTTGAGGTGCTGGCCGGCGTGCTGCGCTGGAAGACCACCGTTGATGCAGGGTTTCTAAGTGCGGTGCTGGCCAAGGTGCCGCCGGCCTGCACTTCGGGCTGCGAAGTGGCATTTTCGGCCAAACTGAGCGATCAGGACCAGTACACGCCGTTGGGGCCGCGGGTGCTGGTGTTGGAAGTGCAAGCCGGTGCGGTCACAGCTGTGGTCAAGTGGGTCGACGAGTAGGGACCGGCCGCAAATTAAGGCATTCTGGGACCGTTGCGTCTGCTTGCTTTGTGGGTCGCTATGCGCCCGATTTGGCGCCCTTGGTCGCGGCCGGCAACGTCGCAGCCATCGGCATCAAGCCGTGGGACACTGCCAACACGCCCGAATGGGTCTGCCCAAAACCACCACTGTCTCTACTTACCTAAAACCACCACGTCATCCGCGAACACGCCGGGGAAGGCGTTGTAATAACCGTCGCCCGTGTCAAAGCGGATGCGCAGCTTGACGCTGGCCTTATTGGCAAAGCTGGCGCTGATGTCCTGACTAAAGAGCGTCCACGTCTTCAGGCCCGCTTCGCTGGCGGGCTTAGCCAGTGGATAGGTCTTGGTAGTTACGGTGTTGCAGGCATTGCCGCAGCCGGTGGTGGCGTTGCAGCAGGTGGCGAAATCATCGGTCGAAACTTGGACCACCGCGTTGTCCCAGCCGGCAAACTGGGTGGTGGGTCCGGACTCGGTGTCGTAGTAATACCACAGTGATACGACAACCATGGCCATGCCGGTGGTGTTGACCGCCTTGCCCCAAGTGGCCAAGCCGACATTGCCCACCGAAGCGTTGTTGACCTTGACTTCGTAATTGGTGCCGTTGTTGTAGTTCAAGGTGCAAGCGCCGGTTTTGGCCACCAAGGCTGGCGCGTTGTCGACGGCCCACATGACCTTGTTGGTGGTGCTGGCGTCCGTGCCCGTGAACAGCCAGTTGGCCGCGCTGGTGGTGCAGTCGATCGGGTCGCTGATCCGTTTGGTGGCCGACCAGCCAAACGTCGCCGTGCAAGTCGGGTCGGCACAGTCAGTTTTGCCGTTGCCGTTGTTGTCGATGAGGTCACCGCAATTTTCCGGTTGGCCGACAAACAGCAGGCCGACTTTGACGTTGTCGTAAAAAATGCCGGCACCGCTGTTGCCTGCGCTATACGTGTTCGCGCTGATCTCCATGTCAAACTCGACATAGAACTTCTTGCCCAACCCCACGGTCAGATTAATGGTCATCGCCGCCTTCCACACCTTCATGTCGGCCGGGTTTTTCGGCAGCTGATGGACGGCTAAAACGACGTTGGTGCCGGCCTCACGGATGGTAATCCGCGGGATTTCCGTGGGCGTAGCGCCGTTCGGATCGAGGTCCCAGTAGGCGTCGAACGTCAGCACGCCAGGGCCGGCGAAATTGGCCGACCAGTCAATCAGCGGCGAGCGCGCTACGCCTGCCGGTTGCAAACACAGCGATTCCTTGTCCTGCTGAAAGGCGTCGCAGTAGTTGGTGTCGTTGTTCAAGTTCAGGGTGCATTGGTGCGCAGCCTGCTGCTCAGGCGAGCCCACCGCTGGCAGTTTGTCCACCGCCCACAGCACCTTGCGCGCCACTGAGACCAGCGGCGACGGCGGGATGGTGATCTGCCAGCCCGCCGCGTTGGAGCCACACTCAAAGTGGTCATTGAGCGAACTGCAATTGGCCGTCGGCGTGCATAACCCATTATTGCAAGCGCTGGACGCCGTGCAGGCGATGCCGTCGTCACAAGGGCTGGCATTGGCCAAGTTGGTAGCGCTGCAATTGCCGCTGTCGGCGTCGCACTTGTCGGCGGTGCCGCCGTTCTTGTCGTCGCAGTTCTTGGCGGCGCCGGACTTGCAAGTCCCCGCAGTGCACAGGTCGCCGACCGTGCACTTGTCGCCGTCGTCGCACGCAGCGGTATTGGTGGCGGAGGCGCGCTTGCGGATCTGGCTGTCACAGCTGTCGTCGGTGCAGACGTTGCCATCGTCGCAAATGCCCTTGCCGACGCACTTGCCCGCGCTGCAGCCATCGGTCGCGGTGCAGGCGCTGCCGTCGTCACAGGTCGTGCCGTCTTTGACGCTGGCGAACAGGCAGGTGCCGCTGGCGCTGGCGCACGAGTCGGCGGTGCATACGTTCTTGTCGTCGCAGACCTTGACCGTGCCGTTGCCGCACTTGCCATTGCTGCACGTTTCGCCCGCGGTGCAGCCGTCCTTGTCATCGCACGGCCCGCTGGTGCCACTCCAGTTGCAGTTGCCGGTGGCGGCGTCGCAATTGTCGGTGGTACACGGGTTGCCGTCGTCGCAGGCGCCGCTCTTGGCCCCCACGCACTTGCCGCCGCCGCAGATGTCGCCGTTGGTGCACTGGTCGCCGTCGTCGCAGGCGGCGGTGCTGTTGAGGTGCACGCAGCCCTTGGCCGTATCGCAACTGTCGGTGGTGCACACGAGGCCGTCGTCGCACGTTTTCGGATCGATAGGCTTGCCGCTGGTGCACAGCGCGCCCTTGCCGCTGACCAAGGCGCAAACATCGCCGACCGTGCAAGCGTTGCCGTCGTCACACGGCTTGGAGTTGGGGGCAAAGCTACAGCCGACTTTGGAGTCGCAGGTGTCGTTGGTGCAAGTGTTGCCGTCGTCGCAGCTGATTTTGCCGCCTGCTTCACACTTGCTGGCTTTGCACAGCGAGTCCGTGGTGCACAAATCCTTGGCTGCGCAAATGGCGCCGTCGGCCACCGCCTTGTTCTGGCAGCCGAGTTTGGGACCGCAACTGTCGGTGGTGCAGGCGTTGCTGTCGTCGCAGAGGTTGACCGCGCCGGGCTCGCATTTGCCGTTGGCGCACGCGTCCTTGGTGGTGCAGCTATTGCCGTCGTCGCAGGCGGTCGTGTTGGCTGCCGTGCCGCAGGTGCCGGTTTTGGCGGCGCAACTGTCGTCGGTACACGGGTTGTTGTCGGTGCAGACTTTGGCGGCGCCGGCCTGACAGGCTGCCGCTTTGCAGGTGTCGCCTACCGTGCAGCCGTTGCCGTCGGTGCAACTGGCGCCGTCAGCCGCATTGGCTGTTACGCAGGCGCCGTTGACGCAGGTGGCTGCGGCACAGGCCGCCGCCGGTTTGGCACAATCGGCATCGACTTTGCAGACGGGACCGACAGCGGTGTCGGCGCCGATGGGGCCTGAATCGGTTTCGTTGGAGCCTGAATCCGTTCCAATCGCGCCTGAATCCGTGTCGATTGGGCCTGAATCAGTTCCAGTAGGGCCTGAATCGGTTTCGACTGGGCCTGAATCAGTTCCGATAAGGCCTGCATCCGCGCCGACTGGGCCTGCATCCGCGCCGATCGGGCCGATATCGGTTCCGACGGGGCCGGTGTCGGTATTGGCAGTCGCGTCGTCACCACCAACCGCTGCGTCGGCGCTGGCCACGCTGTCGCCATTGACCGTGCCGACTTGGCTTAGGCAATTGGCGGGCGCAATGCGGCGTGAGGCCCCGTTCAACCGGCTCCTTCCGCCCGCAGGCGCTACCGACCTGACCGACCATCGCCGACCCTGAAGAAATCCGCGAACAAAACTGGAGCGGTGTGACGCCAACCCGCAGGCAACCGAACAAGCGCCGCATGCTCGCGACCCACGAAACCAGCAAGGAGACACCGAGCAAATCCCATTTGCTCGGCTAACTAGAAACTCGGGGCGCGCCGCCCCACGTGTGCTGCGTAGCCGCGCGGGCGCCCGGAGGCCCGGTCGCCGTGCAGCACGCTGAAAAGTTTCATCTATCGCGGGTGCCGCCCGCGGCGTGCTGCAACTCTCTAAAACATCGCCTTGCCATACACGTCATACATGCCGCGGGCGATCTCAATGATTTGAACGGCTTCGTCCAGCATCCACGGGTACAGCCCCACTTCCTTGTTGGCAATCCGCGCTGCAAGAGCGGAAGCACCTTGGACCATCTCATAACCGGGGCTAAACCAATCGGCGTCTTTGTTCAACTTAGCAGCCTTGTAGGTTCGGCCATTAAAAGCATGGCTGTACGTAGCAATCGCCGCATCGGCCGGCGGACTAAACGGCTCTAGCGACCCCTGCAAGAAAATCTGCAGCGAGTCATTGAACGTCTGGTCCCAATTGGACGGCAAGAAGACCATCCCGTAGTACATCGCGTAGTTCTGCAAGATAAACAGCCCCGGAGCGGCGATCGGCTGCCACTTCTCCTGTTCTTTCCACTTGCTAGGGTCGGTCAAGCTGCGCGGCCCAATTTTGCCGTCCGGGCGGCGCACCCAGCTGACCACATCGTGGCGACCCGCGGCCAAACCGCCCATGAGATAGTTGAGCTCTTTGGCAAAATAGATGCCCATACTCAAGATGTAGTTCTGCACCGGCTGCGACGAGTCCACCCCGATAAAATGGGTCGACGGATCGGTTAGCACCCCCAAGGCGGCGACCTTGTCGTAAAACGAACCGACGTGCCGCAGCCGCTCATAAAAGTAATAGCCGGTGTCGCGGTCGTAATCCGTTTCGTACAAGCGGCCTTGGCCCAGCGGAATCACCAAGTCTGCGCAGGCCTTGGTGCCGTCACAGGTCTGCGGGGTCGCGCATTGCGGCAACGCCACGCCGCTTTCCGTCGCGGTCAGCTTGCTAAAGTGGCGAAAGTGCTTTTCGCCGGGGTCAAAGCAGTACTGCCCCGGCTCAGGCTGGGTCAGTATCGCGGCCAACGCATCGATGCCGTTCTTGACCGCACTGGTCATCGCCAGGCCGCCGCCCAGCGCCTGTTCCCACGGTTTGGTTTCCATGCCCAGTTTCTTGGCCACCGCCTTGTCGAAGGTCAGCCAGTCCCACAACACGCCCGGATTGGCCCGCGTGTCGGGGTCGTATTGCAAAAACACCCAGTTCTGAAACTGCAACGCCACCGGCAAGAAGTAGCGCGACCAGATGCGGTACTCGTAGTCTTCAATCGAAAAACCGACCCGATCGCGGCGAAATGCTTGCAATAGATAATGGTTGCGCCATTGCTGTAGGCCCATGCGCACGATTTCGCTGGCGTCCGCCCCGGCATCGAACATATTGCAAGTCGCGGTCCCCTCCACGTATTCGTCCGAGCAGAATCGGTAGGGCACCTCCCACAATGCCCGCTTGCGGCCCTGATCCGCAGTGCTGCCTTCGCCGGTCATGTCAGCGATCACCTTGGTGTAATCGACCAACACCCGCTGGCGCATCGGCGCGACCCCACCAAAAATCTTCTTAGGAATCTGAGTGTAATGGCGCAGACCGTGGTTCAGGGCTACCCGCAACGGGTCGCGGTACAGCGGTTCCAGCACCGCGTAACCATCGGCGTCGGCGGGCTTGTTCGGGCTGTATTCGGGCGGGTTGACCAGCAGTTCGTCGATCGGCGGCTTGGCGAAAGTTTCGACTAACTGCCCATAGCCAAAGGCAATCGCCGCAATGTCGTACTTGCCAAGACCTTTGATATCGTGGTGCCAGCGCTGGGCGTAGTCCATAATCGACGAATAGCGAAAGTCGTCCATCCCGGCCTTGGCCTGGGCCAAGGTCGTGCCTTGCAACGGTTCGGCATTTTCGCCGCGCAGGTCCCAGTAGGCGTCAATAAAGTTCAAGGCGTCGGTCGAGCCCTCAAAGTTGTGGCGCAGACCTAGGGTGTGGCCGACTTCGTGCAAAGCGGTCGACAAAAACACCTGTTCATAAATCGTTTTCCATACTTGGTCGATCGGTGCGTCCTTGAGCGCTTCGGCCATCCCCAATACCGGTTCATCGCCAAAATCGGCCATTTCGATGGCATGTCTGGCGAGAAACTTCTTTCGCTCCAGCAGATTGGCCCGCGCTCCGCGAGTCGCCCAGTGCTGCGGCGACAGCGAGGCCAGTTGTTGGGCCGACATCGCCGGCAGAGGGGAGCCAGGGGACTGCTGCGACAGTTTTTCTTTGAGCGCCGGATTGCCGTGGGCCAGCGCCACTTGCCGGTTGATCAAGTTGCTTAATAGCCCAGTGTTATTGATCTTTCCTAGGCGCTGCTCGATCCAGCCTGGCTTTTCGGCCAGCGCGGTCTTTTTCAGCGCGTGAACGGCCTTTTGCTTAGCGCGATTGGTCACCCGCTTGGCAAAATCTTCTGCACTTTGAAGAGCCTGAGCGTGGGCCGACGAATTGGGCGTACGCAGGCTGGGGTCCGGCGCGCCCCAGTCACCAGCCATCTGACTTTTCGGGACCTTACCCGGGGCAAATTTAGCCAGCGCGGCGTGGACTTCGGCCTCGGTGATGTGTCCCAGACCGTACTCTTCCGGTTTGATTTCACCGCGCACCAGCCGAATCAAATCGCGCGCGCTGGTCGCAAGCACCTTATGGGCGGCCCCGTACACGTTGGCCGTCGCGCTCACAATGTGGCCAGTCGTCGGATCCACCGCCGAGGGCCCGTAACCCAGCAGCCCAGCCCGCGTCGGCTTGTCGACGTAGTTGAGCATCGAGTAACGCAAGTCGCCGACCCGCTGGCCGCGATCGATAATCTTGCCCGACTTGTCTTGGCTAAAGGTGTTCTCGGCCACCACGTACACCGGTCCCACCTCAGCTACCGTCTTGTTTTGCAGCGCGGCGACGGTACGCCGAAAGGCGTCATCCCATTGCTTGGCCGTCAGCGCCGCCATGGCGTCCAGCGCTTTGGGGAAGCCAATCGACTTGTAGTACACAATCGGCCGCACTTTGCGCTGCGGGTACGGAATTGATTTGCCGTTTGCCGTCGACTGCTGCCAAATGTTGTGGCGGGCAATCTGCAACTGGCGCGCGGATTCGACTTCGCCGTGCAACGGCTCGTAACCGTAGCGTTCTGCCCGAAAATAGCCGAATTTATCGAACATCGGCACCCGCACCGCCACCCCGTCGGCATCGCGGGCAATGGTCCCATCGGCCAAGGCCCGCGTTCGAATGATTTCACCTTTGGCGTCGCGGGCCAGCGCGTTGTCGGGGTAGGCCAGCGGCTCGTAGTCTTCGGTCGGATTGATCTTCATAAACGAGGTTCGAATCGTAATTTCAGCGGGTTTACAGTCACGGTTGCCGTAGACCCAGCACGCAGGCACCGACCACGGACCGTCCCAATCCCAGCCGCCCAACTCTTCGGGGGTGGCCAAGACCTTTGAAATAAAGTCAAAGTACTCAGCACTTTTAGCGGTGCGGTGCTCAATGGGATCGCGGGTTTCGCGCCAGCCGGTCTTGGCTTTGGCGTCGCGCCAACCCAGTACCAAAGCGTCGGGGTCGGTTGGATTGGTGATAGCAAACTTGACCAGCTCGGTGCGGATAGTGTCGATGGTGAACTCAAAACCCTTAGCCGGGGCCAAATTTTCACTCCAGTCCACCCGAATAAACTCGCGCTGGAACCATGGCCGGTCCAAGTTGTTTTCGACCAACACATTGTCTTGCTCGCCGGTCGCCGGGCTGTAATTGCGCTTGATGTCGAAATGGCTGGCAATTCGATAGATAGCCACCGGTTGCCCCGACTCACCGGCGGCGCGTTTGGGATCGGCCTGACGACGCGGGCTGTGGTCCAAATCGGTACCGGCCACAAAATCGTAGGCGCGGTACACCACCAAATGCAGTTCTTCAATCTTAAAGCGCACCCGCTCCAGGTCATCGGCCTCGCCGACAAAGGTAAAACCGGCGGTGTACGGGGCGTCGGCGACCGTGCGGCGCCAGTACCACTGACCGTCGAACACCGTCTTGGCCAGCGCTCCCGGCTGAGTGCGGTCGATTAGCCCCACTTCTTGAGCACATCCGCCCAACAAGAGCGTCCAAGCCGCACCGGCGACCGCGGCGCACACCACTGCCGCGCGGCCCGCACGACGGCAAGCAATGGATACCTTAAGAGAAATCATGGGCGTTCTCCGTATTTTAGCGCTAGACGCGGCCAAACCGCTTTTTGGCCGACACCGCAGCGACTGTTCCACTTCTGCGCGACCCTTGCAACTTGCGTCTGGCGCTGACAGTGGCCGTAACAGTGGCCAACGCCTGCCCTCAGGTTGGACGGCAGCACCGCAAACTGGCACGCTAAGTTGCATGCCTGATGACCACGACAACTCGGCAGCCGCCCAACCCCCTCTCGATCTGCGCGCCCGCATCGCCTTGTGGACGGCGCAGGCCGCCGGGCCCGCGGACGCCGCCGGTCCAAACACCGTTGCACTGCCAGTTGCGCAACCAGTCGTGCCGCGCAGGCCGGCCGAAAGCGCAACAGCCCAAAGTGTGGCCAGTGCCGGGCAAGCGCCCGCTGGGTCCACTCTTAGAGCTTCCTCTGGACCAAAATTTCTGGCGGGCGCTGCTTTTGCCGACGAACGCGGATTCGACTGCGCCAAAGGCGGCAACACCGACATTTTGGTGACCCGACTGGCCGCCGACGGCACCCTGCAGCCCAGTGAGGGCGATCCGGACGCGCCGTTTGGCTGGTTTCATGGGTGGCGCATCATCGGTGGCGAAACGCGCATTGACGGTGGCGTCTACCTCGGCCGCAAGCCGCGCGAGGCCATTGTCGTTGACATGCGCCGGCCCGGCAGCCTGCTGCGCAAAGTCTATGACCGCTGGCTAGAGCGCCTGCAACTAGACAAAACGGCAGAAGAAACCCGGGAGGACTTGCGCCGCGCCATCTTCAGCCTAGTGGCCGAAATTGTCGAAGAACACATGCCCTACGACGAACAGGTCGTCAAACGCTTGGATAAACAAGGATTTTTGCGCCCGGACGAGGCGATCGACCTCGATGTGTTCTTGGCCGCCAAGGGCGGGGTGTGTCGCCACCAAGTGTGCTTTGTGGGCGCGGTCTTGGAGCGCCTGATCGACAATGGCTGGCTCACGGGCACCGTCTCGCTGGAACGCAAGTTTGTTTCGGGGTGGTTTTCGCACGCTTGGGTGCGGTTGCAGTTGGGCGACGGCGAAATCGTGGTGCTCGATCCGGCCCAGCGCCGCTATGCCAGCCTGCGGTCGCTCGATACCGGTTCACGGCTGTTGTATGGACGCAGCGAGGATGGTGAGGTGCTCGATTCCGCGGCCTAGGAGCCTGTCGGAAATCAATCGGTTGTGAATGTCTGTCAGGTTATACACAATGAATCTATTATGATCCGACAGGCTCCTAGCCAGTCAAGTATTCTCACCTGTCCGCGAACTGCCCGGAGTGAATCCGTGCAGTTTCAGACAGTTGCCGCCGTCTAGCCAGACGGCGTTAGGCGCGAGTCGGAATACTCCGACACGCGCCTAGGATTCCCCGATTCCCCGCTTTGGGCGCAACATGCTTGGCTGAGTCGGCTTGCTTACCGCAAGCCTGCTGCGTCGGCGCTCAAGTCCCCTGCTCCAAAACCTAAGGGCACCCACAAAATCTAATCGATTTTGTTTGGGCCCGTTTGCTTGCGGTGTGGGTCGCTAAGCTCGCGTCTGTTCAGCCGACCCGCCGCTCCGACCCAGACGAGCGTCGTCGAGTTAATTGTGCTGGGGCCCTAACTGATGCTCAACGGCCCCAAGGCCGCTGGCGTGGCGCGGGAAATCAGTTCGCTGGACTGATTTCTTGATCCGCGCCCATTGGGCTTCGTCGAGCGGCAGCGAGCCACCGCGCACGGTCCTTGTCGAGCGGCAGCGAGCCACTGAGTATGGTTCGTGTCGAGCGGCAGCGAGCCACCGCGCACGGTCCTTGTCGAGCGGCAGCGAGCCACTGAGTATGGTCCCTGTCGAGCGGCAGCGAGCCACCGCGCACGGTCCTTGTCGAGCGGCAGCGAGCCACCGAGCATGGTTCGTGTCGAGCGCCAGCGAGCGACAGAGCACTTGCATCCAAAATCGGGGCTCATGCTGATTTCGGTGGTGAATTTGGGTATCGCAATCGGATCCGACTTGCACCGCGCACTGAGCCGAACCATTTCGCGTGCACTCAGGGCTTGGACCCGCGGCCGCTCACAAATCTTCACATATGACCAAAGCCCATGACACGGTAGGTGTTATGTCGCAACCACTGGGCAACAAGGCTGCCATTGCGGCGAAGCGCGGGTTTAAGCGGTTGTCGCCGCCTCGCCGGTCGCTATCCTCTGCGCCCCTTTGGCGGGGCAGCGGCGGCTCATTGGTGGGCCAAACCCGCTGAAACGATTAACAAAGTTCGTCGGCAATCGCGGTGCCAACGCGATCGCGCCAACCGACATCGTGCGGCCTTTTGGCGGCCTTCAGCCTGCCAAGGCGGCCGCGTGGCTGCGGTTGGTTGCTCACCTGAGCGCCAACATATCAGTATTTTTAGCTTTTCCGTGAGGCCGTCATGAAGCGCAGTTTTCCCCATGTGGTCGTGGCCGTGCTCTCCGCGATCGCCGTCGGTGGCTGCGCGCAAGAGCGAGCGCCAATCAATCGCGTGCAGCCCTACGCGCTCGACAAGACTCAGTTTGTCGGCGCTGACTTGGCGGATCCTAAGGATAATCCAGAGTTTTGGGCGCAGGCCACGCTGGTCGATGTCGGCTTTGGCGCCTCCCAAGACGGCTTGTTCACCTCGACCTACGCCCAGCCGCTGTCGCGCATCCGCTGGCAGATCACCGAGCAACTGCTGATCGGTCGTTTGGCCTATGAGCGCATCGACGGCACCGATGGCAAGGGCGCCGGTAAGGCCACCACCGACGGGGTGATCGTGTGCGCGTTCCGCATTCAGTCGCATTTTGACATTCGCCACAGCTACAACAGCACTACCGGCGAAGAGCTCAATGTGCTCGAAGAAAACGGGGTCGATCGCCCGTGGTACCAGCGCGCCCATATGCGGGTCGACTGGAGCCGCAACTTGAACACCGACAGCTACGACTTTGACACCTTGTCGATGGTCGGCATCTACGGTGGGGTGGCCTACGAGCCGCTGGCGTACGACATCAACGACCCCAACGACGAAAATGCGCCGTATTTTGCTAAAGACGGCACCTACTTCGACATCACCAACAAAGCGTTTGCCAAGCCAAAACTCATCGATCTGTCCTACTTGGGCTGGGGCATCGACAAGTTCCCCGCCTGCATGTTGCCCCCTGAGTTTGGCGGCGGCACCGAGCCGAGTGGCAGCTGTAACCCCGTCGAACTCACCATTCGGCAAGCGTTTCGCAAGGTTGTCGATTCCGACTTTGAGTCGCAAGAGTACGACGGCTATCGCTTTCAGGCCTACGGCATTTTTACCAGCGAACGCAGCGGCTACGCCCGCAACTACGGCATGACCGACGACAGATGGCACCGGCTGGCCAACAAGTACAATGTGTGGGAGCGCAGCCACTTTTACAAAGATCCCGCCAAGATGAGCGGCGAACTCAAGTGCTTTGTGCCGCCAGAAACCTGTGCCAACAAGTCGTGCGTTGGCACCCCGTACGGCGGCAATCCCCATCGCGACACCGACAAAAACGGCACCGAAGACGAATGTGAATTGGCCGGCGCCGGCTCCAAATGCGACACCTTTCGCCAACGCTGCACGTTGCCGTACCACAAACGCACGGCCAAACCGGTGGTATGGTACCACGCTTCGGGCAGCGCGCCCGGGTTCTTTCAGGCCACCGATGACGCCACCCACGAGTGGGACGTCGCCTTGCGTGCCGCCGTTGCTACCGCCAAGTACTCAGAATGTATGACGAATGCCAAGACTGCGGAATTGCGTGAAGGCTGCGCAACCCAGTTTCCGATGTACCATGGCCAAATGGAGGACCACTGGGATGCGGTGCAGCTGGCCACTGAAGTCGACGACTGCCGCCACGGCTTGGCCTACAAGGAACTGGGCAAGAACGAGGGCAAATGCGTAGCTCTTGCCGACAGTTTGGGCGCCAAGCGCAATCTGAACGCGGGTATTATTGCCATCGCCAAAGCGCCCGAAATGGCGGTGTTGTGCCACAGCCCGGTCGAAATGGACGACCCAGCGCTGTGCGCGCCCAAAGACGCCCGCCTGCCGGCCAAACTGACCGCGCAAGCCTGCTACCAAGCCAAGAAGAGCGGCGACTGGCCCACCGTCAAGACCTGTGCCAAAGCCGTCCATGCGCGCCGTGGCGATCTGCGCTACCACGCGGTCAACTCGATGATTGAACCGCAAACGCCATCGCCGTGGGGCATTATGGTCGATGCCAACGATCCGCTGACCGGCGAAGTGGTGTCCGCGAGCATCAACCTGTGGACCCACGTCAACGACTTGTTTAGCCAAGGGTTGATCGACCAAGCCCGCTACATTGCTGGCGAAATCAAAACCAGCGAGATCACCAACGGCTCGTACATTCGCGATTGGTCCTCAGCGGCGCAGGCGGCGTCGGCCAACGGCGCGCTCGGCCAGCTCACGGCCCAAGAAGTCAGCGACCGAGTCGGCGACGCCTCGGGCCAGCGCATGACCGATGCCCAAGCGCAGGCTTTCGCGCAGGCCCACCCCAAGGCGGCGCAAATGGCAGTGCAGCTCAAGGAACAACTGCAATACGTGACCGCTGGGGATAAGTCGACTTCAGCGTCAGGACCGATGGTGGCGGCACGGCGGACTCTGGCTCAGGGCACCGCGTTTGAAGCGGCGCTGATGACCCCGACTGTGCAGCAGTTCTCCGGAGTCAACGGCATGCCACTGTCCAAGACCGTGTTGGACATCGCCTCGCCGTTGCGCGGTGGCAATCCGACCGTGCAGCGTGAAATGCGGCGTATGCGCGAAAATGCGTTGGCCGAACGTGGTGCGTGCATTATGGAAATGCAGGACGCGCCGCTGGCGATTGCCGGTTTGGGTGACGCGCTGCAGGCCAAGTTTGGCAAGTTCGATCCCACCCAGAGCAAAGACCTGCAAAGCGGGCGCGCCGCTCGCATGCGTGAATACGTGGCCAAGAAGGCGCATTACGCAGTGATTATTCACGAAATGGGGCACAGCATTGGCCTGCGGCATAATTTCATTAGTTCTAGCGATGCCAGCAATTACCGCCCGCAATACTGGCAATTGCGCACCAGCGACGGTACGGTGACCAAGAGCTGCGACAGCTTGGCCAAAGACGGCGCGACATGCGTCGGCCCGCGCTACTACGATCCGGTGACGACCCAAGAGCGCGACAACCTGATTTGGATGTGGAGCCATTCGTCAGTCATGGACTACGCCGGTGAAACTTCTCAGGATTTGCTGGGTCTGGGCGCCTATGACTTTGCGGCCACCCGCATGTTCTACGGCGACACTGTGGCGGTGTATGCGGATGAGTCGTACCTGTCGACCCAAAAACGCGGCAAGGGCGCCTTGGCTAAGATGGATAATTTCGGCGGCATTTTGGGTCTACAGCCCAAGTTCAATGGCGTTGATATTCACTATTCGCAGCTCAACAAGAACTACGAGCTGATCAAGGACTGCGAAGCCGTGACGGCGGCGGACTACAAGCCGGCTCGCTGGAACGACACCACCCACGGCCTGTGGAGCCCGCTGCTCGATGGGCTACTGGTATCCGTCAACGGCCAGACCACCAAGTGCAAGTCGCAACAAGTCGACTATGTGCCGTGGTCGACGTTGCGCGATGCCAATGCCACCGAGACCACCAATACCCGCGCGGGCGGTTCGGTCGATGCGCTCGGCCGCGTCCGCGTGCCCTACGGCTTCGCCACGGACCGCTGGGCCGACTTGGGCAACGCCAGCGTGTATCGGCACGATAATGGCGCAGACCAGTATGAAATATTTAACTTTTTCATTACTCAGCAGGAAGTTGGCCACATCTTTGACAACTACCGCCGCGGTCGCCACAGCTTCTCGATCAAAGCCGCGGCCAACCGCACCTTGACTCGCTACAACGAGAAAATGCGCGACGGCGCCAAGGGTTTAGGCCTGTACCGCAACATTTACCGTACGGTAGCTGAGGAAGCCCAGTCGGACGCCGACGAGTTGTGGGCCTACGCCGTCAAAAACTTCTTCCCCAGCCCGATTTTGGCCGCTGGGATGGTGTTTGACCACTTCGGTCGGGTGTTGGCTCGCCCAGAGCCCGGCCCGCACTACAAGGAAGAGGCGACGGGCGTCATGCGTTCGATGGAAAGCAAGTTTAGCAATGCGGCAGTCAAGACCCTGTTTAGCGTGCCCAACGGCGCCACCGGCTATTACGGCAACGTCGCCTACGGTGGCAAGCTGGTCGAGAATCAACTGGCTGACGACAAAGGTGAATATGACGCCGAGTACACCACCAACGTCGGGTCGTACTACGACAAGATGTACGTCGCGATGTTGATGACGGAATCCGTCGATAATTTCATTAGTTCGTCGTTGGGTGACTTCACCGACGCTCGTTATCGCTCGGTGTCGCTCGCCGACCTGTTCCCCGATGCGTTTCGCCGCATGTTGGGCAACGCGCTGACCGGCGACGACGCGCTCAAGGGCGCCCGAGTGGCCACCGATGCCAATGGCGCCGTCAAGGTCGACGCCGATCAGTTTCCGCAGCAGGCGATCGGCTGGACGTCGTGGATCGGCGACACGCCCAAAGCGTGTTTCCCGGGCAACGGTTCGACCATCTGCCAAAGCATTGGCAAGGACAGCCAAACCTCGTTTGGTGGGCAAAACCTCAAGGATACCGCGCCGATCGACCCGCAGATTGGTTGGGAACAGCAAAAGTTCTTGATCGCGTGGACCATGATGTACCTGCCTGAAAATCAAAAGCAAGGCTGGCTGGACATGCTGCGGGTGTACCAACTGGGCGAAGATGCTTCGCCGACCGTGGCGGCGCGGATTGAATTTCACGATCCGAGCGGCAAGACCTATATCGCCCGCAGTTTTGGCCAAGAGGAACTGTGGGGCAAGAAAGTCGAAAAAGGCATTGCAGCTCGGGTGTTGCAGTACGCCAATGAACTGCTGGTCAAGGCTTACATGACTACGGACGGCCCCGATCTCAATGGCGACGGCGCTCCCGATTGGTACCACGCGGTGCTCAACGCTGCGGGCCAACCGCAAGTGCGCTACGACACCAACTACGATCCGGTGCCCACCTGCGGCCCCAAGGTCATCACCGGCTGCAAATGCACCTCGAATGGCGCGTGTCTGAAGTTGCAAAACTACGTGGAGGTGCCGTTCTTCCTGCGGCAGGCGGTGTTTGCCTATGGTTTGGATGGCTTGCATCCCAAGGCTTGGCATTAGAGAGTTCCGCATGCCGCCAAATCGGCACCCACGATGCATGAAACTCCTTGAGCGGCATGTGGAATGTGGGCCGCAGCTGCGGACCACCGCGGGGGTTTGGGGGCGGCGCGCCCCCAAGTTTCTAGTTAGCCGATCAAAGCGGATTTGCTCGGCGTGTCCTTGCTGACGTTGTGGGTCGCGAGCGTGCGCCCGGGGCGGCAAGCCGCTCCAGTTTTGTTCGGGAATTCTCGGCGGTTTGGCCTTCAATGGGTCGAGTCC
>SHZD01000130.1 GCA_009692465.1 Myxococcales bacterium
CGCCGCAACGTGCTCAGTGGGTCGCTCAGCTCGCGTCTATGCAGCCGACTCGCCGCAACGTGCTCAGTGGGTCGCTCAGCTCGCGTCTATGCAGCCGACTCGCCGCTCCGAACGCAACGAAAGCCTTTGAGTCAATTGGATTCGGACCCGCAGTCAGAAAGCGCTGGCAGTACGACTGGCCAAACATCACCGGCTGCAGTGAGTGCCGGCCGCGCCGAGCATGATTGCGGGCCCGCGGAAAATTCGCGACCTCAGGCGGCCATGGCGCCCGCTATTTATGAAACCCCCTGACGGCCATTGACTGCGCCGAACGCCCGTCTCGCGGCTGGCCGGCGTTCACCACAAAAGTTCCGCGATGCCCGATTTCGGATGCCTGTGCTCAGTTGCTCGCTGGCGCTCGACAAGGAGAGGTGAAGCCCGAAGCGGAAACGGCGGTCTGGGCCGTTGAGCACCGGCTTGGTCAAGAACTGGGGACTGCAGCGCCGACGCAGCAGGCTTGCATTTAGGCAAGCCGAGTCAACCAGACAGGTTGCGCCGAAAGCGGGCATCGCGTCATTGCGGGTGGGGTGTGGACACCGCACGCGCCATGGGCCATCATCGCCACGCTGGGACATCAAGGCCCCAGAGCGCTCGTGTTGGGGAGTCGCATGGCCAATCCGACCTCTAGTATGCCCACGACGCAACTTCCGGGCAATTCAGCGCAACTTGTCTCACCGTCCGCGCTGAGTGCTTTGCTCGGTGGCACCGGCAGCCTGCCTAGCGGCGGCACCGCGCTAACGTTGCGTCGCACCCGGCTAGTGCGTACGGACGCCGATGGCAACACCGCCGAGTACATTTTCGACCAGCCGATCGTCAAACTTGGCGCAATGGACGACAATGACGTGGTGCTCGACGACGACCAGGCCAGTCGTTATCATGCTAGAATCTATCAGGAAGGAGACGATTTCCTTATTGAGGATCTCAAAAGTACCAACGGCACTTGGGTCAACCGGGTGCGGGTACGCGATGCGTGGCTGCGCTCGGGGGCGATGATTCGGGTCGGCAACACCCAACTGCGCTTCAGCGTGCAAGCGGAACGGGTCGATATTGCGCCCAGTCAGCATGAGTCGCTGGGCGGCATTGTCGGTCGCACCGAGGCCATTCGGCGGCTGATGGGGGTGGTCGACCGCATCGCGCCGACGGGCGCCACCGTGGTACTGGAAGGCGAAACGGGCACCGGCAAAGAAGTCGTCGCCCGGACCATTCATCAACTGTCCAAACGCGCTGCCGGACCGTTCATCGTGTTTGACTGCGGGGCGGTGCAGCAGAACCTCATTGAATCCGAGCTGTTTGGCCACGAAAAAGGTAGCTTTACCGGGGCATTGGCCTCGCGGCAGGGCCTGTTTGAGATGGCCAATGGCGGCACGATTTTTCTGGACGAAATCGGCGAATTGGCGCTGGACCTGCAACCCAAGCTGCTGCGGGCCTTAGAGCAGCGCGAAGTGCGGCGGGTCGGCGGCAATCGGCCCATCAAGATCGATGTGCGGGTGATCGCGGCTACCAATCGCGATTTGGCCGAAGAAGTCAAAGCAGATCGGTTCCGCGAAGACTTGTTTTACCGGCTGGGGGTGGTGCGGCTCAAACTGCCAGCGCTGCGCGAACGCCAAGATGACATCGGCCTGTTGGGCCAGCACATGTTGCGCACCGGCAGCTTCAATCGCGTCGGCGACGGTCAAAAAGTCAAAGGAATCAGTTATGAAGCGCGAGAGGCCCTGCGTGCTTACCAGTGGCCCGGCAACGTGCGCGAATTACTCAATGTGATCGAGCGGGCGTGCAGTTTCTGCGAAGGCGACCTGATCGGGGTGGACGACTTGCCCGACCATATTTCGGGGGCCAAAGTGGTGCGGATGCGCAGAAGCAACACCCACCCGACCGAACAAGTGCGCCAAGGTGGCTCTTCGCTAGGCAATACCGTGCCGCTGTTGACCGATATTTCGTTCAAGTCGGCTAAGGAGCAATGGCTGGGCGCTTTTGAAAAAGAGTATCTAGCCAAGTTGTTGTCCAGGCATTCGGGCAACTTGTCGCAAGCGGCGCGAGAGGCAGATGTCGATCGCAAGCACTTTCGCAGGCTTGCCCGCAAGTACGGGCTGATTGGCGGCGGGGTGGAAGAAGAAGACGAAGAGTGAAGTGAGCCTAAAAATCGCTCAAAATCAGGTCGGTTTTGCTCGAAACCGCGGTCTAGCGCTGAGTCAGGCTGGGTAGGTCGAGAATTGGAAGCGAACCCCAGGCGAGTTGCGAGCGATTTACAGGCCAAGCCATTGATAAGTCAGCACAAACCCACTCAACTGACTCCTGAAGGCTTCGGCGCAACGCTGTCAGCGAAACTAACGGTGGATACCAAGGCTAACCCGGCGAACCTACAAAGTTAACCAAGGAATTCTACGCATTAATGTCCCTGCACCAAGCGAACCGTGGCTTTGACTTGCTCATCGCAGCCTTGCTGTTTGTCATTAGCCTTGTCGTCATTGTTCGCACCAATGACATGGGCTTTATGCGCGACGAAGCATTCTATTTTGGTCACGCCGAGACCTATCAAAACTGGTTCGTGCGCTTGCAGGAGAACAGCGACGAGCGGGCCAAGGCCCTGACCCGCACGGAAATTCTCGACACGTGGCACCACAACTCAGAGCACCCGCCGCTCGACAAGATCTTGTTCGGTTTCAGTTGGCGAGCGCTGGGACGCAAGCTGCGGCCGGTGGAGCGCTTTCGCGACGCTGGCGGCGATCGTTTGGTCGATATTCTCGAGCTTGGCCCTGCCCACGGTTTTGCGGTCGGCGCCCCAGTCGCGATCCTGAGCCCGCAACTGGTCGGGCAGCCTGCCTCGCCGACCGGCCGCCAATTGGTCATCGGCGAAGTGGTGGAGCGTGACAAGCTGCGCGCCGTCGTGCGAATGGCGAGCAATGCCGACGTGGCCAAACTGCGCGGCGTTTGCTTGCCGGCGGGGCCGGGCGACGCGGTTGACGGTTCGCTGAATCGACGCACCGGTTGCGAAGCGGTCGAGCGCAATCTGTTTCATATGATGTCGGAGTCGGCGGCGCTGCGCTTCCCCAACGCCGTATTTGCCGCGCTGCTGGTGGCGTTTATCTACCTGGCAGGTCGGATGGCGTTTTGCGGAGCGACGACCGCCGGCGGCCCAGGCCGGCTGGCTCGGCCCTTCGCTATGTTGGCGGCGGTCGGCTACCTGTGCATTCCGCAACCGTTTTGGCACGCCCACTTGTGCACGTTTGACACCACCATTGTGGCGTTGCTGTTCATCACCACCGTGACCTGGCACCGAGCGTTGGTTGCCAATGGGTGGATTTGGCCGGCCGCGATACTGTGGGGGGTCGCCCTGCTGGGCAAGCACAATGCGCTGGTTTTGCCAATCCCTTTGATCTTTCATTGGTTGATCAACGCTGCGCTAGAGCGTCGCATCGTCGCCTACTGGCCCTCGTCGCCGGTCCGCCTGATTGCTGGGGTGGCGGTGTCGGTGACTGCCGCCGCTATTGCGGTCCAAATTCACCCAGTAGTAGCGGTGGGCATCCTTTTGCTGGGTCTGGCAGCCACCGGGGTGACCATGGAACTGCCGGCCGTTCCTGCGGTGTTTTTTGCGATGTTGGCCGCGGGTCCGGCGCTCTTGGTTCTGGGCTGGCCGTTGCTGTGGTTCGACACCTTTGACAACTTGTTGCGCTGGATCGAGTTTCACTTCCACCACGAACACTACATGCAGGTCTGGTTTGGCAAAGTGCTGGCGTATCCGCCTTTTCCGCCACAATTTGCCTGGGGTATGACCGCCTTTACTTGGCCACTGACCCTGCTGGTGCCGGTCGTGCTCGGCTTGCTAGCCCTGTACGCGCCACGGCGCTTGAAAATCCCGCCCGCCGTGTTGCAAGTCGAACGCTTTGACGCCTGGCTGTTTGCGGAGCACGCCAATGACCGCGGCGAATCCGCTGAGCAGCGTTCCTGGCAGCGCTTGTTGCTGTTGAGCGCACTGTGGCCCATTGCCCTAATTTCACTGCCTGGCACCCCGATCTTTGGCGGAACTAAGCATTGGATGCCGGCGGTGCCGTTCTTGCTGCTAATCGGCGCCTACGGGGTTCAAGCGGTGTGGCGCACCGTCCTGGCTGGGCAACACGACGTGCTCGGCATGCCCAACCGCCGCGCGTTGGTGGTGGCGTGGGTGCTGGCGCTGGCGCTGCTGATTCCGGCCGCGCATGCCACGCGGGCGACCTACAAGCACGGCGCGGCTTACTACAACGAACTGCTGGGCGGGGTGCCGGGGGCAGCGGAACTCGGAATGCAACGCCAGTTCTGGGGCGGCTCCACCCGCGAGGGGCTGGACTACGTCAACCGGGTAGCGCCGGCCAATGCCGCGGTTTGGTTTCATAAAAGTGCGTGGGGCGCGTTTGAGATGTACCAGCGAGAAGGCTGGCTACGCCACGACTTGCGCTACAGTGGCACTGCCGATGGCACCCCAGTGGGCATTTACCACCACCAAAAAGACCACGACGACTACGAAACGGATATGTTTCGCGATTACAACCATTTGGCGGCGAGTTGGCAGTATGCGATCGATGGTGTGCCAATTTTATCGGTGCATCAACGGCCAGCGGCCGTTGCCAGCGAGCCCCCAGCACGGCTACCCTAGCGCCCGTGCAAAATCCAGTCGATTTTGCACCGCGGCCCAATGCATGGTGGGTGGGTCGCTAACTGCTGGCTTTGCAAGCTGACTCGCCGCTCCGTGCCTTTCGCGGATCGGTCGACCAGATAGAAACTCGGGGCGCGCCGCCCATGGATCGTTCGCATTGTATTTTCGCCATGCCCTGAGTTTATGCTGTGTTATTACGGGCATGGCCACCTACTCGCCCAGCGTAACCGCTATCGAGTTGGCGCCGGCTGCCACGCCCGTTGAGGCTGCCACACCCGTCGAAACTGGGCCAGCCCGAGATCTGGCGCCAGAGCCCGATCTTGGGCCGAGCCGTGCGCCGGCGCCAAGCAGCGTTCCCATGTTGCCGGCCATGACACCGTTGCGTGTCAGCTCGCTGGTCCATCTGGACTGGGGCGGCCAGTTTCGCAGCCGCAACGAGGCGATCGGCGGGGTGCGGGTCAACAGCGACAATGCGCTGCTGCCAACCCACATGGACTTTCGCCATGGCAGCGCGGACAAGCCCGGTCTGCCCACCGATGGGCGCCTGTATTCGGCCGATGTGCGCTTGCGGTTGGAGCCCACGATTGCGGTCGGCGACTGGTCGACCATCGGGGTGCAGTTGGACGCGTCGGGCTTGCTGGGCAGTGCGCCAATCACCTCAGGCTTAGTAGAACGCTTCGCCGCCGGTGCCGTAGGCCAAGGCGCGCTGGGCGCCGGGTTGGCGGTGCGGCGGGTGTGGCTGCAGGTTCAACTGCAGGACTTGGGCGCCATCGAGATCGGCAAGATGGCCGACCACTTTGGCTTGGGCATGGTCCGCAACCGCGGCGGCGGGCTGGACGAGGACCACCAGTCGGATGTGGATCGGGTCAAGATTAAGACTGAACTCTTTGGGATTCGCGGGGCGATCGGCCGCAACAACTTGGCCAGTCTGCCCTTGGTACCCGAGGGCGGGGCGCTGGCCAATTACAACAATGCCGTTGCCGCCCAGTTCGGCGGGACCACCGCCAAACCTTACCTGCTGGGCACCGGCAACACGGGGCTGCCGATTCAGGACAGCACCGACGTGATTCGCTGGGATTTTGAGGCCGGCGGTGGAAAACTTGTCAACAATCGAGGGTTTTTATGGGATCTTGCGCTGTTGTGGCAGAGTCAGGATTTGGCGCTGGTCTCGGAAACCGTGGCGGCCAATGAACACCTTTCGCCCTTGACCAAGCTAAACGACCCGACTTGTGGCACCAATTGTGGGGTATTGAGCCACCGGGGTTTGCGTCTGTGGACCTTTCAAGGCGCCGTCGATTGGCGGGGCAGCGCGCTTGGTTCGCCGCTAACCCTGCAAGCCGAAGCCGCTTTTCAGTACGGCAGCATTGCGCGCACCGACATCACTGCGGCTGCCGACGGCAAGACCATTGCTGCCGCCGGCCTAGCGGCCAAAGCGGCGTGGCAACGGGGTCGTTCGGCTTGGCTGCTCGATTTGGGCGCGGCAAGTGGCGAGACCGATGGCGGTTTTGGGGTCAACGACACCACCAATTTCAAAGTCGGTGGCGTGCCCGATGGCGCTGGTCGATCGCTGCTGACCGGCTTTCGCTTCCATCGGAGCTACCGCGTCGACGGTCTGCTGTTTCGCGATCTGATCGGCGCAGTGGCCAACGCCTACTATGTGCGACCGGCCTGGCGCAGCGCGTGGCCATTGACCTCCGTCTTCGCTCTATCGGCCGAGGTGGGCGTGCTCGGCGCCACAGCCATGTTTGGCGGAGCGACTCCTGGCAAGTCCCAAGTCCTAGGCCTTGAGCCCGATTTGACCATTGGCGTGGACACGGACCGGACCCGCGGTCAGCTGCGTGGCGCGCTGGTGGTGCCGGGCGCGGCGTTTGCTAATAGCGCCGGCACAGCGGCCGATGCGGCGTGGCGGTTGGACCTGATTTGGCAGCTTAGGTTCTAGCTGCAGCCTGGCGGGCAATTACCGTTTGCACCAAGAACCCAGCCACCTCCGACGGCACGGTGCCAGCGCCAAAACCGGCGTCGAAGCCCAGCTCCAAAGCCACGGTGTGTGACAGGCGCGGCCCGCCGCACAGCAACAGCAGGTCTTGCCGCAAGTCCTCGGCCTCGGTCAAGTCGACTAGTGCAGCCAAGTTGCTCCGATGACAGTCTTTTTGGGTCACGACTTGCGAGACTAGCAGCGCATCGGCGGCGAATTCGCGCGCCGCGCTCACCAAGGCTTCATTGGTGACTTGCGCGCCCAAGTTGCGAACTTCAAAGCAATGATAGCTCTCCAGACCCTTGTCGCCACGCCAACCCTTGACGTTCAAAATGGCGTCGATGCCGACCGTGTGGGCATCGTCGCCGGTGCAGGCGCCCAAAACCCGCAATTTTCGCGTGCCCATTGTCGCTTGCCACAGCGCTTCAATCG
This sequence comes from Myxococcales bacterium, assembly GCA_009692465.1. GTDB lineage: Bacteria > Myxococcota_A > UBA9042 > UBA9042 > UBA9042 > SXRM01. Next base: position 7,074 of record SHZD01000130.1, read on the forward strand.
CGGCGTGGTCCAGCTTGGCCAGACCGACTTTTGGCACGAAAATATTTGTAAAGTCAACGCTATGCGGCGACCGTGCGTAGACTGTGAAGTAGGTGAAGCCCTCGCCTAAATCGTGCGCGTGGTAGACCTGCGGCTGCAGTAGACCCATCTGGCGGGCAAGCTGCCGTGCAGCCTCCTTGGCCTCGTCGCCGTACGGCACCGGCAACGAAAAACTGAGCATCACTTGGCCATCGTCCAAGGTGTCGCCATAAGCGCGGACGCGGCTCAGATCGACCGGGGCTGCAGCTTGGCGACCGTGTGGATTCATCCGGCCTCCTGCTGGCTAATCAACTGTAATTGCTTGTCAATAATCTCCCCAGTCGGATCCCAATAGGCTGGACCTCGAGCGAACACCCCGTCCAACCCGCGACCGCCGTCGCGCGAGCGCTTGATGTCGGCAAACAGGCCGCGCGACAGGCCGTCCATCAACCCGGTGGTGGCTAGGTTCTGCAATAATTCGTAGGCTTTTTCCAGCACTTGCTTGCAGCGCTGCTCGATGACTCCGCCTGGCCGAAACTGCAGTTCCGAACCGAGGGCCGCGGCGCCGCCAAAGATCAGCTGAGCCGACTCCAGGGCCCAATAGCGATCGTGAACATGGGGCGTGTGCATCGCTTCAGTCGGCATGCCCAGCAAGCAAATGCCCTGCCCCGTCAGCACCGTCACCAAGTTGAACAGCGCGTCCTGAACGTGACCGCGCAGGACATTGCCGGTCATGTGCTTGGTCGGCGGCATGTACTTGAGCGGCGCGCCCGGAAAAAGGGCGCGAATCAGCGCCGCATGAGCGATTTCGTACAGCAGCATGTTCGGGCGCAGCGGGTCGATCTCCATGGCATGGCCCAGCCCGAGTTGCTCAGTTTGCAGGCTACAGGCCCGACCCAGTGCCTCGTTGATGAGCGTGGAGGCGACCACGGTGTGTGCGGCGTCGACCGCGTCGGCGGTCGTTAGGTAATTGTCCTCGCCGGTGTTGATGATCAGGCCCGCCAACGCGGACAATCGCCGCGACACGCGCTGATCGCACAAGGTGCGCTGCATGTTGATGTCGCGAAACAAGATGCCGTACAGGGCGTCGTTGAGCATCATGTCGAGGCGCTCTAGGCCGCCCAGGCAGGCGATTTCGGGCATGCACAAGCCCGATGCGTAGTTGCACAAGCGAATGTACCTGCCTAGTTCTGCGCCAACTTCGTCTAAGGCCGCGCGCATCAGCGCAAAATTGGCTTGGGTAGCGTAGGTGCCGCCGTAACCCTCGGTAGTGGTGCCTTCGGGTACGTAGTCGAGCAGGGATTGGCCGGTCGACCGGATCACCGCAATCACATCAGCGCCTTGGCGGGCGGCGACCCGCGCCTGCACCACGTCTTCAAAAATATTGCCGGTGGCGACGATGACGTAGCACAACGGCTGGTTGCCTTCGCCGAGATCGCGCAAGAACTGTTTGCGGGCAGCGCGTTGGGCGACAATCTGGTCGATTCCGGTTTGGGCGTACTGGTGGGCCAGCGCGCGGGCCCGATCGGCGGTGTCGGCGCGGATTTGGACGGCTGCGTGCAAAGCTAAGGGGTCGGTCGACAGCGCACTGGCGTCATCAGCAAGCACATCCGCGAGTTGTTGGGGAGTCAGGTCCAGCGCAACGGCGGCACTGAAGAACGGCAACGCGATGCCATTGCCCAGTTCGCCCACCTGCTCGAGAGCGGCGACCACCACGTTGACCAAGGGCACTCCGGCAGCAGTGGCCCCGGTAATCCCGCACAGCCGCAACACGGTGCGCTCAATGGCGACGGTCGAGTGCGCTTCGCTAAAGGCTGTGACTTCGCTGGCGATTTTGGCGGCCAATTGCCGACAGTTGTGCACGACCGCGGCATCCAGACTGAGCGCGGGACAGCCAAAGCCAGCGGCTGTGGGGGCAAACGTGGAAATGACAGGCGAATCAGGCATAGCGTGCGAATCGGCCGTGGCTGCTGCCGGGACAGCCTCCGGCGGCGGCGATGGTACGGCGTTTTGTGGCAGGCGCAACAGGTGCAGGGGCCGCGATTCCCCGCTTTCGGCGCAACTCTGCGTCGGCGCTCCAGTCCCCAACTCCGTGCTTGGCTGGTGCTCAACGGCCGCGAAGGCCGTTTCCGTGGCGCGGGAAATCAGTTCGCAGGACTGATTTCTTGATCCGCGCCCATTGGGCTTCACTTCTCCTTGATTTGCATCCGAAATCGGGGGTCGCGGGGAATTTCGGTGGTGAATTTTTTTTGGGGGGGGCCCAATCGGTCACCGCAAGACCCGCGCTCTCGCTATTTTCGAATGTAAATCAAGCCTATGCCCGATCTGGCGCTTAGAACCCAGCGCCCCCTCGGGATTTGCCTAATTTAACCCGCAATCGCATGGGTACTAACTAGAAACTTGGGGGTGCGCCGCCCCCAAACCCCCGCGGCGCTTCGCAGCTGCGGCCCACATTGCACATGCCGCTCAAGGAGTTTCATGCATCGTGGCTGCCGATTTGGCGGCATGCGGAACTCTTATGCATTGCGGGGTTCTGGTTACTCTGACGGGGGTGTTTTGCCAAAATGCGGATTGAAAATCAGACCCAAGGTATTGCCAAACGGATCGGTCACCGAACCGACGATCATGCCACCGCCAACGTCTTTGGCCGCTTCAGCTAAGGTCGCGCCGTGATGGACCAAGTGGGCAAGTGTAGCTGCGACGTCGGCGACGCCCCAATAGGTGACTAAACGATTGCCGCCCGGCCGCTTTTCGTCACTGGGATGCAGGCCCAGCTCATAGCCACCGACATCAAAACCGACGTAGTCGGGCGTATCGTTACGGGGCCAGTCCTAGCGCCGAGGCGTACCACGCCTTGGCCGCGGCCACATCGTCGACGTAAATCACAACGGTTCGAAGCCCTTGAAACATAATAGCCACTCCTTGGATGGTAGCGCCCGTCGCTGCGACTACGGCCGCGATTACGCCTGCTGCCACACGAGTTCGACGGCGATCGGTGGTGCGCTTGGCTGCTCGGGTTCAACGGCACCAGGACGGACCGTGCTCACGGAACCTAGAGAGCCGATCAAATAAGATTTGCTCGGCATCTCAGTGCTCGCTTTGTGGGTCGCGAGCCTGCGGCACTTATTCAGTGGCCTGCGGGTTGGCGTCAGGCCGCTCCGTTTTTTTTGGAATTCTTTGAGGTTCGGCGTTAATTGGTCGGGTCTCTAGAGCACCGATCAGATTCCATCTGATTGTGTGCTCATTGCTTGTTTCGTGGGTCGGGAACTCGGGCCCGGGGCGTCTCGCCGCTCCATCCCCGATGGAAACCAATCGCATTTTGGTGTCGGGACACCTGATTTGGGCTACAGGCCGCGGTCAGTGGTGCTTGCGCTGACAGCAGTATGTTTGGTGCTCTAGAGCACCAGCGCACAGCAACCGCCGACGGCGAGCGTAATCGTAAAATTATCTTCAAGCTGGTCACTATAAAGCTCGGCTACCGCGCCCGAAAAGCCGGCCATGAGCGCCACCGGCACTGCCAGCGCAAGAGCGGCACCCCAATTCAGATTCGGCAGCAACGCCGCATGAAAAATGCCAAACCAAACCAGCACGGCAACGGCGCTAACGCCAACGAACCCTAAGAAGCCGGCCAAGCTCTTGCGCTTGTACAACTTGACGGTACCCCAGCGGCGGCCAATCAGGGCGGCGGCAGGATCGCCCAGCCCCAACGTCAGCACTGCCGCGACACACGCCAGTCTAGGCACCCCGCAAGCCAGCATGATGGTCACGGCGATACCAAACCACGAGGCCGAATTCATCCGCCACGCTTCGCTCGGCCGCGAGATCGCCCCAAACACGCGGTCCACTAAGAACCGGTTCAAACGCGGATTGAAGCGGCGGGCCACTTCCAGCGCCAACATCCACGAACAATAGGCGAAAGCCACCGCCAGCATCAGGGCCCGACTGTCAAACGCGGTGTACAGACCGGCACAGAAAAAGCCGTTGCCGATGTGAAAAAGGTTGCGCGTGTAATTGCGCGGACGCAGCTCGGGCAACGCCACCGCGACCGTCGGCTCATGGCGGAGCAATCGGGCGATACCTTCGTAATGCTTGGCAATTTTCCAAGCAGCCGCTTGCCTTGCGCGGTCGGCTCCGAGTTCAAGCGTCGCCAGCTTGTGGCCGACGCGCTCTAGGCGCTGAGCCAACTGCGGACGCGCGCTTGCCCATTGGTGGGCCAAAGTCGCCGCCCGGTCGGCGAGTCGGCGCGCGCGCTCCGAGGCGGTCGACGATTCGGCCGTGGTCGTCGCTTGGGCCGAGGTCGACGATTCTGGCAGGGTCGACGATTCTGGCAGGGTCGACGATTCTGGCAGGGTCGACGATTCGGCCGTGGTCGTCGCTTGGGCCGAGGTCGACGATTCTGGCAGGGTCGACGATTCGGCACTAGGCCACGCTGGGGACGCTGAGGCGATTGCGGACCCTGTGGCGATGTCCGTTGCCGCAGTAACCGCCGCAGCCGTGGCCTGACGACGCTCCTGGAGGTCGATTAAAAACGCGTGCAATTCCGCGGCCATTTGACCCACCGCCTGCAAAGACTGGGCGGTGCCGGGCGACATGGAGGCTAACTGCGTCATGGCAAAGACCCGCTGCGCCAGCGAAGGCACGACCCAATGGCCGAGGCTGAAAGTGGTCTAAACGGACTTCAAAATGTTGTCAACCGATTTTGTAGTCGTCGGGTAAAACGGGGTCTGCGTCCGGGCAGGAGCGATCGGGATCAGGCGCGAAGCGATTTTCAGCACCAAGGCGGCGCGGATTACCACTGCGTCACGATTTTCGTTGGCAATTTTTCAGGGTTATGGCCAATGGCTCAACCGAGCGCGGCGGTCGGCGTCGACCACCGACCCCAAGCTCACGCTTCGTCGAACCGCAAGGCTATGCACGTTACGTTGTCCTTACCGCCATTGTCGCAAGCAGCCACGATCAACTCGTGGACCATGCCCTCCAGATCAGCCACCCCGCGCACCATGATCTCGCAAATCTGCGGATCGGTGACTTCACCGGATAGCCCGTCCGAACACAAGATATACACGTCGCCGGTTTGCGGCTTGTCGCGCTGCAGATCGACCAGCACATCTTGTTTGAGGCCGCAGGCGCGCACGATGATATTTTTGTGCGGGAAATTGGCTTCTTCTTCAGGGGTTAGCACCGCCATTCGCTTGTAATCATTGAGCAGCGAGTGGTCTTCGGTGATCTGGGTCAGTTCTTGGCCGCGCAAGCGATAGCAACGCGAATCGCCGACGTGGGCCACGGTTAGATGGCCGTCGTCGACATGAAAACCGACGACGGTGGTGCCCATGTTCTTGTATTTGGTGTCGCTTTGACCGCGTTCCCAAATCGCGTAGTTGCAGTAGCGGATGCCACTGTTGAGCATATTCTCGCTGCGGGTTCTGCCGCGCTCTTCGCGGCCAGGCCACGTTGCGTCGGGGTCATCCAAGGCGCGGCCAAAGTAGTCGCGCATAGTCTCGACCACCATCTTGCTGGCCACTTCGCCGCAAGCGTGTCCGCCCATGCCGTCGGCAACCACAAATAGACCGCGCTCAGGAAAGACCAATAAATTGTCCTCGTTGTGGGCGCGCTTGCGGCCTACATTGGTTTCACCTGCGCAGCTTGTGCGTATCGCCACGGTACACCTGAAATGAATCTGGGGTTTGAAATGAATCTGGGGATTGAAATGAATCTGGGGTTTGAAATGAATCTGGGGTTTGAAATGAATCGGCGAATTGCGAGTGTGGAACTGCGCTTGACACTAGCCGCAGTTGTTGGGCCAAGCGTCCACTAAGATCATGAAATCAATGAACTTTCGCTTTTCACACCCCGACTATGACCGCCGCCATGGCCGAAACTTTTGCTGGCCAAAATCGGCGCCTTTGGTCGCCAACCGGCCGTTTCGAGCGGCGAGCCGCCCAGCAAGATAAGTGGGCACAGCGCAATTCGTCAACTGTTTTGACGCCGCCGCGGCCAACATGGCGAAACTACACAATTTTCACGAGCATCACTGCCGGCCGGCTACAGTTCAAAGACTTGCAAGTCGTCAAACCGGACATCGGTCGACCAGTTATTAAAGGCGAAATAGCTGCCGCGCACGGGGTTAGCATCCACATAAGCGATCATGAACTTACCGTCGATATACCAGCGGACGATATGGTCGGTGCGGACAATAGTCCAAGTGTAAGTGCGCTGCGGCTCGACCCGCTGATGCTCGGACTGCACGACCCGGCGCGGTTCGTGTTCGCCCTGCCGGGTAATGGTGTTGATCGTATTGTTCCAGCCGCCAAAGATGATGGAGTAGCCGGCTTCATGTTTGGTATCGGTGGCGAAGATTTCGCATTTGGTGTCGCCGACCCGCGACAGCGAGCGGGCGCGAAACGTCAATCGGACCTTGACCGGCAGCTTGCGTTGCAACCAAAGCCCTTGATTACGCACTTCTTCCTGAACAATTCGCTCGGCTTTGACTTCACCCTTGTCGATAAGCCATTCGCCAGCGTGCTTGATCAACCAGTCCGCGCCCAGCTCGGAGCGCTCAAAACGGTCCTCAAACAGCAACTTGCCGCCGGTCAGGCCATCAGTACGCGCGGCTTGCTGGCGCTGCGGATCCTCTTCGCTTTCGCTCGGCACTGCGATCTTCGGCGCGGGCGGTCGCGGCGGTGGCGGATCGGGCGGGGTGCAACCGCCGACAATCCCAGCTAAAACCAGCGCCGCCAAGCCTGCAGTCCTGCAATTGAGCTGGCGCTGCGGACTGCCGTTTCGACTCACTGCAGCCTCATCTCGACTCACTGCAGCCTCATGTCGACTCACTGCAGCCTCATGTCGACTCACTGCAGCCTCATCTCGACTCACTGCAGCCCCATCTTGAGGTGCGTCAACTCGTCACTGGTCAGGCGCAAGCGGTGGTTGAGCATTCGAACGAGGCCCCACAGCAACTTGACGGCGGTAGTTTCCTCGGCCAAAAGACCATAAAACCCTTCGCGTTCAATGACTAGCACATCGCAATCCGTCTTGGCGACCACGGTGGCCGAACGCGGCGCCCGTTCAATCAGCGCCATTTCGCCAAAGTGGGCGCCCGGCTTGAGCATCGCTAATTCCAAGCCGCTCTTGGAGACCCCGACCGAGCCGTCGAGCAAGATGTACATCGAATCGCCAGGATCGCTCTCCTTGAAGAACGGCGTGCCGGCCGGCCAGCGCAGCTCGCGGGCAATACCGGCCACCCGCATCAAGTCCGCAAAGGCCAGATAGCGGAACATGGTGACCGATTGGATCGCCTCTAGGCGGCGGCGGACTCGCATCGCCCGATCTTCAGCGGCGTCGTCGAGCACATCCACGACTACCGCGGTGGCGTTGTCCGGGGCGCCCTTTTGCAGCGCGGCTTCGATCAGTTCTTCGGCGGCGCGTTGAACATCGCCACGGGCGCCGAGCGCTTGCATCAGTTCGTCGCCCACCACTCCGTGGACGCCATCGGAACACAGCACGAAGCGATCGCGCGGCAGCACTTCGAGATCGAGCAGATCGACGCGGGCCGTGTCCAACACGCCTAACGCGCGGGTCAGGACCTCATTTTGGGCCGACGCGATACTCGATTCGGGCAGCCGACCGCGGCGTTTGAGGTCATTGGCAACACTGTGATCTTCGGTCAAGCAGTGCAGTACGCCAGCTCGCAGCAGGTACACCCGCGAGTCGCCGACATGGCCAACAAACGCTTGATCGCCGACCACCAACAACGCGGCGGCGGTGGTCGCCATGCCGGCTAGCTGCGGATTGGCCAAGGCGTAATGGCGAACCCGGCGACTCGCATCGGAAATCGAACGCTCCAGAATCGAGGCGACGTCGCGGCGGGCTGTCTGGCCGGTGCCCGAGGCAAACTCCTCTAGCGATTTTCGACTCTTGGCCACCAATTGACCGATGTGCTCGACGGCCAAGCTGGACGCCTCGGCGCCGCCTTTGCGCCCGCCGACGCCGTCACACACCACAAACAACTGGGTTTGGGGGTCGGCCAAAAAACTGTCTTCGTTATTGGCGCGCACTGAGCCAACGTCGCTTCTGCCGCCATGCCGAACGATCATGTCACGCCCCTTCGAATGGCGCAGCCCACAAGATGACAATGGGTACCGGCTGCACGCGAGGCCGCAGGGTAGCCCGTCAAAATCCCGCTGTCCATTGGAGCAGCGCCAAAGTAGCGGTTTGGGTGTTGCGATCGCGCCGTAGGGCATCACTGGGCCAGAATACAGCCATCGCCGCCATCAACTCTGGCCCTGACTGCGCCGTCCAGCGCAGCCTGAGATCGGCCTGCGCCCCCAGCGAATGCCAGCCATCGCTGCCCTCCAGCGCGCCGCCGCCAAACGCCGGCAGTGGACCGGCCGCCAGCGCTCGATTGAGCCGCACGTCCAACTCGCCGCGAAAAGTGCCGCCCCAACTCGGCGCAGTGGCAAAAACATTGCCGCCCACCTGCTGCAAGTTGCTCGGTTCCAACGCCGCCAGCAAGCCCAAAAGCCGGTCGCGCGACGGATACAAGGCCTTCCACGCCCGCCGGGTGCGGTCCTTGGGATCGTCGTCGCCAGAAAACACCTGCGCCACAACAGCCAGCCCAGTGTCGACCCACAGTTTGCCACTGACCGCCAGTTGACCGGCAGCCATCCACGCCAAATGGTCTTGCGGATCGTGAGCCGTAGCCACCGTGACGTCGCCAATCTGCACTGCCGCCTCGAGATCGGCCGCCAACCACGGCGTCGGGGTCAGGTCCAGCCGCGCTCCCATGGTCAACAGGCGGGCATTTTCGGCCTCGGCGCCATCGCTCAAGTACAGAAAATACAGGTCGGCAGCGAAGGCATCCGATGGCCGTCCGGTCAAATACAGACCGGCCAAGTTGCGCTCGTGATCGGGTTGGCCGGCAGCCCGGCGCAGCTTGACCGCCAAACCGTCGAGCGCCAGCCGTTTTTCGTAGGCAAAATGGCTGCGCACGCCGTCGAACGCATGGCCGATTTGGTCAAATTCGTAGCGACCAATTTGGCGGCCGCTGCCGTACTCCAGAGCCAGTCGACCGGCATCGATCCAGGCTTGGTCCAGTTGAGGCAACCGCGCGCGCAGCCAGCCCTGTTGCAGACCGAGGGCGACCGGATCCGCACCAGGTTGGGCCACGCCAAACGCGCTTGACGACTGCAGTTGGACGTAGGCTAGCAGGCTACTGTGGTCAAACTGAACGCCGAGGCGCGAGCGCTGAAACCAGCCGGCGGTCTTGGCGACGACCCCCGAGGCAATCGGGGCCAAATTGTGACCTGCCGCGCCACGCAAGCGCAATTGCGCGTCGAGTTTGGGGCCCTTGTGGGTGGGATCGGTGTAACTGGAGCCAAACTCGGGCTCGCTGGCGCCTGCGGCGCTGACGCCGCCACCGCCGATGGCTACGGCGAGCACTGCCACCGCTGCGGCCGAAGCCCAAGCATGGATGGCACTTTTCACGACTGCAAACGAGCGAGGGTGGCAAACCGTACCGGCCGTTGCGCCGGTTGGGTTGGCAGATTCCAAGCCATAGCCACGCCCAGACCAAGGTGCTGGCAACGCAGACCAAGGTGCTGGCAACGCAGGCCAAGGTGCTGGCAACGCAGGCCAAGGTGCTGGCGACGCAGGCCAAGGTGCTGGCAACGCAGGCCAAGGTGCTGGCAACGCAGGCCAAGGTGCTGGCAACGCAGGCCAAGGTGCTGGCAACGCAGGCCAAGGTGCTGGCAACGCAGGCCAAGGTGCTGGCAACGCAGGCCAAGGTGCTGGCAACGCAGGCCAAGG
>SHZD01000131.1 GCA_009692465.1 Myxococcales bacterium
GGGTAGCACAGTCGCCGTCGTCACAATCCTCAGAGGTGTTGCAGCAACCGGGACCGCCCGTCGAGACAAACCGGCAAAGTTGCATGGCGACGTCGCAACTGTCGAACGTACAGGAAGAATCGTCCGCGCAGTCGCCATTCACCAAGCAACACGCCGGCTTGGCCGGATCCTTTGCCGTCACGCACGCACTGTTAATGCGCTTCCCGATATCGTGCAAGGGTTGGCGTCGCAGGCAAGGCCCTCGCTGCACGTCGCTTCGACAGGCAGGCCGACGGCGGCGAAGCGGTTCGCCCCGACCGGCCCGGTTGCTCTGGCGCGCGCCGCCCCGGTTTCGGCGGCATGGCACCCGGGCACGCACGCGAGGGCCACGAGGTAGATGACCGCCGTTCGCATCAAGCCACCCTCCGCTTCCGGCCTCGCGCCTGGGTGATACACCAAAGCCCACGCTTCACCCTCGCAGGGTGGGCGCCCGCCACGCCGGGTTCAAGCGGCAATCGCCTGGCCGAAGGCAACCGCCCCGCCGCGCTCCTCTCGTCAGCAAAGACCATCGTGCAAGGCGCGGCAAGGACCGTTACTTGAAATGCGGAAACTGCGTCTGACGCAAGGTGGGCGGGCGCGGTAGTCGCTTGCGTGGCCCTGGCGGTAGGCGCACGATGCCTTCACGCGGCGCGATCCGGCGGGGCCGGCGGTGCGCAGCGTGCGACTGGCGGTGGCGGATGCGCGGACGGATTGGCTTGGGTGTCTTATGCACTGGCCCGGCTGTGTCACGTCATGAAGTCCGTGCGCCCAGCGCTAGACCGCTCGGTGGCCGGTCCCGCCTTCAAGTAGCCGTGGCTGAAGCGTTCTGCTCCACTTGCGCACGGGCTGTCGCCGTCGTCGCGGCTGTCGCTCTGTCCGCTACGCCGGCGATTGCCGCCTGGCCGGCCCGCTCCCCCGTTGAAACACCGTTGCGGTTGCTCGTCGACGCCGATGCTGCGCGCCTCAACCCGGCGCGACTCTTGGCCGACCCCGCAATTCGGCCGTTTGTGCGCCGCCTCGGTCGGCCGCTGCTCCAAGGCGACCGCGTGCTGGTCGAACTCCTCGCCAGCGACGCTGCAGTCACCCGCGCGTGGCGCGCACCTCTTGTGCAACATCCTGGTTGGCAAGTAGAAGTCCGCGGCGACGATGCTTGGCTGGTCTGGCTACCGCTTCGGGAGGTCGCAGAGCTGGCGCGCGTTCTGCCGGGTCTCCGTACCGCGCGTTTGCCCTGGGCAAAGGTGGGCAAAATCGGCCCGGCGACCTCGCAGGGCGTGGAGCAAACGGCAGCGAACCTCTTGCATTGCATGGGTTTCTCCGGCAGCGGCAGCACCCTAGCGGTGATCGACGACGAGTGGCACGGCCTTTCGGCGGCCATTGAATCTGGAGAACTTCCTAATATTGTAGGCAAATCCCCCTACCAGAGCCCGGACGATGAAGAGGTGCACGGCACTGCGTGCGCCGAGGTTGTCGCCGACATGGCGCCAGGCGCAGGCATCTCGGTGTTTTCGGCGGCGACGTTGGCACAATTGCAGGCGCTTTTGCCGAAGCTGCTCAAAGCCGGCATCACGGTGGCGACCGACTCGGCAGGGTGGGTCACCGGGTATTCTTTTGCCGACAACACCGGAAAGCCTTGCGAACTCATGAAAAAGGCCAGCGAGGCGGGCATGGTGTGGCTCGCCTCAGCCGGCAACGAGGCCGACCACGCGATGTGGCTCGGCGCGTGGGCCGACGCGAACAGCGACGGCTGGCTCGACGTGCCGGGAGCCACACACGAACTGTTAGGTGTGAAAGGAGAATATGCTGAGATTGAACTCGACTGGGATGCGTACCCAACCACAAGCCTCGACCTCGACTTGTATGTGTGCGCCAATGCGACGGGCGACTGCGAACCGCTCGCCGCGTCGAAATCCACCCAAGATGGCGGGCAAACGCCACAGGAAGTCGTGACATACCTGTACCCCAAGTCAGGCGTGGTGCGGGTTCGCGTGCGGGTGAAACCAGGCACCACGCCGCCCAAAGCGGGCCTGGGCGTGCGACTTGCTGTTACGGGGGCGGCCAGCTTGTGGCCTACCGTGGTGGCTGGCACGCTCATCGATCCGGCGCAATGCGAACATGCGGTGGCGGTAGGCGCTGTTGCCTGGGACAAGTGGGAGACAGGCCCCGTGGCCAAATACAGTTCGCGGGGCCCCACTTGGGATGGGCGCACCAAACCGGACCTGGTCGCGCCAAGCGGCGTCGAGACGTCAGTATTGCCCGATTTCGATGGCACTTCTGCTGCTTGCCCGCATGTTGCCGGTGCGCTTGCCGTGCAAATGGCGCGGTCGGGGGCCACGGCACAGGTCGGTTTGGCCGAACTCTATGCTGCGGCCACGCCAATGGGCACGGTTTCGCCTAACAACCAGTCTGGCCGTGGCTTGCTGGCTTTTCCTGCAGTTTCCACCAGCGCTTGTGACCAACCAGTGGCCGACGACTCCGGTGGCGAGCCAGGCGAAGACTCCGGCACTTTTGAGAGCGAGTTCGATGCCACCGCTGGCAGTAGAGCGGAAACGGCTGACCCGGTTGAGGTCGTTGCGCCCAAATCTGGCGGCTGTGGCGCGGCCCATTCGCCCCAAGCCGGGCCCCACGCGCTTGTTGGCTTGGCAATTGCCGTCGCCTTGGGCCGCAAGCGGAGGCCGCGCGGTACCGCCGAAGCAGGGCAACTCTGCGTGGGCGACACTTCTGGAGGCGACGGTGTCTGACACCGCTGTTGATGGCTTCGCATTCCCGCACGTTTTAGAGGGTGTGGCCAAAATTAGCGGCGAGGCGAGGTTGCAGAGGCTGAGGCAGGTCGCGAGCGCGCCCGGAGCGACCGACCGAACCGCACTCGCAGTGCGGCGACCGTGGAAGCGAGGACGTAAGCCGCGAGATGCCCAGCATCTGCGACCGTAGCCGGCGATGATTTGGCCACACCCTCTTAGGCGATTCGGACCGGCGTCGACGGTCGCAGGGATTCTCCTCACAGTCTCGGGCGTTGGGACGGTCATCGTCGGGCCGTCGGTCGTGCGCGGCTCGTCGCCTGCTGCGAAACACGCGTGATGCAAGGGACTTTGGTGGCGACGGCGGAGCCTGCGGAAATCGCTATTCGTGCCCGGATCCGCGACGCCGCCGACAAGTGCGGCGGCAACCGGCACATCATTGCCAGGATTCCCCAAGGCGCCATTGCCCAGCGCATCCTTGCCCACCTCAGGCTGCCGCTTGCGGCCACGGGCTGCTTGCCGATCCGCGCAGCGCCTTGGGGCAGTGTCTTTCTGCCGCGCCCATCCGTCTTACCCTCCAGCTATTCGGGTGCGACGGGCTTGCCGGGCCTATGCCGCGGGCGCCGACGCCGCCGTGGCGCAAGCGCCTGCGGACGCCGTGTCCTTCTTCGGCGCCTCGGCAGAGGGTGCCAACTAGACCGACATCGTGCGGGCACGGTCTGGGCTGAAGCCGTTTTCAGCCCCGGGGGCCGACGTCCGTCTGACGCAACGTGGGCGGGCGCGGCAGGCGGTTGCGTGGCCCTGGCGTTAGGCGCAGGATGCGTGCACGCGGTGCGATCCGGAGACGGGAGGGCCGGTGGTTCGCAGCGGGCGCTTGGCGGTGGCGGATGCTCCGACGGACCGGCTTGGGTGGCTTGGGCACGACCGAGACTACGACCCGCACCCTTACGCTGCTGTTCGTCCTAGGTACCCGGCCTGAAGCGATCAAGATGGCGCCGGTTATCGGGTTGGCGCGGCAGTACGCGGACCGCGTGCGCGTCCGTGTCTGCGTGACGGGGCAGCACCGCGAGATGTTGCGGACCGCCCTGGAACTATTCGGGATTTATCCTGACCACGACCTTGCGGTGATGCGACCCGCCCAGACGCTGAGCGGGCTATGTGCGCGCGTGCTAGAGGGACTTGACGAGCTGCTCGTTGAACAGGGGCTGCCCGATTGGGTCATTGTTCAGGGCGATACGTCGACGGCGATGGCTGCGGCGCTGGCAGCGTTTCATCGCGGCGTGCCTGTCGCTCACGTGGAAGCAGGCTTGCGCACATGGGATTTGCGCGCGCCCTTTCCCGAAGAGCTGAACCGCCAGATCGTGGGCCGTATCGCTTCGCTGCATTTCGCCCCGACTGAGTGGGCGGCCGACAACTTGCGACGCGAAGGCATCCCGAATGACCGCATCGTGGTGACGGGCAACACGGTGATAGACGCGCTGTTGCAGGTGCGCAACACCAGATCATTGGACGTTGACTTGCCCAGTCGTTTTCCATCGTTGCGGGAACCCAATCGGAAGCTGCTGCTCGTCACAGGCCATCGCCGCGAGAGTTTCGGCCCAGCTTTCGAATCGTTCTGTCGCGCCATCGCCGCCACGCTCGAGCGCTGGCCGGATATTTGCGTGGTCTATCCCGTCCACCTGAACCCGCAGGTGCGCGAACCGGTCTTCCGATTGTTGGGGCCGCATGTGGCGACGGGTCGGCTCGATCTAGCTGAACCTGTTGATTATGTGACGTTTGTCGCGTTGCTCAACGCTTCGTGGGCCGTGCTGACCGACTCGGGCGGCGTGCAAGAAGAGGCGCCGGGTCTCGGCAAGCCCGTGCTGTGCGCGCGCGAGGCGACAGAGCGGCCCGAGGGCGTGGCGGCTGGGGTCGTTCGGCTCGTGGGCACCCATGAGGCCTCAATCATCCGTGCAATTGAGGAATTACACGATGATGCCGCGGTCTATGCCGCGATGAGCGAGCCCAAGCACCCCTACGGCGACGGCCACGCGTCCGAGCGCATCCTGGCGACGCTGCTGGCGCGTGACGTGGCTGACACGCTGGATTCGCGCGGGCCGGGGTTGCCGGATCGGGCCGCGTAGCAGCGGCGCGCGATGGCGGCTTGGACTTGGCGGTTGGCGTGCGCGGGGCGAGCGGTGCGAAGGCGAGCGTTGGCGCTGGTCGGGAGGAGTCTGCCTGTGGGCGGGAAATTCGGCAGTTGGAACCGCGAAAAGGGCGGCGCACGATGACGGTCGCGGTGGCGCCAGGCAGTTCAGGTCGGGTGCCAACCCGGGGCAGGGGCCGAAGGCTGGGCAGGTCGGATTGCCGACGGCCTCGGTCTGCCGCCCGGACTTTCGCAGCCGTCTGCGCGCCAGGCGCCCCGATACGCTTTATCACCCAGACGCGGCATCGCGGTCACGGTGCGCCGATCAGCGCCTCCAGGACCTCTCGCGCACAGCCGGGGGCAGTTTGAAAAGCGCTGTGCCGCAGCTCCGCGACCATTTCGGGGTGACGCGGCAGCGCCTCGTCGACGAAGCCGGTGATTTGGGCAGCGGTCAGGCCCTGTTCGCAGGCTCCCTGCACCACGCGATCCAGGCAGCGCTGGCCGGCAGGTTGCGCAACCACCATCGCCATCAGCTCGAGCGAAGCGTGGCCGGCCACCGCCGTCGCCAAGGACCGGCAGTCAGTGTGCCTGGTCACGAGCCAGCGGGCCAAAGCCACGTCGACCAGGGTGCGGTGGCGAAATGACCATGTGCCGCTCTTGCGCGCTGCCGCGACCAACGGTGAGGCCAAGAGTGCCGCGCACGCCTCGGTTGGCGCGGCGGCCTCGAGCGGTGCCGCGGCCATGCACCGGTCGATGGTGAAGGCGAGGTCGGGCGACTCCAGGCCGTGGGCGCTTGCCGCAACGATGCGGTCGACCCACGCCAAGCCCGCCTCACCGCTACCGGCAATGGGCCCCCAGCGCAGCCCAACCCATGCTTGCCAAAGGTCTGCCTGGCTCAATGGGCCGCCCGGCAAGCGCGCACCGCGCGCAGCGTCGCCCGCCAAGTCGGCGATCAGCTCGGCGTCGCGCCAGGTGGCCATGTGAACGTAGCTGCAGTCCTCACCGCCGACCCGGAGCCGATCGAGCCGGTGCGCGGCCAACCAGGCGCGGGCGCTTGCGAGCGCTCCAGCATCTGGCAGGCGCCGCGCCAGCAAGGCGTCGGCTTGGTCACAGCGCAGCGCCGGAAGCGTGACCACTGCGCGCGGCCGCGGCCCCCCTTCGTTGCCGTCGAAGCCGGGCCGCTCGAAGCGGATAAGATTGGGTTGAACCCACTCGCCCTGGCCCAGCCAACGCAGGTCGCGCAACAGCAGCACCAGCTCGTGCGCCGTCAGTTCGTCGGTGCCGTCCAGGATGAGCGTCCACGGCCCGGTAAGAGCGGCGAGCAACCCTTCGGTCGGGTCGACCGAAGGGTCAAGGCCGAGTCGCTCGGCCAGAACCTGAGCCAGGGCCGAGCCGTGTCCGGGCACACCGGCCATCCGCGGCGCGAGGTCTCGCTCGCAGTCGACCCGCAGGATCAAGCCCTGCCGGCACAGCCGCGCTTCGACGGCGTCGGCAAGGTGCGACTTGCCCGAACCGCCGCGACCGAGCACCCACACCTCGGTCCCTGGCGCGCCTTGCGCGAGTCGGCGTGCCAGCTCGGCCTCGCCGACGCGCAGGTCGCCCGCCGGCTCCGTCCATTGCACCGATACCTCGACGTGCTGGCCAGACGCCACCCGGGCCGCAAAGCCGGCGGCGACGCGCGCACAGCGGGAATCCGCCGTCGCGGGGATCGGCGCCGGTCGAAGCGGCGCAGCGCCGCAGCCGATGGACCCAAGCCAGCAGGCTACAGTGACGCACCAGTACAGATTCGGCGAGGCCATAGCGGGACGGTAACAAGGCATCGGCGCTGCGGCAAGCGGCGAAGCGCGTTGGGCTCTTTCGACCGCCCAAACCGCAAAAGCGCCAGGTGTCGTCGGCGGCCGGCGAGGTGCGGGCCGCGGCGCAGCGGCCGGCTACAACCCCAAGGTTGCGTTGAGCGAGGCACCGCCGACCCGGTCTCCAACGCCCCAGCGGTACGAAGCGCGCAGCTCGAGCCAACGGCGCGGCGCCCGGGTCTCGTCGGCGTCGAACCACGCGCGCAAGCTCAGGCCGGGCCCCAAACCGGCGACCCACCGCTCGACCGCCGCCGAATCGTACTCGCCGACAACAACCAAATGCGGCGTCCAGATGAGCTCCTGCCAGCGTGGGCCAGCGATGCTCCAGCCCGCGCGGCCCTCGGTTCCGGCAAGAATGCG
Source organism: Myxococcales bacterium (assembly GCA_009692465.1). GTDB lineage: Bacteria > Myxococcota_A > UBA9042 > UBA9042 > UBA9042 > SXRM01. The sequence continues at coordinate 7,092 of SHZD01000131.1, forward strand.
CCGCTGGCCGATGAAGGCGTTGGCTTCGGCGAAGATCTGCCAGTCAGGCCAATGGCGCAACACCGGGCGAACGTCGGTGCTGGTCCCTTCCGAGAGTCCCATGCGAATCAGCCAGTCGCTGGTCGCGGATCCACCGACATCGAACAGACGCTCAACCGCAGCGACGAGGTTCCAACGCGTCAGCGGCTTCACGCGCAGGCCGGGGGCAGCCATCAAGGTGGGCCAGCCCGTGACCCCAGCGGCTCCGTTGCGCAGCGCGACCAGGAACCGACCGGTGACCTGCAGCGTCCTGCCATTGTTGAAGCCGATCCGCGGCGGCTGCCACCAGCCATCTGCCGCCGCCTGGGCCACCTGCAGTTGTCCGGCATGCCACGGCGTACCGATAGCTGCGCCCCAGGTGCGCTCGAGGGTCTCGATCTCGCGGCGAAAGTTGTAGAACTGCGTGGGCGTGAAGGTCCGGTCGTCGCGATCGAGGTCGAGAGCGAACTTGAACCACGCGACCGAGCGCGTCGCGTCGCCCAGGCGCTTGGCGGCGTAGGCGGCGTCTGCGAAGTGGAACGCGGCTCCCGCTCCCCGGGAGAAGGCCAAAGCAAATGAGCGCTCCGCGGCGGCATCATCTCCGGCAAGCAGCTCGCGGTAGGCGCGGATCAGCAAGCGAAACGCCGGGGTCGCGGTCGGTGGACGCAGCAATTCGTTGAGCAGTGCAAGGGCCTCTTCGCGCTCGGCGGCACTGCGAGCTTTGTCGCGCAGGCTCCGGGCGACCCAGAGCGCAGAAGGACGGTTGCGGTCGGCCATGTACACCCGCGCCAGGCGGTGCAGCACCTTGGGATCGCCGCCGATTGCGAGCGCCTGCAGCACCCCGACCGCGGTCGCAAATTCGCTCGCTTCCTCGGCGGCGGCCGCGCGGGCCAGCATCAGGTTGTGGCGCTGCTCGGGCGTCCACAGCGACCCGAGCAGGGCCTGGGCAAACGCCAGCTGAGCGCGACGAAACTGCTGATCGGCGAACCAGAAGTACCCAAGCTCTGCGCGGACGACCGGCGCGTTGCTCAGGGCGCGGTCGACCACGTCGGCGACCCGCCGCGCCAGTACGCGGTCGCCGCGTCCGATCGCCCAGCGCAGCCAGGCATACGCGAGGTCGGCGTCGGGGCCGCGACTCCAGCGCGCCCGATAGTCGGCGGCCTCGGGGTCGGCAGCCTCGGTCGCCGTTGCCTGGGTGGCGAGGGCCGCGGCGGCGTCGGTCGAAGTTGGCTGGGTAGCGAGGGCCGCTGCGGCCTCGGTCGCCGTCGGCTGGGTGGCGAGGGCCGCGGCAGGCGGCTTGGTGGCCGTCGCTGCGTGCGCTGGAAGCGGACGGGCCAATGCCGCGACCGTAACCACGGCCATCCACACGAAGCCAAGACGGCGGTTCCCGGGAATCACCACGGTCTTGCACCTGCTTCCCCGGCGTCGCCGCTGCACCCGAGCACCCAGCGGTCGAACTCGTCCTCGCGCGCGACCACGGAGTTTCGGTGAAACCCGGTGGCGCGCCGCATCGTCAGCGCCACGTTGTGCTTGTGCGGACCGGTGACCGAAACTTCAATGGTCTGCGCAGCTGCGCTTGTCGCCAACCCGGCGACCCGGCACTCGGGGACCAACTGGGCGAGCTGCGGCCGCAGAAGGTGCGTAGGTGTCGTGCCGCGTCCGGCCCGCGGCAGCATGTGTTTGTCCGCCCTGGCATCTGCCGGATCGTTGCAGGCGAGGCAGCCCCAGGCCACCGGCACCCGGCCACGACCGAGGCACGACTGTTGCTGTTGGTGCACGGTCCGCAGCATTTGCCCGGGCGATGGGCGAAGCAACCAAACACCGCCCCGCGCCCGACGCCGAAAACCGCCCGATATCAGCCTTCGCGCCACGCCGGACAGCCCGGCGAGCCCGCAGTGGGGATGCTGCCCGGCCAAAAAGCCATTGTCAAGCGCCAATTTGCCTCGACCCACGCACACCTGTCCCGGCCATCGTCGAGCATGGCTTCGGCGGGCCGCGGTGCCACAGGCGCCTGAGTCAGGACGGTGAGCAAGCCGTCGCCAGCTTCTCGCATCGGTCGTGGCTAGCGCACAAGTTGAGCGGATTCTGCGGCAGGTCGGGCACTCGCCAACCGCAGCAGAGTGCGGCGGCGTCAGCGATGACCCGGTCGCGACGCGTGGGCCGCCGCAGTGTTTCGATGATGCGGTCGACAAGGTGCCCGACGAGCGGTTCGACGGGGACGATTACCCTATCGATTGCCACTCGACCACCTACCCGGCCTTGGCCCACGGCAGAGAATTCGAAACAAGTACTAATGGTTGTCCAATCGATGACCCCGGCTGCGCGGGACAAATTTGTCCGGGGCGGCCCGAATTGACGGTAGACAGCCGGTTTTCGGCGGAGCAGCATCGCGATCTGGCTGTTGCCGGAAGGTCCGGCGGGCGTGAACGGGCAGTTGGGGGCGGTTTGGCGGCGAACGGTGCGGAGCCGCGCGGGCTTGGACTTCCCGTCCGCACGCAACCGCAGCAGGTCGAAGGGAACCTGCCGTAGGTTTAGGCCATTGTTTGGCCGGTGCCCCAGGTTTGACACCGCCCGGCTCGTGGCGTAGCGTCGTGGTCGGATGCTCGCAATGGGGCAGGCGGTGTTTGCAGTGTCTCCGTCTCGTTTGAACCCTACCGAGGCGGGGTCCCGAGCCCACCGGTCCTGGCAAAGGTGGCGCTGGCGGCTGCCTGTGTTGGTAGCAGGTGCGCTGGTTTCGGCATGGGCTGCCGCGGAGTCGGCGCCGGCGCCAGCACCAGCACCAGCACCAGCACCAGCACCAGCACCAGCACCAGCGCGAAATCCAGTACAATTACCTGCGGCGGCACCAGTGGGGTTTGTCAAAGGCGGCAATGTTTCGGCGTGGAACGTGACCGACGTCGAGAGGGTCTTTGCCGACGCCGAACGCCTGGGCCTAGACACCATCACCGTGGCAGTGCGCACGCCAATGGCCAATGCGACTTCAAGCACGGTCGAGATCGATCCGGTCAGCTTGGCGTTTGCCCAAAGAGTCATCGCTCATAGCAGCAAATACCGCTACTTGATCGAGCCCTATCCCTGGATTGCCAACGGCGCCGTCCCCGAGACCGAACTGAACCCGGCCGACAAGGCCGCGTGGTTCGCCTCCTATCAAAGCGCAGTGGTGCGCCTGGCCGGCCAGTTTCCCAAGGCTTGGGGCATCTATGTGGCCTCCAATCTGGTCAAATTAGAGGATCAAACGCCGCACTGGCTGAGCCTGATCAAGGCCGTTCGCGGCACCTTTGCTGGCAAGGTCATTTACCGCACCCAGTGGTGGGTGACCGCTGAATGGGAGCCTGCGACCCTGGCCGCCTGGAGAACCAAGCTCGAAAACCCTGTGTTTGGCGCTGTCGACGTGATTGCGATTGCCGCCTACTTCGAGCTGACCGACCTGCCGGCGCCGACCGCGGCCGATATCAAGGAGGCGCTGCGCTCTACGACCGTGTACGGTCGCAAGCAAAACGTCCAAGCAGAGATCACTTCCCTGCAAAAGCGCTGGAAAAAGCCGCTGTTCTTGGGCGAGCTGAGCTGCCCGGCGGTGGACTTTGGCGCCCGGAATCCTTGGGATCCCGAAGCGGGAGACAAGCCCAACAAGGACATCCAGAAGCACTACCTGAGCGCTTATCTAGAGACCTTCGCCAGCACTCCGGCAGAGTTCCTCGGATTTTCTGTATTTACCATTGGGCATCCCACGCCCACCCCGTACGACTTGGCGCCCTCCGCCGCCGAGTTCGTCTCCACGTACAAGCCGCGTCATCCGTGAGCGATAGGGTTGCTCCCAGCGCAACGCCCTCGCCGCGCACCGAGCCCCGGCAGCTGCGGCTAGCTGCGGTGCTGGAAATCCGCCCGGAATTGCTCCAATCAGCCACGACCTAGGAGCGTGTCGGACTATCGTCCGAGGTGCTCCTAGCTTTTGGTTTCTTGCTTTCGCGCAAGAACTGCCTGAAGTGAATTCAGGCAGTTTCACGCGAAAGGCAGTCCGCATCCACGGCCTGCTCTAGGATCTTGTCGTTCGAAAATGGCAAATTGCCCTTTCTCCGACAAGCTCCTAGTGGACGGTCCGGCCTGAGCCCGCTTGCGAAGTGGCCAGCTTGAGCGCCGTCAGTCGAACTCCAACTCGTCGACAAAGGTCCAAGACCCGGGCGTGGCAAAGCCGATTTCGACAAACTTGGCCACCTGCAGCGGAACCACCAAAGCGATGTCGCCGCGCTTGCCCTTGGGGATGGCGGGCATGGAGGCGGCGGCAAGGCTGAAAACCTGAGGCGAGCTCCAGGTCTGGCCATCGAGGCTGAAGCGCACGCTGACCTGCGGCGGCTGGTCGACAGTGCCAATGTTGCCGTTGCACAGGCCGAGGCGCACCAGGCCGAGCTTGCGCGGCGCGGCAAACTGTACGGTGATGATTGGCCCGGACGACGACCACCCCACCCACTCATAGGCCGGCCCGCTGCCCAAGTCGGCGCTCCAATCGTCGCTGCCGCGCTTGCCGTCGACCAGCTGACCGCTGGCCCATTGCAGAAATCCGCTGGCATCCTCTGCCTTTGTGGGGCCCTGCACGGCGATGTTGTGGGGTTCGTCGTAGTAGCAGGTGCCGCCGCACTGGGGTGCCGCGCTGAACTTGTAGGTCGGTTGGCCGCACGCCGAGGCTTCGTTGACCTTGCCGTTGCAATTGTCGTCGTCCGGGCTGGCGCAGTTTTCAGTGGCGCTAACGGCGAGACCGGCCGCTTGGGCGCAGGCGCAGTTGGTGGGCGCGGTGCAGCTGCCGCTCGCGCAACTGTCGCCCCAGGTGCAGGGATTGCCGTCGTCGCAGGGGCCGGTGCGCGGTGCAAACTGGCAATTTCCCTGTGCCGGGATGCAGGTGTCGCTAGTGCAGGGGTCGCCATCGTCGCAAGTGGGAGTCGCCGGGCCGGCGGCGCACACCCCGCCGTTGCAGCTGTCTGGGCCGGTGCATAGGTTGCCGTCGTTGCATACACCGGCGAGCGGCTGGTACACGCAGCCGTTCTGCGCCACGCACAGGTCGCTGGTGCAGCCATTGCCGTCGTCGCACGTGGCGGGCGCGCCGGGCGTGCTCAGGCACCCTGTGGGGCCGCAACTGTCCACGGTGCAGGCGATCGAGTCATTGCAGCTGTTCGCGGGCCCGGTGCACACACCCGCCTGGCAGATGCCGGCGGTCAGGCACGTGGCGCCGTCGCTGCAGGCAGGGCCGGTGGCCGGATCGTGCACGCACGCGCCGGTGGGGCCGCAGCTGTCTGTGGTGCAGGGGTTGCCGTCCGCGCACAGCAACTTGTCACAGGTGCTGCCCATGTCTGTATCGCTGGGTTGGCACCCCAGGTTCCACACGCACGAGGCACCTAAGACGGCGACGATCCAGCGGTTTGTCGGTCGAGCGCCCATGCCGATTCCGTTACAGCCACGCGGCTGCCGCAGTCACCAGGCCAGGGCAGACTCGGAGAGCGGCTGCCCTCACGACCTAGGCTCAGGGCCAGAGGGTTGCGGTGCCAGCTCGTCCACCCACGCCTGCACTTCGTGGTCGCAAGCCACCACATAGGCCACCTGGTAGCCCGATGAGGCCCGAATGGCCCGCGTCACCCCCGTTGTGGGCCGACGCGCCACCGCAACATGCAGGATGTTGTTGGCGTCGACCGCAATGGGCACCAACCGGTGGTTGCGGATGACTTCGGGGTCGATCGACGCCACGGCAAGCGGCAGCGGCTGCGAATCGCGCACCGCGCGCGGCAATTCGTCTTGGATAGCCACCGCGTCGGCCATCGCCTCGGCTGAGACGCAGCCCTGATCCAGCAGGACCTGGCGCAGACGGGCGCCGGATTTCCTTTGCACGCTCAGGGCTTGCTCTAGGTCCTTTGCGGAGATGGCGCCGCTCTCTATCAGAAGGTCGCTCAGCCGCCGGCGGGGGTGGTGGTGGTGGGCCAGGGCCGCCGACGTGGGAAAGACGTGCTGGGTTTTGTCCCAGGCGATGGGCGCGCCGCTGGCCAAGTGCCGCAGCCACTGCCTCCAAGCGCCAGTGACTGCAGCAAAATTGATGAACGTGCTGACGATCATCCTGGGGCCAGACAGCAAGCCATGCTGCAGCCCGTTGGCCCGGCTGACAAACCACATCCTCTGACCCAATCGATTGATCAGTAGGGCCGAATTGGCCACAAGCAGCATCTGCAGCCAGGGCTGGTGGAGCGCGGTGGCGGCGGAGTCAATCCCCCATCGCTCTGGGCCGCCCAGCGCTCGGACCACCAGCGCATTCGCCAGCAGAAAGACGGCGACCATCGACAGAGGCGCGGTCAGAATCCCCTTTCGATCCCGAAAAAACATGTACTTGACCCAAACATCGCCGCGCCAGCCCAGCTGCTTCCAGCCTAAAAAGGCGATTCCAAGCACCCAGCGCGTTCGCTGCCGATGCGCCGCCCGAAACTTCGACGGAAAGTACTCGCAGGTTGCCAACAGCCCGGTTGAAGTAGCCGGCCGGTTCCACAGGTCCATCTGACCCAGCAACCCCGGTCTCGGATTGGACGGCGGCAGCGCTTGGGCTTGGGGTTGCGGCGCGGCATTGGGCCGTGTGGCGGTCGCCAGCGCAGGCCTGGGCGACGCAGTGGAGCTTGCGCTGGGCGCAATCTGGCCCGCAGCCGCCGCCGTGGCTGTCAGTGGCGGGGCGAACGCGTTTGGCTCTGGCTCCTGGCGGACCGGTTCCCCGCCAAACACCTGGGTCATGCCGCCCAACGCTGCCAGGCGGAAGCTGAAGTCGTAGTCTTCTGTGAGTGAGCTGCTGTTAAAAGGCTGGCCCTGGTAGCGCTCTGCCATCGCCTTCATGGCACGGCGACTGTAGCACAGGGCCACGCCAGCACCGGGGACGATACCGGTCAGCTGCTGGCGGACCAGGAGGTCTTTTTGGTGGCTCTCGCTGAAGTCGTCGAGGTAGGCCGCACCAACCCAAGCATTCCACGGCAATTGCAGAGACATCACAGGCAGCTGTATCAAGTCGGCTGTATCGAGCCTGTAGTTGAAGTAGCGCAGCTCGAGCGGATGGACCACGTCCTCGCAGTCGTGCATCACCACACCGGCAAATTCAATGCGGTGGCGCTCTTCGTAGGCGGCTATGGCCTGGGCTATCCAGTTCAGACAGTCGGCTTTGTTCGTCGGGCCATCGCGATCAACGTGGGCGCGCACGACCCGCGCCGGATCGGCGTGAACCATCGCGTCGGCCTGCGCCGTGGTCTCCGGATCATTGCGGTAGGTGCCCAGAAACACCACGTAGTGTTGATAGTCCAGCGTTCGCAACGTGTTTCGCGCCATTGAGGCGATCACGTCGGCTTCTTTCCACGCCGGCACCATGATGGCCAGGTGGCGCTGGGGGACGGCGAGCAGTTGGGCAACACGGACGCTTGGCTCAGCCGGGACGTGGCCGAGTCGCTGCCGCAGGCGCCGAGTCCAATAGCAGGCATCAATGAACAGGTCGTCCAGACCGCCGAAGAAAATTCCCAGCCCGGTGGTCAGCACCACAAAGTCGATGAGCTGGAAATAGAAGGCGATCATGGTATCCGGCTGTGGGCTTCCCCGCTGGCTACATGCTCTGGGCGCTCACAAACGTGTAGCCAGCGTTTTTGACGCCTTGCACAATTGCTTTGAGGGCGCTGAGCGGGAAGTAGGGATGGAAGAAGAAGCTCGCCACGCCGTCGCGGACCACGAGGTTCTTCTGCGCCGTGAGGAGCAAATCTGCCGCCAGCCGCGGCGGGTGGTTGTTGTAGCCCTCTTCTTCATAGTTGCCCAGGTTCTCTGGCAGAACCTTGAAGCCGTAGATGTCTTTGACGGTGTAGGGGTAGAACAAGCCGATGCTGCGTTTGAGGTTCTCGGGGTTGGCACCCAGACCACCGTTGAAGTACAGGCCGCGGTGGTAGACCGTTGCAAATTTTCCGCGGATGGCCTTGGCGTCGGTCGGCGAGCCGGCGTAGTGGGGGAACTCGAAAATGGTAGGGGTGGCAATGCCCACGGAACTGAGCTCGGTGATGGCAGAATTGATCCGCGACAGCGCCCAAGTGGCCGAGTCGCCGGGCACGGCCCCGTCGTAGATGACGCTATTTTTGGCGTCGACGTGGGCGGCAAAGAACTCAAAATCGTCCGCGCTGACTGCCGAATACGGGTTAAGCAGGTTGCCAAACTGGTGCGTGTAGCCGTGTAGGACCAAAGTGCCGCCGCGGGTGGTCGCGTACTTGAGCGCAGCCAGCATCTGCGGGCGGTCTTTCCAGCGCACCGTCATGGGCACGCCGCCGTTGTAGTAGCCGCGCGGGTCCGTAAAGAGCGGAATGACCGCCACACAGAACGGCACGCTCGCTGCATAGAGGTAGTCAACAATCGCGCGGAATGCCACGGGATCTTCGTCTGGGCCCACGTCTTCCAGCCGCACCAACGCCCGGTGGCGCACTGGGGTCGCTGGCGCCACCGCGTCGTACAGCAGATCGCAAAATGCCAGGTAGCGGTCATTGGCGCCGATGTAAGCAAAGGGAATCTCGCCAAAGTAAGTCAGGCTTGAGGAGCGAACTGCCCACGGCAGGGTGGCGCCGGTCGCCTTCTGGGCTGTGGCCAACACTTTGACCTTGGACGTGTCGAGCGTGCTGTAGCTCATGATGCCAGCGCCGTTGATGGTCTCGCGGGTGAGCGCCACGCCCTTGTACGTGACAGTGGCCACGGTGGCCGTGTCGTAGATCCATGGATTGTAGCCGTATTGGCCGACAAAGTTGGGCGAGCGGTTGGCCAACTGCCAGATGTTGTTGTACATCCACAGGACCTGGGTGGTCTTGTTCTTGAGCACGTCGTCTAGAAATCCGACCGGCAGCGGCTCATCGTACGTAGAGCCGATGTAGATCACGGCCTGGTACTTGGCCAGATCGCCGACCTGATAATTGGCCACAGGCTTGCTCGTGGCGGTGCCGAAGTGGCTGGCCAGCGTCACGCCTGCGATGGCGTAGAGCTCGCCAAGCCAGCTGTAAGCCCCCGTCTTATCAAACAAGACCAAAGTGCCACTGGGGACGATTGGCGTCAACGCCATGTTCTTGGCGGGCGGTTCTTGCGGCGGGCGGTGGTCCTGGCCGCGCTCTTGGGGCACTTGGCCTACAAAAACCGGAAACGGATTGAGCGCTTCGCTGGCGCTTCGGCCTTCAAAGGCCATTTTGGCAGGGCGCATTGGCGCGTCTGGTGGGAAGACCGTGCCAAATTTTGCCGGGCCAGAAGGATTCGGGACGTCGCATCCCGCAAGGGCAACGATGAGCAACCAGCTAGAGGTAAACAGGAATCGCGGCCTCGCCGCTTTGCCGAACTTACCCACAGCTGCCTCCGGCCGCGCCAGCGATTGCAGCCGGCGGTAACGTCTGCACCCTACCCGCGGATAGGAACTCCAAGGCACATCGCCTCCAACGCCACGACCAGAATTCGACCGTTTCCCGGCTCCGGCCCCTCCGGAAGCACCGCCACCGAGCAGTGTGCCCGACTCCCACCGCCCGTCAACCACTAAAACCGTTCGGAAGTTTGAGCATTGAACGCACCGATCCCGCCCAGCGCCAGCTTTCGCTTCTGGCCCCGAGCAGGTTGACCGGCGCCGTTCGCTACCGG
>SHZD01000132.1 GCA_009692465.1 Myxococcales bacterium
CTAGGAGCGTGTCGGAGTATTCCGACTCGCTCCTAGCGCCGTCTGGCTAGACGGCGGCAACTGTCCGAAACTGCACGGATTCACTCCGGGCAGTTCTCGGACAGTTGAGAATAGTTGACTGGCTAGGAGCCTGCCGGATCGCAATAGATTCATTGTGTATAACCTGATAGACATTTTATAACCGATTGATTTCCGACAGGCTCCTAGAGGGTGCCGGTTTGTCGATTTACGGGTCCCGTTTTCTCAACCTACAGGTCCGCATCCAGTCGAACTACAACGCGGCAGTCTTGGGCGCCATCTGGGCGTCCAGCGCCTGGATCGTGGCCGCAAAACCGGGCATGGCGGCCTCGTCCAACTTGCGGCGAGTCGTCCCGTGGTACGCCACTGGATCCAAGACTTTGGCGCCCAAATTGAGCTGATAATGCAGGTGCGGCGCCGTCGAGTGGCCGGTATTGCCCGACAACGCAATGAGCTGGCCAGCCGCGACAGTGTCGCCGATTTTGACTTTGTTCTCCGACAGATGCAAGAACTTGGCCAAGGTGCCATCGCCGAACTCGACTTCTAGGCAGTTGCCGTTGGCGCCCCAATTCCAGTTGGTGCGCAACACTTTGCCCGCAAAAGGAGCCACGATTTCGCTGCCGACTGGCGTCTTGAAGTCCATGCCGCCGTGGCCGCGACCGTCGCCGACTAAGCTGGTGACTTGGGTATAGTCCTTGATGGGCGATGCCTTAAGCTGCATGGGGACTTCAACGCCCTGTTCATTCCACCAACTGGCGTACTTGTCACCGGCGCTTTGAAACTTGTAGGCCCGCAGGGTTCTGCCCCTCTTTTGCACTTGCAGGCGCGCCGCGGCGATGTCGATTTCGTTGTTGCCCAGCTCGCGATAAATGATGTGCACAGCGTCCTTGGGGCTCAGCTCGGTGCGAAAATTGACATCCCACACGAACAACCGCGCGTAAGTCTGGCTCACTTGCGGGCCCAAATCGTCGCCCAATGCTTGAGTGAACGTGCGTTCCAAGGTGCTCGTCAGCTGTAGCGTTGCTTGCTGCCACTCGACGGCCGGACCTGCAGCCGGTGCCACTGGCGCCGCGGGAGGAGCCGCAACTTTGGGCGCTTGGGCAGCGGCCGCCGCCTCTGCGGATTTTGCCTGCTTGTTTCGGCTAACCAGCAAGACAATGTTGACCACGACCGCGCAGACCAGCAGCACCCAAGGGATACTGCGCTTACTAAAAAACGAGTTCTGTTCCATGGCTCTACCTCGATTTGCGTTGCTGTTTGGGCTTAGTGGCAGTGTCGCCGTGCACTGCGCGCGCGTGACAATAACGCGGAGTTATCGGATGTGAAGTTTTTTGGCGTTTGCTGCAAAACGGGTCGCTGCCCTGCGAACTAGCCACCCGTAGACCCTGCGAATTGGCCCACCTTCGGCCCGGCGAGTGCCTTGACCGCCACCGGTAAAAACGCGCGACAAATTCGCTCATTGTTGCAAGTCGTGCCATTCTTGATTCGGCTGATCGCGCCGCTCTATGCGCCGAAAGCCATAAGGGAATGCCGATGCAGATGCGCGACCGACCGGCGCTGCCCCGCCATCTGCTGGACGAGCTGGACCCCGTCTACGATGGCGTCTGTGCGGCCGATCCTGAGGTTGCGGCGAGCACTGCCCTGGATTTGGTGGAACGAACAGCGGCATTGACGTCGGCGGTTCAGCGGCGATCCAACTGGTTGGCCTACATCAATAGTCTGGTCAACGAAATGGGCGATGCTTGCCCTGAGGACATTGAAGTCCGGATGCTGGCCTGCATTGCCCGCACCGCGCTCAGTGCCCATCAGACCAGTGCGGGTCTGGCGGCGGCAGAACACGCCTTGGGCCGGGCGGTCGAAACATTGGATCGAGCCACGGAAATCCTGATTCGGGCCGCGCGCTTACCCTACCTAGCTCACAAAGCGCCGATCGACGCCAGTCGCGATATGCGCTTAATGGACACGGCTTGGCAGTTGCTGGCCGCTGGCCCGCCGTCCGACGCAGTGCGCCTGAGCTGGGTCCACGCCGAAATGCTGCTGGCGCGTGTCGCCTACCATGGCTCAACTGGTGATCTCGCCCTCTTGCGCTCAGAACTTGCTGAAATTGGACGGTTATCGCTGCCTCGCGACAATGGTTTGACGTTTATCGCCTATGCCAGCCACGCCACCTTGGCCCAGTTGTGGCTGCGTTCCAAGCAGGCCGACCGAGCGGCAGTTTCGCTGCAGGATGCTGCAACGATTTGCGAAGGTGAGCTGGCGTGGGCCGAAGCCGCTAACTTACGGGCGGCGCAAGCAGCCATTTGGATGCAGGCGCTCGATTTTCATGCAGCAGTGGCGGCGGCACAGGTGGCTATGGCGGCGGCGCGACGGGCGGGCGTGCCCAGCGCGCAACTCGATCCGTGGTTGGGGATGCCGTATGACCTCAGTCAGTGCCGTGATGCGGCCGCAGGAGTGGCGGCAATGGCAGAAGCCGTGTTGGCTGCTCAGGATTTGGGCGATGCCATGGCCTTTCAGGTGGCTTCATTGGCGATGGCGGCGTTCTATCTGGCCGATGACCGCGCATTTGAAGCACTCGACGCCCTGTCAGAGGCACGTGAAGTAGCTAAAAGCTTGCATGATCCTGATGTTGCACTGATATTGAACTCGGTCGCCGAGGCGCTTCTGGAACATTTGGGCGTATTCAAGCCGTAGCCGCGCGGATCCAGCTGAAGTGGCACTCCTCGGGCGTCTGGTGTGGCGACTCCGACGACAGCTGCAATTGCCAAACCGCCGCTCTAGAGGGCCGATCAAATAAGATTTGCTCGGCGTCTCAGTGCTTGCTTAGTGGGTCGCGGGCCTGCGGCACTTATTCAGTGGCCTGCGGGTTGGCGTCAGGCCGCTCCGTTTTGTTTGGGAATTCTTGAGGTTCGGCGTTAATTGGTCGGGTCTCTAGGAGTCTGTCGGAAATCAGACGAATTTTGAATGTCTATCCGTTTATACACAATGAATCTATTACGATCCGCCACTCTCGTAGCCACCCAGATATTCTCAACTGTCCAAGAACTGCCCGGAGTAAATCCGTGCAGTTTCAGACAGTTACCGCCGTCGAGCCAGACGGCGCGACGAGCGAGTCGGAATACTCCGACACACTCCTAGCACCGAAGTTGTTCGGCCGGGCTAGTTAACTTTTGGCTAAATTATCACCACGTTGACGGGCAGCTTCGACCGCGCAACTCAAGATTTGACTCCAACCGGCCTGATCGAGGGCATGCATTGCCGCCGCAGTCATCCCGGCCTTGCTGGTCACTTGTTCACGCAGAGTCATCGGCGAAAGAGTTGAAGATTGAAGCAATTGCGCGGCCCCGACCACCACTTGCCGGGCCAATGCTTCGGCTTGATCCGCTGCAAACCCTTGAGCGACTGCCGCTGCGGCCAGTGCTTGGCAAAACGCAAACAGGTAGGCCGGTCCACAACCGGCGACCGCACTGAAGGCGTTGAAGCGCTCCTCGGTCAGCCACACCGCTTGCCCCAAAGGGTCGACCAAGCGCCGCACGGCACCCAAATCGGCCAGTTCCAGCTCTCCGGAGCAAATACCTATAATTCCATGACCTTGCGCAGCCGGCGTGTTGGGCATCCACCGAACCAACCGCGGCCCGAGAGCCGGACGCAATTGCGCAAGTTCAATGCCTGCCAAGACAGAAATCCAAAGCAGATCGTGATGCTGTGTGGCAAGGCCGAGCTGTGGGAGCAATTCGTGACGGTGCTGGGGTTTGATACCCAGAACGACAACCTCGCTGCGGGCAATGACTTCGACAGGCGACGTACCGGCGTCAATGCCAAAACGCGCAGCAAGCGCAGCCGCCGATTCGGCGTGCGCTGTGCAGGCCATCACGTCGCTCGGTCGCAGTGTAGTCGTGTCAAGCCAGCGCTGCAGCAGCGCTTGCCCCATCGTGCCGCAACCAATCATGCCAACGCGCATTGGTGAACCTCTACCGGCACTTTACGGCATAGAACTCGCATCTTGCGGCACCACGAGCTGCGCGCCCACCGCCAGCCGAACCCCACGCAACACGTCAGGGGCCGCCGCGCGGGCCCGATTCGGTCGCTGCAGCCAGGCAACTCCCAGCAAACCCGAACCGCAGCCAAGCCAAACGTGCTCGCGATCGATCTTAGCAACCTGGCCACTGGGCGCCGATCCGGCCGCCACAGCGAGCCCTTCGGCCGCCACTTTCCACTGCTCGTCACCGCTTGCCCTAAAATGCGCCGCCGGCCAGGGCTGTAGCCCCCGCACTTGCGCGTGCAACTCGGTCGCCGAGCGTGCGAAGTCCAGCAGCCCGTCGTGGCGATTTAGCGGCGGCGCGTAGGTAATTCCTTCACCTGATTGAGCAGTTGGGGTGAGCGCGCGCGCAACGAGCGCCTCCAAGTTGGCCACCACTAGCGCGCCGCCTAATTCGGCTAGCTTGATTTCCAGCGTCGGCGTGGTGTCGTCGGCCTCAATGGGCAGCTGCGCACGCGCCAATACCGGACCGGTATCCAATCCAGCGTCCATTTGCATTAAACACACACCCGTAGTGGCATCGCCCGCCGCCACCGCCCGGGCAATCGGCGAGGCACCGCGCCACCGCGGCAACAGCGAAGCATGGATGTTGACGCAGCCTAGCGGAGGCGTACTGAGCACTTCCTGTGTCAAAATGCGACCATAGGCGGCGACGACCGCGATGTCTATGTCCATCGAGCGCAGCCACTGAGCGAGCTGGCCATCGCGAACCTTCAACGGCTGGTGCACAGCGATTCCATGCTGTTGAGCAAAGACTTTCACCGCCGGTGCAAGGAGCGCGTTGCCACGGCCCGCGGGCTTATCGGGCTGACACACCACCGCGGGCACTTCCACGCCAGCCTGCAAGAGGTGGCGGAGCACCGCAACCGCAAACTGCGGCGAGCCAAAAAACACTGCGCGCATCGCGAACCTGGGCTGTAGAGGCTGGGGGTTTTGGGGCCGGCTACCCGCAACTAGAAGTGTGTCGGAGTATTCCGATTCTCTCCCAGAGAGCCGATCAAATCAGATTTGCTCGGCGTCTCAGTGCTTGCTTTGTGGGTCGCGAGCCTGCGGCACTTATTCAGTGGCCTGCGGGTTGGCGTCAGGCCGCTCCGTTTTGTTTGGGAATTCTTTGAGGTTCGGCGTTAATGGGTCGGGTCTCTAGCTCAGCACCTGAGGCGGTTGCCGACGTGCCTTCACTTTGGCCCGCAACTGCTTGTCTTCAATGCTTTCGCGATTCCTGCGCTCATAGTCCCGCAAGACAACGCGCCGCTTCAATGGGCTAAGGCGATCAACAAACGTGATGCCTTCCAAGTGGTCATATTCATGCTGGGCGCAGATAGCCGGTAGCCCAACCAGCACAACGGTATGGGCAACGCCGTGGCGGTCCTGGTAGTGCAACTCGATTTCGTTGGCGCGAATCACGGTCTCATAGACACCCGGAAAGGACAGGCAACCCTCTTCAAAGCGCACTTCTCCGCGTTTGGCGACAATCTTGGGGTTGATGATTTCCAGCAGGCCCGTGCGCTCAGTCTCGCTCACCGGCACGTCCATCAGATACAGCCGATGCAAGTGGCCGACTTGATTGGCCGCCAACCCAATTCCTTCCGACGCCGCCATGGTTTCGGCCATGTCGTCGAGAAATTGCACCAACTCCGCATCAAACGCAGTCACTTCGCGACAGCGAGCTCGCAGCGCCGGATCGGGAAACGTCACTATTTGAAGTACCGCCATCAGCCGCCCCGAAATTAGGAACTGTCCCAGAATAAGTTATTGTGGGACTGGTTCCGTTTGCTTGCTTTGTTGGTCGCTAAGCTCGCGTCCCCAAAGGCCGACTCGCCGCTCCTGTGTTGCCCAGATCGATCGAGTTAGTTGAGGACAGTTCCTTAGTCCGCTTTTGTCTTGCGGCTTTTCTTGGCCTTGGGTGCTTCTGCAACACGTTCAGCCGCCGCTTGGCGACCGCCAGCACTATCCGCTTTGGAGGCCGCCAGCTCCGATTGCGCCTCCGCCAGCTGCGACTGCAGTTCGGCTAAATGGTCTTCCAGATCACGAATGGAGCGTCTCAGCTTGGCCACATCCTCGCGCGTCACCAGCTCCAACGCCGTAGCCACATCCTTGACCCGGCGCTCCAACGCATCGCGGGCCTCTGCGCGCAGGTTGATCGCAGTGACCACCGCGTTTTTCAGTTGTGGGCTGGTCAGCACGTTCATTGCGGCATCGGAAGACAGCACGCGCCCGACGTGTTTGGCCGCCATGTCTTTTATTTGATTCAACATTGTCTTTCCTTGCCCAAGTGATTCTTCAGGAGCAGCCTGCCTGCCGCGCCGGGCCGCAGGTTAGCACGACAACCGAATTTCGCTAGGCGCTGGATGGCGAATTTAGACCGCGGGCCAACAAAGCCGTCAAGGCGCGACGACCATCCGCGATCCCCCGCTTTGGGCGCATCTCTGCGTCGCTGCGGCGCTTTCCTCCTTGCGGCGTACGAAAGTACCCCTCAGTCGTCAAGCCCCTTGCTCCTTGATCTGCATCCCAAATCGGGGGTCGCAGGGAATTTCGCTGGGGAATTTGGGACCATGGACGGCGCCAGGAGGCTACTTGCAGCCGCAGGCGCCAAAATCCTTACAACAATCACCGAATTGCACACAGGTCGAGTCGCACCAACAGCCCCCAGAGCCCTGATTGCCGCACTTGCCCTTGCAGCTGCTGGCCGGCAACGCGCCGCACTGGCCGCCGCCGCCGCCGCCGCCACACAATTGAGCAAAATCGGCGCAGCAGTCGCCGGCATTGGTGCACAGGGTGTCACAGTAACAGTTGCCCGATTTGGACTTGCCGCCGCACGATCCCGTGCACGAATTGACCGCACCGCCGCCACCGCCGCAGGCTGTCTTGAAGTCTGCGCAGCAATCGCCCGCTCCGGTGCACCCGTTGTCGCAATAGCATGAGCCGTCCTTGGATTGCTTTCCACACAGCCCAGCACACGACTTGCCACCCGCACACGGGCCACAGTCGGCGGCGCAAGTCAGGCAGTTCTCAGCCAACGGGTCGCATTTGAGGTCGCCGCATTTGGGCCCGCACGGTCCGCAATCACCGGGGCAATTGCTGCAGGTTTCCGCGCCACCGCTGCACTTCTTGTCACCGCACACGCTGCCACAGGGCCCGCAGTCGGCCGGGCAATTGCTGCAGGATTCGCCGATTGCCGCGCATTTGCCGTCGCCGCACTTGGGCACGTTGCCACCGCCGCCACATTGAGCGCCGTAGTCTGCGCAGCAATCGCCTGAACCCTGACACAAGTCATCGCAATAACAGCCGTTTACCTCGGCAGGCGAACCACACTTGCCCGCACAGGACCCCGCGCCGGTGCCACAGCCTGGAATCGGCGAATGCACGCACGCACCCATCGAGCACGCATCGGCTGTGCACTTGTTGCCATCGTCGCACTGGGCAGAACTCGTGCATTGACCGCTACCTTTGGAGTTTTCGCAGATATTGTTGACGCAAGCGTCAGCCGTAGCTGAGTCCTGATCGTCGCACTCAAAGTCATTGGAACAACAACCAGATTTGGCAGTATTGGCGCATTCTCCGCTGTTGCAGGCGTCGGCGGTGCAATTGTTGCCGTCGTCGCAATCCAAGGCAGACTTGCAACAATTGGGCCCAAGTACATGGGCACATTGCCCTTTAACGCAGGTGTCCAGCGTGCAGACTTTGCCGTCGTCGCACTCCTTGTCGACTAAACAGCAGCCGTCGCCACTTGGGGCGTGCACACACTGATAGTCGCCGCAACTGTCGACGGTGCAGTCAATGGCGTCATCGCATTTGGTCGCATCGCTGCAGCATCCGGCCGAGCTAGCGCCAGTGTAACTGCACTTGCCGACAGCACAGGCGTCGATGCTGCACGGGTTGCCGTCGTTGCAGTCGGCGTTGCTCGCGCAACATCCTGATTTCAGTATATTTTCACACACGCCTGCGCTGCAGGTATCGGTGGTGCAGTTGCTGTTGTCGTCACAGCCACTGGCGTCTTGACATTTAACCAGCTTTTTGAAAATACAATGAAATTCTGTGCACTTACCAACGCTAGAACCGCTCGCATCTTCGCACTCGCTGTCCTTGCTGCAGCAATTGGGATCCGGTTTGTTGGGATTGACGAACTTGGCGTACGCGCACATGCCGCTTTTGCAGATGTTGGCGCTGCACGAGTTGGAGTCGTCGCAATCGCTGGTCTTAGTGCAACCGCACGAAGGATCGGTCTTTTTGGGGTGGTAGCAAAACCCGTTGACGCACTTGTCGAGGGTGCAGGCTTGCTTGTCGTCGCACTGCTGGTCGGCGGTGCACTGGTCGCCCGCTTCGCCGGTAACGGTGTCTAGGGAGGCGCTCGCGTCGCCATCGCTGGTACCGCCGCTAGCGTCGGCCATGGTCGTCACGACTTCGGCGCCAACCGACGCATCCTTGCCGAAATTAGCCACAGGTGTGCATTTGCCGTTGACGCACGGCATGCCCGAGCACTCGGCGTAGGTCTTGCACGCCTTGCTTGAGCATTTGCCCTCGATGCAATCTTGGCCTAAGGCGCAGTCGCCGGGTCCGCCGCACGCGGTCGTCGCCGCCGCGATCGGGCTGCCGGTGGTGGCATCCGAACCACCGCCCATGCAGCCAGCAAGCGCCAAGAGTGTTGCGCACAGGCCACAAAGGATTCGGATGGGGACGGTCATGCGATTCTCCGACGGTTGCACTGCGGGCGCACAAAAGGCGCCGCGGCGGCTAGGCAGAATACGGGCTTTGCCGACGGTCGGCAATGCATTTCGGCAGCCGCGATCCCCCGCTTTGGGCGCATCTCTGCGTCGCGGCGTCGCCTTTCTCCTTGCTCCTTGTCGAGCGACAGCGAGCGACAGCGAGCGACAGGGCACTGGCATCCCAAATCGGGGGCCGCGGAGAATTTCGATGGGCAATCCTGAGCAGGGGCGGGGTCTGCGCCCACCACCTGGACGAGCAGGGGTGGCCGAGGCCGCAGTGTCCCGAATGGCCCGGTGGTGGCGCCGTGAATTCCGGCCCCCAACCCCATACCGATTCTCACACAATTCGGAGATTCTCACACAATTCGGGGCGGCGAGTGGGCGGTCGGCCGTGGGCCGACGATCCGTTTTAGCGGCAACGACAATGACCGCCAACAACGTGGGCGAATTGCCTGTGCTCAGGCCGTCCACGCCATGGCGCTTAGAATTTACCGGTTACGGCAAACTGTAGGCCCAAATTCGAGACGTCCAACACCCTCAGGCGTTGACCGACCGTGTCCAAGGCCGGTAGAAACACCGGACTGAACTCGTTTTGGCCGTTACTGTTGAAAGCAGACACTTTTTCGCGGCCGTCCAAGTCTACGCCAATGTCACCGTAGGTGATAAAATGCGGCGTCTCCCGAAAATACAGGAATTTCGCAGAGATCTGGAAGTACTGCACGGGCTGATAGTGCAGCGCGCCCCATCCGCCGAAGCGCGCGTAAGGTTCCACCTCGGTAATCCCGTCGCTGCGAATCGGCTTGCCAGTCACGTTGTCGAGAGCAGACTGCGAATAGAGAACATTATTACAGCCTTCTGATGGCTTGCATGGGTTATTGGGCGAAGCCAGCGCCTCCCAAATCTCAGTGTACTCGCGACCCCGGTAGAAGTAGTCGAAGGTAAAGCCTGCTTCGATCTCAAAACGCTCCTCCTGTTTAGCGTTTTCCCACGGCACCAAGGTCAAGCCGAACGCGGTGCCAGCGTTGAAGCCGGGATCGATGTAGCGCTGCGTTTGCCCGCGCTTGGTGAACAAACCGCCAGCAGAACCGACCCGCGGATTGACGTAAACACCGCAGAACGGCTCAAAAAAGCGCAAAGCCCGGCGCGAGATCACCGTCGAGAACTTGAACTCATGGGTTCCGTAACCCACAGCGTCGTTATCGGCGCGCATCGCGGTGCCCGATGGCGCCGTATACTCAAACGAAAACACCCATGTCGGATCCGACGAATCGCGATAGTAGTTCAGTGGCGCCCAGCGTAAGCCCAGCTTGAGGTCGCCAAAGCCCGCGCGCGAAGTCGACTGGTACGGCACTTTGAACAAGGCCGACCGGTCCGAAGGGGTTGCGGTCGTCTTGTCCTGCGGGGGCAAAATCGTCGAATTAGGGCGTTCGACGCCATCGGTGAAGGCGTGCTTCCAGTCGTCGCTGATGATCAGCGGCAACACCGCGTAGATTTCCAAGTCTTTGTAGACGCCGAAGCGAAAATCGAAACTGAGCGAATTGCGAATGCGCTGATACTCCAGTTCGCGAGCCAAGATGTAGCCGCTGCCAGTGGGGCAAGACGAGCCGAGGACATCATTCTTGAGGCAGCGCACTTGGCGGCCTAAAGCCGATTCGCGGGTGTCCGAGTTGAAGCGCACCCGCAGTGCAGCATCAAACGGATCCTGATTATCGTCGTCCATTGCATCGAGAACATCAGTAATTTCAACGGCATGTGCAAGTTGTGCTCGCCCAGTTGCCAGAGCAGCTGTCAGAGCAGCTGTCAGAGCAGCTGTCAGAGCAAGCAATGCGACCATCGTGCGAAAACGGACTGAAATCATGCGCAACCTTTGGCCACACCAACAACGCTTGGCGGCGCAGTTCGGCGTGAATGGATGTGCTTGCTTTTGCAACGAGAATTCGCAGCTGACTCGCACACCGCAACCGCGTCGAGCATAGCCGCAGCCCCGCTTGGGCGCAAGCTACTCCAGCAGCTTGGTTGACCACTTGAGCGGCTGGCCAACAGTCAAGCTCGTTCGCTGCAAAACCAACGCAATCGCCGCACTGCCACTGCCGACAATCCGCAGCCGCTCGCCGACAGCAACGCCTTGCACGTGGACAATGTCCAACGCCTCAACCTGGGCCAGCGCCTGGCCTTGGCGGTCATTGACTTCGCCAAGCACCCAAATCCCAAAGCGTTTTGACACCCCAACTTTGAGCGGCGGCAAGCCTGACCCGGCGACATAGTCGGGGCGGCAGCGCAATACGGCCACGTCGCCAAACTCACCCTCCAGTGTCGCGGCATACAGTGCGCTGACTTCCAACGGCGCGAAGGCCAGCCACGGCACTTGCAAGCCCACGATCAGTTGAGTCAACAGTGCAGTCGTGGCAACTTGCGCCTTGCCACCGGCAAATCGAACCCAAGCCTTGCCGCCGCGCGTCCAAATTCCGGAGCCTTTGAGCTGTTTCGGAGCATCAATGCGGACCAACAGATCACCGGCGGCGCCTTTGACCGAAGGTGGGCCGCGGGCAATGGTCAACTGTAAGAGTGCGGTCGAATTGCCGCTCGGCGGTTCGCCCGGAGTTGCCTTTTCGGCTGCGGCCCCGACCGCCAAAAGATGGCCAACTGGCAAGGCCGTGGCATACGTCGCAATCCACGCGACTGGCGCCGACGAAGTGCGCGCAGCAGCAATGATTTCGGGCGCTCCACCGCGGCGCACATCGAGCCAGTCGCGGGCAACCACGACCGCTGAAGTTGCTGTTAGCCCGACAATGACAAGGGCCGCCACTTCGGCAAGACGTTTAGAGAGCCGATCAAATACCATTTGCTCGGCGTCTCCCTGCTTGCTTTGTGAGTCGCGAGCGCGCGCCCTTGGCCTCACGCCGCTGCAGTCTTGTTGGGGAATTTTTTGAGTGTCGGTGATAAGTGGTGCAAGTCACTGCAGCACCGATCAGATTCCGTCTGATTGGGTGCTCACTGCTTGTTTCGTGGGTCGCGAGCGATCGCCTAAGGCGTCTCGCCGCTCCATTTGGCAACGGAAACCAATGGCATTTTGGTGTCGGATTACTCAGTTTTGGCCACAGAGTGCACATGGCGCGCAATGCCATGGCAGGAATAAGTTTGGTGCTCTAGGGCGCACTAGCTTTCGATAGCTTGACTTCGACGGTGCCGACGGCACCGGCGGCAACGCCTCCGGTATCGCGAGTCAGGGCATACAACCCGCCACCGATCAAGCCGGCACCAGCAACGACGGCCGTCCAAAACCACCATTGCGAGGTGATGGCCTTCTGTTTTTTCTTGTCATCGTCATCGGGAAACAACGGCGCATTCGGGTCACTGGCGGCAGCGTCGCCAGCCTTTCGCCCGCCGGTGGTCACCACCGCACTTTGGCGCAAGTCTAAAGCCGCCGCTTGCGGGTCCGGACCGAGCTTGGCGCCGGCGATTTCAGCAAGAAACTCGCCAAGGTGCTCGAAGTAGTTGGCATCCTTTTCACAAGAACCTTCAGCTTTGCGAAAAGTGCCGTCGGCTGACAAGAAATAACCGTCTAATTTCGTTGCCTTCTTGTCGCTGGCTTGGCGAACCACCAACATTTGATCGGCGCCCAGCTGGTTGCGCAGTTCGCGCATGCGGTCTTCCACAACGCTGGGTTGCTTGAAGTTGGTGGCCAAAACGGCGCGCCCTTGCTCCAAATCGGGACCAAATGGCGCTGGCTTGAGATCGAATTCGACCGCAGTGCTCTTGCCAGCCACTACTTCAACGAAGCGACGCTCGCCAAACATGCCACTTTGGCGAACGGTAATGCGATGCACCCCGACCGGCAAGCTGTTGGCTTGCGCGGTACCCGCCCCGCGCCATTGGCCGTCGATCCAGATGTCGGCCTTGCCGCCGCGCACGGCGATCTTGAAGTCACCTGTGGCGCCTTTGGTCACCATCTGCTTGACAGCATTGAATAATTCCTTGGATTGACCACCGTAGGCCGCATACTCCTCTTCGGTCTGCGTCGGCACTAGCACCAACGACTTGAGCAGGGCATCGCGAGCGGGCACCAAGTCGCCCGTCGCCAACAGTGCCAAACTTTGGGCTTTGTACAACCGTGCGAACAGGCGTTCGTCGCCGGCCATCGGCTGGTAGGTGAGCTTGGCGACCGCAGCACCAATGCGCTCCTGTGCCTGCTTTGGCGTGCGCAATAACAAGGCGCGCAAGGCATTTTCGACCAACTCGGCTACCGCGGCCTCCGTGTCCGTACCGGTGCCTTCCACTTGGGAGATGGGCGACAACGGGAACAAGCGCACCACGTCCAGACGCGCAGCACCCTCCGCCAACAAGCGCTCCACCGCTTCGGCATCCTCACCGGCCTTTTTCTGGGGCGCCACCACGATCACTGCCAGCGTGGAATTGACGCCCGCCTGAGCTTGCGCCGTTCGCGTCCACTGGCCGTTGGTGGTCAATGTCAGCCAGGCGATTGGATCGGCGATGGTCAGCGCAGTCAGCGTCGCCACCAGGGTCTTGGCCCAAGGCTGGCGCAAAGCCGCAAACGACTTTGGGGCGGGCTGAGCCAGGGTTGCTTTGAAATGCATGAGTTATCTCGCGATGGTGCGCAGGCAAGTGCCCGGATGCTCCGCAGTTTTCGATTAGCTCTTGGGGACCAGAAACTGCGGGCAATACACATCCGACGTCGCCGGCGAAGTGCTCTGCAAGCCACCATCGCCCAGTTTCGCCGCGCCGCCGAACATGAATATGCAATCGTTGCGCAAGCTTAGACCGGCGTGGCCACCACGCAACACGAACTTGCTCGCGGCTGGCACTTGCTGGGTCGACAGCAGCTTGCTTGAGGCAAAATCGAAGTATTGGATCGAGAAATCCGCGTTGCCGCCAAAAGCAGAAAAACCACCCGTCAACACCACAGCGCCGCTGCCAGCCTGACTCGCTTGGTGCAAGTACACGCCTTTTTGCAGACCGGCAATGCGCTTGGTGCCTAGGCGCCCTTTGGTCGTGTCGGTGGGCTCGATTAGCGTCAGAATATAGGCATCTTCCAGATTGGGAGCCTGCCAACCTAGCACGGGACCAGGGCACGCCGCCGGCCCGTAGTTGGCATAGCGCGCACCGCCGATCGACAAGAACTTGTACACTTCCTTGCCGCCTTCTGTGGCGCGACCGATGTTAGTAAGGGTCGGAAAAAACAGAGACATATCTCGATTGAGCGCCTTAGGATTCTTGGCATCGTACGGTGCCGCGAGATCGCCTTCCAACACGTAATCGCCAAAAAACTCACCAGTTCCCGGCTCAGTCGATTCTTTGAACCGCTCGACGTGCCTGAGGTTGGTCGGCAAGGGGTTGGAGCAATCCGGCGCGCCGGCAAAGGTGTTGCCGCCCCACACCAAATAGCGATTGGTGCCGTTGACCGTCGGGCCGACACTGGCGACTGCGGCGCCACCGCGGACCGCGTTCAGTTGTAGACCGTTGCCGATGTCCTTAAAGCGCCCAGTGGGCTCGTTGGTGCCGTGCTTGGCTTCGAAAAGGTCGCTTTTGCCGTAGTAATCGGTGTCGCTACTGGGCCACGGTGCACCGCCCAAGGCGATGACGTAGTCGTCAGTCAGGGCCAATAGGTTGGGGAACACGCGCTTTTTGCAATTGGCGCCGCTGTCTGGCCCAGCAAGGAACTTGCCCGTGCCAATATCGAAGATTTCATAGGTTAAATTGGCGGAATCGCTTGGTGACCAGATGGGGGGCGACGCGCCATCGGCAGCGATGGTCATTTTCTTAACGCCGCCCACGATCAGGACCTGATTGGGCTTGGCCAAATAAATCATGGCATGGCCGGCGCGACCCTCTTTGAGCAGGCCGTCCGTCGCCACAAACTTGCCGTTGTTGGGGTCGAAGATATATGCGCGGTCGGTGGCGCTCTCCAGCTTGACAATGGCGCCGTCGGGCGAAGCGTTGGTAAACCCACCTGTTATCAAAACCCGGCCGTTGTCGATCACCGTGGTCGCGGGAAACAGCACATTGGGCATCGACTTGGCGCCAACACAAGTGAAACCTTCGACGGCCATCAGCGCCATTTCGAGGGTGGTCGTTTCGTTTTTCTTAATATTAACGCCGGTTCGCCGACCGTACCAACTTGCCGAACTGCTAGCGCCAAAACCCAAAATCGTCACTTCGCGCGGACTTCCGGCGGGGATTTGCGAAAAAGCGACCGCAGTCTTGCCGCCAGCCAGCACAGCAGTTGCCGCCGATTTCAATACGCTTTTGGGCGTCGTCAATGAACTGTCGCGCACCTTGAGTTCTAGCGTCTTGATCTGGGTGAATGGATCGGTGGCCTGACCACCGCAGGTCGCCAAGGCTGTGATCTTAGCACCAATTTGGCCACTCTGAAGGTCAGCTCCGACCTCCGCAGGCAGCTCTGGCTGCGACTGGCAACCCAGCGTCATGCTTATCGCGGCCACAAGTCTGTACCCGACCAGAGTAAAGTTGCCGCCGCTACCGTTCCGAATTGCCCTGAGCATATGCTTGAATCTCCTCAGTACGGTTGCCCACTGGCCTAAAGGCTCACCCGCGGTTGCGGCAGGCTGAATTGAACACCCAATGCCTTAGCAATATCGCAATGGGTTGCCGGCGGGCAGCCGTTGCTAGCCTCGCAAGCCTTTAGAACGGTGTCAAAAACACGATCTTGTTGACGCCATCCACCAAACCCACCGTGATCGGGGGCGGGCTCTGGCGCGGGTCTTTGGTGATGATGTAGTACATCTTGCCGTCGTCGCGGTAGGCGGTTCGGCAGATGGTGTAATCGGGTTTGCCGGCTTCGGCAACAAATTTATGGACATTGCTGCGCATTCGGCCCCAATAGTTTTCCTTGATTTCGCGGACATTCTTGGTCGCAGGAAAAAGCGCCGCAAACTCCTTGAATGACTCTTCGGTGTCGGGTTTTTGAGCTACTTGGTACAAGCGCCAGATCACGCCTTCAGCGCTGGTCGGGTCCGGATTGGTCACCCGCCTGTTGATGTCGCATAGCCCGCCTTTTTGCTTGAGTTCATTGCCGCTGACAGTGCGGTCGGCCTGCTGTTTGGCCTCGCCAACCGACTGGTTGCTGCCGATCGTTGTGCCTTGATTACAGGCCAGTAGCAGGCAAGCTGCGACCAAGACCACGGCGCGAAGCGCCATCACCTCAATCCCAGCGCGATGCGCCATAGAAGCCATAGATTGCCGATAGTGCTTATAGTAGTTCATGGTTACCGACACCCAACACAGCGCGCTTGCGGGCTGGCGAGCATAACACGGCGAAGGCGAGGGCACGAGTGCCCGCCAGCTGCGTTTGGCAAGTGGTCGCCGCGTCGTTCCGGTCTTGCGGCTTGAACGCACGACGCGCGGTTGTTTTCGCCTAGCCGCATGTTCAAGGTCCAGCTGCCCTTGCTCCGAGCCACGCGGCGGTTTCCTGCAAAAACATAAATGATGTATAGTGCGCAGTAAAGTGGGTCAGCTTCGATCACACTTGACCGTAACTTGACCAGCGGACGACGCTTTTGCTCACTGCTAGGATTGGCACTCACTGCTAGGATTGGCACTCACTGCTAGGATTGGCACTCACTGCTAGGATTGGCAC
>SHZD01000133.1 GCA_009692465.1 Myxococcales bacterium
GCCGCCGCCGCCGCCGCCGCCGCCGCCGCCGCCGCCGCCGCCGCCGCCGCCGCCGCCGCCGACAACGAGAGCAGGCGTTCCGTTGACACGAAAGTAGCCTTCAGCGTAGTTGATGTAGGAAATAGTGCCGCTTACCAGTTCAAGCCCCTTATCAATAAACACATCGCCAGCGATGAGGTTGCCACTCGCAACCTGTCGGTTAGCAAGTATCACGGCAAACGCACCACCATTGCCCGCAGGACCGTCAGCGAACGCCAGCCCTGTCACGTTGGCAAGACGGGCATTTGGCGGCGCATCATTAAAAAGGTTCGTCAGGGTAAGCCGATTTGCTGGCAGATCGATGACTAGGTTCGCAGGAATGATGATCGTAAGACCAGCAACAACCATTGTCCCAGCTGAATAAGTATCAGCTGGATTTGCCAGAGTAATGGAGTCGATTCTCCCGCTGATCAATTGGCCTGTTGCCTGGAACTGCGACTTTAGAGCAGTAGTCAAACTAGCAAGGCAAAAACCAACAACTAGTATTTTAAATCTATACATATGATGATAAAGAAAATAAGGGCAAAAAAGAACTCAGGTGAGCATAGCTCAAAAAGTTAATTTTGAACTTTTTTCCTAGCTCCTATGTTGTTCTTTCAATTCGTAGTTGTAGCAATGTCGGCGAAAAGGCTGAAGCTCCTAAATGTTTTCCCGTGACTAATTTGGATTCAAGCCAATTTGAAAGTTATTTTTTTTCTTAACTATCTATAGGTCCCATAATACCGAATCTTTGCTGACAAACTTCCAAAACTACCCGCTAAAATAGCCAAGACTTTTCCTAGAAATTGAGCGGCTCACGTCACCACCCGTTACCTAATCTAGCAAACTTGGATCGACTAAAAACCGATGCTTGGCAACCCTCTAACCATCCTAATAAATTGTGAAACCACACATGACAACGGAGCCTTGGGGACATGGTGTGCAAAACCGCCAAAGGCCGAGAGCCTAAAAATCAAGCTAACGTGCGAATAACCCCACCTTGCCTGCTAGCTCGGTGGCTTACCAGTGGCTCATGACTACTACGTTCCAAACTTGGCAGTTGGCGTCCGGCAAACCGGATCATTCAATGAAGCGGATCATGTGGTTTCCAAGGCGTATTCTCTTGAATGAAGCGAACAACCCCGGTGTCAACGTCATAAATCGCACAGAAAATCGTTAAAGCCCCCTCTTCTTTGGCCTTCCGCAGGATTTCACTACGTAGAAGGATGCGCTTTGCCTGCCAACGCACGTTCGCCTCGGATGCGGGCGTGAGGTCTGGCTTTCCGTTGGCACCGACGTCTGGCGTCCTCAGGCCAGCAAGCGCCGGAGCGATTGCACTGGCAATTACTTGCATGTTCCCTGGCAACGGCTTCCCTTCGAAAGTCGCATTGACCGCGCCACACTTCGTGTGGCCAAGCACCATAATCGTGTGCATCTTAAGTGCCATGTATCCGTATTCAAACGTGGCAGTAGCGTCCACTTCTTCATAATTTCCCGCTACACGAACTACGAATAGGTCGCCGATGCCTTGGTCAAAAATCAGCTCCGGCGGGGTGCGCGAGTCTGCGCACGTAAGGACCCCGACTGACGGCGACTGGCCAAACTCCCCAGTGTAATTAATCCTCTCTGACTGCCAAGAATGCGACTGAACTCCCCCCTTGAGGTATCGCTGATTGCCAGCCTGCAATTCCGCCTTGGCATCTGCAGGCTTGATTCCAGTCTGCCTCAAATCAGTAGTTTTGCATGCTCCACCGAGGGCTACAAAAGCCAATAGTGAGAAAAAATACAGAGATCTTTTGAATGACAGTTTTGACATGCTTCTTTTTTATGCAGCCTTCAAATAATGGCAACATTTATCGCGGTTTTTTAGCTCGTGCTGCCATTGATATAAGTCTTGCAAAAAAGCTTGCTTGCTTCTGGAATCTCACCTTCATGTGGGTTTTGTCAGCAGTGCGCGGAAGCTAATCCCTAAGTGCCTATGCGGCGGGAAACGAAAAGAGCAGCACATTTGGTTGCGTCCATGACTAGGGCGACTTTGCCATTGTCTCGCTGCTCTTTCGTGGTGGAAGCGAGCAGGCCTCGCGAAGCCGCCTCCGAAACCGGCTAGCAATTACCTTCTCGACATGATCGTTGCCGCGCCGGCGCTCGAATACAAGGCTTAGCCATTGAGCGCGCCTCGTTGGCACGACACCACGAAAAAGTCACAGTTAACGCAGGAGGTTTCTCTGGGATGGCTTTGGGGTGCGCTAGACATTGCTAGCCACATGAATCTCTGCTGCCATTGCCAGGGCTTTGCGCCCGTCGGAAGCATGGCCCACACGGCCGCCTGGGCCTGGCAGGGCAAGTTGCAGCTTGCAAACTTAGTCATGAACAAGACCCTGGCATTCTCGGTCTTCAAAAAATTTATTTTGCTCGCCGGTTACCCCTCTGAATCATCACAAAGTTCCAATGGCAACGACACATCGATGACTCCGCATGACAACGGCCAAACTGTCACTGACGCCTTGCGCGGCCTCTGCGTCGGCCCGGCAGCAATCTTCGGCAACCGACTGCTTAACCGGTCAAAAGGCCAAATCGTCAGCTTTCCCGCATTTGTAGAGACGGCGCGCGAAATGGTCGCCACATTACCCGAGGAATGCGCCACCTATTTGGCAGCCCTGATCGCGCTAGACATGCGAGAAATACCGGTCGAACAATCTCCTGCACAGCGCGATCGCCCCTCTGACAATTGACCGCGCCTAAAGCTGCGCTTTGCAACTAAGAAAAAAGGCCAGGATGAGGCACAACGCACTTTCCGATGGGCCCCGGCACAACTCATGCTGATGCAAAGAAAAGTTTGCCGCCCGCAAAATCCAACCATTATCCGACAGTTATGCTGGTCAGATGCGTAATTTTGCGGGCCAAGTCACGACTTGCTGATCATGTCGCCGACAATCGTTCTCAATATGGGCCTGAGTGTTTGCCTGTCAGGTTCCTATACAATCCATTGCTCATAGGCAACTCGGCCTAGGTACTCGGCGACTGAAACCGCAATAGCAGAGAGACTGAAGACCTGTGAAGGATGCTGGGCTGGTCATGCCAACATTGTGATTTATGTTTCGACGCTTTTCCTAAATGAATCACCGCCGCGATTGAGGAGCGCACTGCGCTACCTAGCCGCTCCTGCGGTATGATTCTACGCCCATGGCCTCGCGACACCCAAAGACAAACTTACTCAGTCGGGCGATATATGCTTTCGGCATGGTTCTTGGCGCAGTTCTTTGCGTAATTTACTGGAGTGCAAGCTGCGTTGATAACGCAATATTAAGTTTTCAACCTGTTCCGCCTGCGTTTTCAGGTGCCGAATTAGCGCACGTTGAAAGAGAAAACTCCTTAATGGCCAAGGATCAGATCCGAGCCGACGCGGTGGAAGTCTCTCGTTCGCGCATTGCGAACTCTTTGCGCACGGAAGATGCGACGTATGTCCGCCCCCGCAACACAGTCAAAGACGACAGTGATCCACTCTCAGACATTACGAATTATTCGCGTTTCAGATTAAAAGATAAGGTGCTTGATTTTGGCAAAGTCGTTTCCGGCCAAGATCTGAGGCGGACTTTTATCATTCACAATGACGGAAATGATTCTTTACTGATAGTCCGGGCAAGGGCTTTCGACAACGACATCAAGATCACATTCGATCGAAGGATCCCTGCAAATGGCGAAGGCAAAATCGAAGT
Source organism: Myxococcales bacterium (assembly GCA_009692465.1). GTDB lineage: Bacteria > Myxococcota_A > UBA9042 > UBA9042 > UBA9042 > SXRM01. The sequence goes on from SHZD01000133.1 coordinate 3,735, forward strand.
CGTTATACCGGCACAATCTCTTTACCCAGGCATGATGCTGCAAAAGATCGATATTCACTGCAGCGACCAAAAAACCTGGGAGCTGACAATAAAAGCCAACGTCTCTGGTGAATCCCTCGGCTCTCGTTGATCGAGATATTGGCTTTTTTTCTGAATTATTGCTGATCAAATCGCAATCTGACCGCGCTCTAGGTCACAGTCAATTTCTTGTCTGTTATTCGAGACACAAACCTTTCCTGATCTCTGCTGGTTATTTCACTTTTTACCAACGGGCTTCGACATGGACGCCTTGCTCCATGTCATGCAAAATCAGCCTCATGCGGCTAGCTCTATAATAATGCCTCTTCGGCGCAGCCCTGATAGCAGGCAACAAAAGAGGTGGCAACTTTGAGTAGCTCCGCCGCCGGATTTATGCACCCGATAAATACCCGCTCTCGGCCTGATTATTACCCTGTCAATACACTCGCTACTCTCCCGGCTAAGTCACCTATCCTGAGCGTTGGCAAAAAAGTTCCCGCACAATACTCAGACCAGCGCGCGAATCGGCTCGGCCCCGGTTACGCCAACCAACTTCTGGTCCAGCCCGGCATACCGATATGCCAATTGATTGGCATCAAACCCGAGCTGCCGCAGGATCGTCGCGTGCAGGTTTTTTACGTGATATGGGTCCAACACCGCCTGGTTGCCGAGCTCATCGGTCGTGCCAACCGACACGCCGCCCGGAATACCGCCGCCCGCGAGCCACATTGTGAAACCCGCGGAGTTATGGTCGCGACCAGTGCCCTCGGCATATTCCGCTGTCGGCTGACGGCCAAACTCACCGCCCCATACAACAATCGTCGACTCGAGCAGCCCCCGCTGCTTTAGGTCCGTGAGCAGCGCTGCAATCGGTTGATCGGTTGCACCTGCGTGATGCGTGTGGTTGTAAACGAGGTCCCCGTGGGCATCCCAGTTGTTGTCGTTGTGGTTACCACCCGAGTAGATCTGCACGAATCGCACGCCCCGCTCGACCAGACGGCGCGCCAGCAGGCACTTGCGGCCAAAATCTTCGGTGCGCGGGCTATCCAACCCATACAGCGTCCTGGTCGCCTCGCTCTCATTGACAATGTCGATCGCCTCGGGTGCATGCGCCTGCATACGAAACGCCAACTCATAACTTTGAATACGGGCCTGCAAATCGGTGTCGTCCGCGCGCGCCTGCAAATGGGACTCATTTTGCTGTAGCAGAGTATCAAGCATCCGCCGCTGCTCCTCCCGACTCATTCCTGGCGGCAGATTGAGGTCGAGGATCGCCTCGCCTTTTGCTCGCAGCACGGTGCCCTGATAGACCGCCGGCATAAAGCCGCTGCTCCAGTTCTTGGCGCCGCTGATCGGGCCGCCAGTTTTGTCGAGCATGACGACGAAGCCTGGCAGGTTTTGATTACTCGTGCCCAGCCCATAAGTCGCCCAAGAGCCGAGGCACGGGGATCCGCTGAGGATGCGGCCACTATTCATCATCAGCATCGCCGAACCGTGCAGCGGCGAATCGGCATACATGCTGTGCACGAACGCCATGTCATCGACGCAGCGTCCAAGGTGCGGGAAGAGATCACTTACCCACTTGCCGGACTGGCCATACTGCTTGAAAGCCCACTTCGGCCCCACCACGCGGCCCTGCTTTTTGGTGCCGCCACGCCCTTTCGTGTCGATGTCGATGGACTTGCCATCAAGCGGATAAAGCTTTGGCTTGTAGTCGAAAGTATCGACATGGCTCGGCCCGCCATACATGAACAAGAAGATCACCGCCTTGGCCTTGGGCGCAAAATGCGGCTGCTTTGGCGCCATCGGGTCGTTGCGAAAAGCGTGCAGCAGCTTGTTCGGCGATTCTTTTGCGAGCAGGTCGAGCAATGGCAGTGAGCCAAAGCCGCAGCCGAGCTGTTGCAAGAACTCACGGCGCGTGCGACCACAGAAAGTGTTTTGCGGCAGGTTCGACATGGGCGACCTCAATCCAGATACACGAAATCGTTGGCGTTTAGCAGAACAAGGCAACAGCGAATGAGCACATCAGCCTCGGTGCGCTGAAAATCGCGCCGCAAGTCCGTGGCGAGCTTGATTAGGCGGTCGACATCCTGCGGTTGCGCAGTCCGGCAAGTGGTTATCGCGATACCACGCTCGATCTGCGCACGCAGATCGCCACCCCCCTCCTGCAGCCGCGCAGCGAAAGTTCGCGCCATGGATTGCGCAAACTCTCCATTGAGCATGATCAGCGCCTGCGTGGGTTGCACAGTGGCAAAGCGCACCGGACAACTGGTATCCATGTCCGCCATGTCGAACGCCGCCAATAGCGGATCGAGCAGCGAGCGTTTTTGGTGAATGAAAATACTACGGCGCGCCGCCTGATCGGGCGGGGATTTACCCCACGCCTCCTCGGGCCGTGACGAAGTCGCCAGCACCGCGGCAGGCATCGGCGGGTAAATCGAAGGGCCACCGAGTTGCAGGTTGAGGGCGCCAGCGGCAGCGAGCATTGAGTCACGAATCTCCTCGGCACCGAGCCTGCGGCGATCAAATCGCCAGAACAGGTCATTGGTCGGGTCCGCAGCAAACGAAAGCTGGTCTACGACACATTGCATGCGATATGTCGACGAGGTCACCATCAGGCGGTGCATCGCCTTCAAGCTTTGGCCACGCGCCACCACTTCTGTGGCTAGCCAATCGAGCAACTCCGGATGCGTCGGCAGTTCGCCGAGGTGGCCAAAGTCGTTCGGCGTACGGCACAGCCCGCGGCCGAAGTGAAACTGCCAGAGCCGATTGGCGACCACGCGCCAGGTCAACGGGTTGTCGGGCTGCGTGATCCATTGCGCGAGTGCCGTGCGGCGGCCCGATGTGCGGCCGTCCGCCGGGGGCACAATCGTCGGGGTCTTGCTGCTGAGCACCTCCGGAAGTGCGGGCTTTACTTCCACCCCCCTCACCATGGCGTTGCCGCGAATGCGGACGAAGCTTGGCTCTGGTTTTTCACTGCGTTCGCGGGCGCAGAGGACCTGCACCTTTTCAACCTGCGGCCGACGCAGCAAAGCGAGCGCACGCAGATCACTCTCGCCCGTGGGCGCTTCCTTTCGCATTGCCATTGCCGCCACAATGCCAGCCCGCAACTGCAGCGCTTCAGCCCCTACTTCCTCGGCATCAAGCACGCGCGAATAGAACCGCAACTCATCAAGATCGCCGCGGAAGCCATGCCCGCCGGGCTGCAACCCGCCAACCGTCAACTTGGGTGGCGCGTCGAGCGCGTCTTTATTGCCTTCACCTGCTTCGGCCAGAATGCCATCCACATACAGGGCGATCCGGCCCGTTGTGCGATCGCGCGTAAACGCAACGTGGTGCCACCTGCCGTCGTTATTGCCACTCGACGAAGCAAGAAATGTCTCGGGTGAACCAGTGCCCGCGAGGATGCGGCCATCCCCTTGCCACGAGATGCCAAAGTCACGCACGATGCCAGGCACCTCGCCATCGACGAGGCCATCGCCGCTAAACCAACCCTTCTCGTTGTCGCGGCCATGCCCAGTTTGCGTGCTGCGTACACGAAACGAAATCGTGAACGAGTCGCGCACCAGAAGTGGCAAATCAATGCGATCGTCGCCGTCAAAGCGCAGCGCGGTGCCGGTCTCACTTTCAACCGGAACCGCTTGCCCCTTTACCACGCCATTCGGCCCGCCTCGATCCTCGAGCAACAACTTTGGATCCGTGCGCTCGCACGAGTAGCTGGCGATACAGGCGCGATCCGCAGCATCGAGCATCTCGACCCGCATCGCCGGCGAAAGCCCCGCATACGCTGTTTCTGCAAAAGTCCGCGCCCGCAGAACGATCGCCAACCGCTCGCTCGCAAAGCGTGCCAGCGCGGTTTCGTGATCCCGCATCGCACCATCGGCAGGAATCGTGGCACTGATCCCGTCGACGCCACTATTGTATGGCTTCAGATTTTCGAAGAACGCAAGGAACGAGTAGTAGTCCGTCGCCTTGATCGGATCCTTCTTGTGGTCGTGGCAGCGCGCACAGCCCATCGAAATCCCAAGCATGGTCCGCGCAGTCGTATCGACAATGCCGTCGAAATCGTCATAGACCGCCTGCAACCGATTGGTCGGCTCGTCGTCCCATATTCCTAGCCGGTAATAACCGGTTGCCGCCATCGAACTGACGGTCGGCTCCGGCAACTCATCGCCAGCCAGTTGCCAAGTCAGGAACTGGCCGTACGGCATGTCCTTGTTGAACGCATCGACAACCCAATCGCGGTAGCGCCACGCGTCGGGCTTCTTTGTGTCGCGCTCAAAGCTATCGGTTTCAGCAAAGCGCACGAGATCGAGCCAGTGTCGACCCCACTGCACGCCATATTGCGGCGACTGCAGCAATCGATCGACAAGTTTGTCGTAGGCATCCGGCGATGCGTCGGCGACAAACACCGCGACCTCGGCGGGAGTCGGCGGCAGTCCAAGCAAGTCATAGGTAAGCCGCCGGATCAATACTTCCTTGCTGGCCTGTGCCGCTGGCTGCAAACCACGCGCTAAGAGGCGAGCGAGGACAAATCGATCGATGTCATTGCTCACCCATTGCGAATTTTGGACCTCTGGCGGAGCTGGACGCTGCAATGGCCGATACGCCCACCAATCCTGCGATGCCGCTTGTTGTGCAACCACGCCACTCCCGAGCAAAAACCCTGCGGCCAAGAAACCAACGCACGAGATACGGGACGTTAAAAGCGTTTCCACCCCGCTTACGATAGCGGCGCGCGCGGCCGACAAAAGCCCTCACTTTCGCAAGGCTCCCCTGATTATTGCCCGCCGTTATCGTCGGTTGCTGACTACCACGCCGATATCACACTCGTCGATATCAGTCGTCGCAGTCAGGTCGGCGCAGGTATCGAGCACGCCATCGGCACCGGCCGACAAAACAAACATCCGCTGAAAACGACTCGCGTGAATCGTCATGCCACTTCGCACCACGACTACATACGGACGGTCCCACGGATCAAGCGGCAACGACATAGCGCCATACGGCCCGCGCCAACGTCTTTCGCCCTGAATCGGATAGTGCCCTTCGGCGTGGCCGCCAGGCGCATTGCGACCCAGATGATTTTGGAGCAGGTCGCCGTGCTCGCCATCCGTGAGCCAGGCCCCAATCGGATTGGCGCCAAGGAACGGACTCACAACCGGCAACTCTGCGCCACTGCCGAGCACCCAGAGCACGCCGTCCACGCCTGCGCTGCTACGGGTGGGCCAGATTCCTAGGCCGTCATGAAATGCCTGTAACGACATCGCGATCATGCGCGCATCCGCCATGGCTTTTTCCTCACGACCATCGCGCATGTAGCGGCGCATCATCGGCACGGCGGCACCAAGCAGCAGGACGAGCACGGCGGCGGCAACTAACAACTCGACTGCCGAGAACCCGCGCCGATGACGTTGCTGGTCCATAAATCGCAGCTGCGTGTGCATACGTATGCGCGCGTATCGTGCATGCCCCCCATGCAGCTTGATCGCTTGCAGGATGGGCCGATGCCGTCGATTGCTGCTATGCAACTGGCACTGCTCGGCCGCTCAATCGCCAATGCGCAAGCGGAGCCCTGCAGACAACGCGATCCCTGAGGCAGTTGCGGCCAGGTGCCCAACCTGAGCCAGCAAGGTCACACCGCGCAACGCCGGCTCCATCGGGATGCTCATCCGCTGCACCAAGTTGCCAGCGCCATCGGTGGCAAGAAGTGAGCACTGCGGATTGCCGATCAGCAACGTGCAACCGCCGATGGCAACGTTTGCTGGCAACGTGCCGACCAGCAGCAATGCTGGCGCATTGGCGCCAAGGCCACTCGCCTCGATGGCGAACGCGGGCGCAAGAAAGGCCGGCACGGTGCTAGCCGCTATTTGCGCAGCTCCTGCACAGCCACCGCCAAAGGATTCGGCGCGCGCAAGGTTGGCGGATCGCCGCCAGGTGATCCCGCTGTCGAGCATCACCGCGCCGTTCCCGTCGGTCGCTGCCTGCAGATCGGTGAACGGCGAATAGCCAGCCGGCCCAGCGCCACGTGTCCAGACCGTGCCATCAAAACTCCACACACCGATCTGCCCAACTTCCGCGGTAAACAACATGAGCCGCGAAGTGGTCTCGTCAAACGCCATGGTCGCGCGGCCAAACGGCGAAGTCGCGGCCACGGCAGCGATCGCACTCCATTGCTGGCCGTTCCACTGCCACGCATCCGCGTTCTGGCCAAAGCCCACGGCAAGCCCATGGCACATGACGACGCAGCCGCGCGCACGGTCGTAGGCCATTGCCGGCTTGCTGCGCGCCGGTGGCTGCAGACCTGGCTGCGCCTGCGTCCATTGGACACCATCAAACAGCCACGTGTCAGAGAGCAAGCCCGTATTGTTCTCACCGCCAAACAACACCGAACGGCTGTGCTGCGCGTCGTATGCAACACCCGCATTGATGCGGCCCGGTGGCGGCGTCGCTATCGGCACAAAGTTCCAGTCGCGGCCATCAAAACGCCAGGCCTCGTTGGATTGCCGCGTGCTCGGAAACATGCCGCCATACAGCCACACATCAACACCATCGCTCCACAGCGAGTGGCCGGTGCGGGGCGCGGGCGAATGCGCCGGCGCAAAGCGCTCCCAGCCAACACCTCGATGCTCCCACGAGTCGCCGAAAAAAGTCGTCGAGGGACCGAGCACAATCGTCCCGCCAAAGCAGATCATGCTGCCGCGCCGCGCGTCGTATGCCGCCTGGCTGATCGGCGGCCGTTCACGCTGAATCACGGGGATCCACGTGCCGCCTGTCCACTCATATAGGTCACCGTTGGCGGCACGCGCGTGCAGCCTTTGCAAATGATCCACGTAGGTGCAGCCAATGAACAGCTGCTGCAGCGCACTCGCAGCGGCGAGCCGCCACACCGCGCCATCAAACTCCCACGCGTCGAGCAGCAGTCCCTTGCTACTAATGCCCGAGGCCAGCAACGTTCGTTGACGGAATGCGTCGTAGCCAAAGGCAAAAAATTCACGCAAGCCAGGCAGCGGAATCTGCCGCAACAGCCACGCATTGCCATTCCACTCCCAGTGCTGAAACGCGCTGCCGCTGCTAAATACCGACAACATCGCCACCGCAACACCGCGCGCGCGATCGAAAGTCATCTGCAAGCTGCCGGGCACCGGCGGACCAGTCTGGCTCAATAACTGCCAGTCCGTGCCGTCCCACGCAAATGTATCCATGCCCTGCCGCACCTCATTGCGACCGAGTGCGAGCACCACGTTGCGCGCCGCATCAAACGTCAGCGCGACGGCCGACAGAGTTGGCGTGTGCACCGGCGTACGCAACGTAAAGCCAGCCCCATCCCATTCATAGGTGGACAGCGGTTGGAGTCGATTCTGGACCACCAGCGCAACGGTGCGATGCCGAATGGGGTCATGGCAGATCGTCATCTCGCCGACGGTCGGCAGACCACTGCTAGTCGGCCGCAGCAACCAGTGCTTTCCCGCGGCTTCGTAGAGTTCGGCACGTTGATCCAACACCTGCACACGCATTCGCACTGCGTCATAGGTCATCGCCACCATCGGCGTCGGCTTGTCAACGACGCGCCAATCCTGCGCCACAGCCAAGGTTCAAAACAGCAGCGGCAAGGAGGACCATCGCAACAACAAAGGGAACGCAATCATGGGCAACGTGTGGCGCACATTGTGCCACACCTTGGCACTTCCGGCTCACGCCGCTGGCATGGCCTTATCCGCCCGCAGCGCGTTCACGATACGCTCGCTGGAGCACCTCGAGCAGTCGATCTACCGGCTGCGCGCCGGATACGCCGTAGCGCGCGTCGATGCGAAAGAACGGCACACCCTGAATGCCTAGGTCTCGCGCCAACTTCTGTTCGCTGCGAACTGCCGCCGCACCATAATCGCCCTCGAGTGCCGCACGCGCAGCATCGCCAACCAGACCCGCCGCCCTAGCAACGGCAACCAACATAATGCGATCACTCAGCGCGCGGCCGTCGCAGAAATATGCCGTGAGCAGGCGTTCGCCAACGTCATCAGCGCGACCGTGCTCCCGCGCAAACTGCAACAACCGATGCGCGTCGAAAGTGTTGCCCGGCTGCACTCGGTCAAAATCCATCGCGATGCCGACCTCGGCTGCGGCGGCGATTACCTGGTCGATGCGGACCCGCGCGTCTGCCACCGACATGCCGTATTTCACGGCGAGCCGCTCGGCGTATGGCAGTCTGGCCTGCAATGCTGGCGCACTGGGGTCCAACTCAAACGCGCGCCAGACAACTTGAACCTCGTTGGCATGCGCGAAGGCCGCCAGCGCGGCACCAAGCCGGCGCTTGCCGATGTAGCACCACGGGCACGCAAAGTCGGACCAAACGTCAACGACAAACGGGGTGGTGCTGTCGCTCACTTGACCACGAAGTTGACGAGCTTGCCCGGCACCACGATCTCCTTCACAACCGTCTTGCCTTCGAGCTGCGCGGCTACGGCGAGACGCGCGGCGGCAAGCAGCACATCGTTGCCAGCACCCGCCGCCACTTTGGCGTGACCACGCAACTTACCCAGCACCTGCACGGCGATCTCAACCTCAAGGTCGTGCAGCAGCGCAGCATCGAAGGTCGGCCAAGTTGCATAGGCCAGCAGGCCGCTGCCACCAAGACGCTGCCAGAGTTCTTCGCCAATGTGCGGCGCGAATGGCGACAGTATCTGGCAGAAGCGCAGCAGCTGACTGCGCGACAGCGCGTCGTTTCGCTTCGTCGCTTCGTTGATGAAGATCATCATCGCTGCAATTGCCGTATTGAACGCCATGCGGTCGATGTCGCCCTCAACCTTGGCGATGCAGCGGTGCAGATGCTTTTCAAGCTCCGCATCTTCCGTGCGATCGCTGCGCAAATGTGCATGCAGGTTGCCGGCGGAAAAATTATCCGGCACGCACAGCCGCCAAACGCGACCAAGGAAACGGTGCACGCCGGGCACGTCCTTCGGGTTCCACGGTTTGGAGTCCGCGAGCGGGCCCATGTACATCTCGTAGAGACGCAGCGTGTCCGCGCCATATTCACGCACAACGTCATCCGGGTTGATTACATTGCCGTAACGCTTGCTCATCTTCGTGATGATGCGAACAAGTTTTCCACCGCCCATCGCGTGGACGACATCGTCGCCGACTTCTTTCGTGTCCTTCGCCGGAACAATCGCGCCGCGCGCATCCTGATACGCAAACGACTGGATCATTCCCTGATTGTAGAGCTTGTGGATCGGCTCGTTGACCCGCAAAAAGCCAGCGTCGTGCAGCACCTTGGTCCAAAAGCGCGAGTAGAGCAGGTGGCCGACAGCGTGCTCGGTGCCGCCGACGTAGAGATCTACTGGCATCCAATAATCGCTCGCACTGCGGCTACAAAACTCGCGCTCGTTGGTTGGATCGCAGAAGCGCAGGAAATACCAACTCGACCCAGCAGCGCCGGGCATCGTGTTGATCTCGCGTTTGGCATTGCGCCCCTTGCGATCCTTGACCGCCACCCAGTTCTTCGCGCGGACCAGCGGCGATTCCGGCACGCCACCCGGCTTGAAGTCCTCCATCTGCGGCAACAAAACCGGCAGCTGATCATCCGCGACCAACTCGACACCCTCCTCGGTATGCAACACCGGGAACGGCTCGCCCCAATACCGCTGCCGCGAGAACAGCCAGTCGCGCAGCTTAAAGGTGACCTTCGCCTGCCCAAAGCCGCGCGCAACCAGCCAGTCAATCGCCGCGCTCTTCCCGGCAGCGAGCGACAAACCCATCAGTGCGAGGCTGCCATCTTCAGTGCGACAGTGCAACGCGTATGGCACCTCATCGATGCAGCACAGTTCGCCGCGCGCAATCTTGCCATCGCGCTCCGCATCACTCGACTTCGGCGCGAAGATGCCTGGGACCGCCAGATCAAACTTCCGCGCAAACTCAAAGTCGCGTTCGTCACCCGCAGGCACTGCCATAATCGCGCCGGTGCCGTAGGTGACGATCACGTAGTCGGCAATCCAGATCGGAATGCGGCCGCGCGGGTCGTCGCCCGGATACAGCGGGTTGTGCGCGTAGGCACCCGTCCAAACGCCAGACTTCTCCTTCGCTAGTTCGGTGCGCTCGAGTTCACTCTTGCTGGCAGCCGCCTGCTGGTAGCTCTCGACCGCCTGTCGTTGCGCGGCACTCGTGACCACAGCGACCAACGCATGCTCCGGCGACAGCACGAGGAACGATGCACCAAACAGCGTGTCGGGGCGCGTCGTAAAAACGCGCACGCTTACTCCATCGTGACCGTGCACGGAAAAATCGAGTTCTGCGCCTTCACTCTTGCCGATCCACTCGCGCTGCATTGCCTTCAGCGAGTCGCTCCAGTCAAGTGGCTCGAGCTCGGTGAGCAAGCGCTCCGCATACTCGGTGATCCTCAGCACCCATTGCCGCAAGGGCCGTCGTTCACACGGATGATCGCCGCGCTCACTCTTGCCGTCGATGACCTCATCATTTGCGAGCACCGTGCCCAGCACCTCGCACCACCACACTGGCGCATTGGACTCATACGCAAGGCCGCGTGCGTGCAATTGCTTCCAGATCCACTGCGTCCAGCGAAAGTAACTCGGATCCGCGGTGCTGATCTCGCGCTCCCAGTCATAGCTAAAGCCGAGCCGCTGCAACTGCTCACGAAACGTTGCGATGCTCTGCGCCGTGGTTTTTGCTGGATGCGTGTTGGTCGCAATCGCGTGCTGCTCCGCTGGCAGACCAAACGCATCCCAGCCCATCGGATGCAGTACGTTGTGACCCTTCTGCCGCTTGTAGCGCGCAACAATATCGGTCGCCGTGTAGCCCTCCGGATGGCCCACGTGCAAACCCGACGCGGATGGATACGGAAACATGTCCAGCGCGTAAAACTTGGGCTTCCTCGCGTCGAAGTCCGCATCGCCAGGATTTGGCGTATGGAAAACGTTCTGATCCAGCCAGAACTGTTGCCAGCGAGTCTCGATGGTCGCGGGATCGTAGGTTTGCTTCAGCTCGGACATGATTGCCTTTGGGCCGAAGAGTATGCCGCGATGCAGACACGCGCTCCATGGCGGCGTCCTGCCGGTGACTCGATTGTGAGGTGGAGCAAAACCAACTTGCGAAGGGGAAACACATCTGGCACGACTGCCATTGCATACCGGCCAACTACGCTGCATCCACCGTGGCGCAGTGACCACCACTCGAATCGACAAAACCCACAGTCATGCCGCATGACCCATTCCTAGCACTGCGCAATCGCGACTACCGGGCGTTTGCGGCGGGGTCCCTTGCGTCAAGCACGGCATTGCAGATGCTGAGTCTGGCACTCGCGTGGGAGGTCTACGCACGCACCCACGACGCGATGCAGCTGGGCTATCTGGGATTGGCGCGCGCAACACCGGTGCTGCTACTGGCATTACCAGCTGGCCACGCAGCAGATCTCTACGACCGACGCCGCATGCTGGCAATTACGCAGGCTTTATTTGCCGTGTTTTGCGCAGCACTCGCATTGGCTTCGCAGGCTGAAGCTTCGCTGTGGGTCCTATACCTGCTGGTCGCTCTTACCGGCGTAACGCGATCGATGCATGGGCCGTCGCGCAATTCACTGTTGCCTTTGCTGGTAACAGAACAAGAGCTGCACAACTCGCTCACATGGAGCAGTGGCGTATTTCAACTATCAGCAATCGGTGGCCCGTTACTGGGCGGGGCACTCATAGGAATCACCGGCAAGGCTTGGCCCGCATATGCGACGAGCGCAGTGCTCTGCGTAATAGCTGCTGCGACCTCGCTCCGCTTGCGACCACGAAAGATCGTACGCACCAGCAATGAACGCTACACGATAAAGGGGATCACCAAAGGTGCGGGTCATCTCTGGCGCGAGAAAACGGTGCTAGCAGCTCTCGCGCTCGACTTGTTTGCCGTACTGCTTGGCGGTGCCACCGCTTTGATGCCATTGTATGCCGAGATCCTTGGGGTAGGCCCCATCGGCCTTGGCGCACTCAAAGCAGCGCCCTACATAGGAGCATTCTTGATGGCAATCGTGCTCGCCTATCGCCGCCCCTCAAATCGGAACGGACAGGCGCTGCTGCTGAGCGTTGCGGGATTTGGCCTCGCCACAATCGGTTTTGGCGTGTCCACTTCATTTTGGCTGAGCCTCGTTTTGCTGGCCCTGCTCGGGGGCCTGGACAACATCTCAGTAGTGATAAGAAGCGTGTTAGTTCAGGTGCGAACCCCCGACGAACTACGCGGCCGCGTCAGTGCAGTGAACAGCCTGTTCATTGAAGCCAGCAATGAACTCGGCGCCTATGAGTCTGGCCTGGTTGCCAGCTGGTTTGGCCCGGTCGTAAGCGTGGTGAGCGGTGGCGTGGGAACCCTAGTCGTAGTGGCAGGGATTGCTCTTGCCTGGCCGGAATTACGGCGACTTGGGCGATTAGTTCCGCTTGATGAATAAGTGGCACTAACGATGCAAGCCACGGGAATGCAGCGAGCACGGCCGCGCAAACAACAATCACAAAAAATGCAAACGGCACTAGCAGCGCAAGACCTACGCCTAATGCTCGAATCAACTTACGTAGCATAATTACCAGAAAGAAAAACCAGAAGCACAGTTGCAGAAC
>SHZD01000134.1 GCA_009692465.1 Myxococcales bacterium
CGACCAATTAACGCCGAACCTCAAAGAATTCCCAAACAAAACGGAGCGGCCTGACGCCAACCCGCAGGCCACTGAATAAGTGCCGCAGGCTCGCGACCCACAAAGCAAGCACTGAGACGCCGAGCAAATCTTATTTGATCGGCTCTCTAAGAGCCTGCACGCGCGCAATCTGAATCCAGTCCTAGCAGGGCGAATCCAGTCCTAGCAGGGCGAATCCAGTCCTAGCAGGGCGAATCCAGTCCTAGCAGGGCGAAAATCTAAAAGGCTACGCCACAACTAGCGCCTTCTCCATAACAAATCCCAGTAGTTGTGAGCAACGGTGAAGCGCAACTATCGAACTGCAAAACGCCGGCCATGCACTTGCTCACCGCGCAATTTTGAAAGCCGACTGGATCTTTTTCACATGCGGAAAAGCAGTCGATGAGCGCTTGCGACTGCGAGGAGCAGCCATTTTGAGCGGCGCAAGTAATAATGCCCGGCATCAGGCAGCCGACGCACTTTCCGCCAGTCTTGGCAGCGCATTGCAGGCCACACAGCACTTGGGACGTCCCGCCGGTGCGGCAACTGTCGTAGCAAGACTGGACTCCGTTGCAGATGGCGTCCGTCCCCGCTGAAATGGGCAGTTCGGTGTACGGTTCCATCAGCGTCACGTAGGCAAGGCACATTTCGTCGCCGGTGCCCTCGCCCCACGCCACCGCTTTAGGCGGCGACTGGACGCCGTTGACGGTGGGCTGATGGGCCGCAGAATTGTCGTAGGCACATTGAAGAACAAGCTTTTCACCAGGCTTGACGGTGACTTGCTCACCGGGCAGGAAGCGATAGCCCTGCTGCCAGTTGAAGTCCCAGCGCTCAATATCAACTAGGCAAACGTCTTTCGGTGCCGCCTTTTTGACGACGCTAATTTGCTTGCCCAGTTGATGCATATGGGCCATCACCCCCACGATAGTCCACGGCTTAGTGCTATTGTTTTCAAGTTCTTTACTGTGCACGCTGTTGGCATCACCAGCCGCAATTTGAATGCCAAAATCGACCAATGGCCGAATCGACAGCAAATTGGCCGGGGCCGTGGGATGCAGCCACACTTCTACCAGCGTTTGGTCGGCAACCGGTTTGTGCCCCAGCGTATTGTAGTGCACCTGCAGCACCAGTCGCGACCCAGGCGCGACGCGTATTCCGGCAAAATCCCCGTTGTTTTGGGGGATTGTCCCGGGCACCCAACCTCCGACGTTTTGCGCCGGATTAAGGCCGGGCCCGCCAAAACACGTCCAACCGACACCGGGCGTAGCGGCGTCGGTTTTCGGGATGTGACCCGCAGCACTTGGCCCAATGAGGTAGAGAATGACGTGGTGCACCGAAGCCGTATCGCCAGGAGTCACCCGCGATGCTTGAATCCATGTTTCTTGTTTAATTTCAGGACCAACAACAAAGCACCGGTAGTCATCGTTCAATTTGGCGTCGGCGGTGTAGGGTTCAGGCGACTGCAGCTTCCATTCTGGATTGCGGTTTGGGACCCCCTGAGCTTTGGGCTGCGAGTTCGCTGGCGCTTTGAAATCCAAAGGATCACCCGCAGGGGATTTGGCGGCCACCCAGTCCTTGAGCGCTTTGACTTCCTCGGCAGCGATCGAACGCTCGTCGGCATAATGCCGGCAAGCGCTAGACGGCATCCACGGCGGCATGCGCTTGGCCTCCACCGCCGCCAGACTGGCGACGGCAAAGGATTTGGCCGTCGGGTAGTCGTCCAGCGCAAAGGGTGCCGGCCCGCCTTTCGTGTGGCATTGGTTGCAGCGCGCCGCAAAAACGGGCAGCGCTGTTTTGTAATACGTAGCGCCAGTTGTCGTTGTTGCATCGGGCGTGGAGGTCGCTGGGGCGCCATCGGTCGCGCAAGCCGTCGCCAACAGGCATAACGCGGCCACAACTGCTGTTGCCTTGGAGTGGAGAGCGGTCATCGTTGTACCCAATGGCCTGCACGGCCAACGCGCGCAAGCATGGGTTTTGCCGGCGCAAGCGTCAAGCTGATCTTCAAGCTTTTGGATTGGGACGCCAGGCCAGACTTGTTCAATAGTGGGTGCCGCCCGAGCACAGCCCAGCACGCCCTAAGGAATTGTCCCAGAATAAGTCATTCTGTGACTGGTTCCCTTTGCTTGCTTTGTGGGTCGCTAAGCTCGCGCCCTGAAAGGCTGACTCGCCGCTCCAGTGGTACGCAAGTCGATTGCGCAAGTCGATCGAGTTATTTAAGGACAGATCCTAACTAGAAACTCAGGGCGCGCCGCCCCACGTGTGCTGCGTAGCCGCGCGGGCGTCCGTTGCCCCGGTCGCCTTGCAGCAGGCTGAAAAGCTCAGCTATCGCGGGTGCCCCGCGCGCGGCGTGCTGCAACTGTCTAGTAGGTGCAGAAATCGCCGCCGGTGCCACCTGCCGTCGCCGGTGCAGCGATGACTGCGGTCGTCTCGTCGATTGACAACAAGTAAGCAACCAACTTGTCGACCGTCGCTTGCTTTTTGGCCGGATCCGTTTCCTGCAACAAGTTAGCCGCCAACGCCGTGTGATGCTTGACAAATGTATTCGAGAGCAGCGACTCCAACGTCATGGCATTGCCGGCGTGATAGTACGGCCCGCCAGCGGCCAAGTTGAGCAAGCTCGGCGGATTGTAGCCATTGCCATCAATTTCAGCGCCTTGACCCACGGCCTTCATGTCGGTCCGCAATTCTGCAATGCCAACGCCTGGTTCGCACGTCTTGAAGGTGCCGACCGGTCGCAGAATGCACTGAATTTGGTCGAGCCCCGCAGGATTGCCGCTACTAAAGCGCATGAAACGATTAGCCTCGGTGGCTGCTGGCAGTAAGGACACCGGGAAATACTGCGGCGCGGCCCACTTCTTGGTCAGCAACGCTTTGTTGCCATCCACCGACGGCGAATAGAACAGCTTTGAAATCGTCCACTTGGCGCCACCGTGGCAACCCGCACAGTTGGAATCCTGATAAATCGCTTTGCCCTCGGCGACCTTGGCTGCATCTAGGCCAGTGACGCCGCGCGGTGAGCGCAAGGACTGAATGTACTTGGTGATCTCGGACCAGTCCTCCAGCACGCTGGGCGGGGTGACAATGCCACTTTTGGGATCCGCTACGGCGGCCGCTGAACCATTCAACCCCGCGTGGCCGAGCGCGGCGATATCGATGCGATCGCCAGACCCAATCGGTGCGGTCTTCTTGTGGACGATTGCACCAACGCCGCCCGAAGTGCCGCGGGTGTTGAGTTCAAAGTCGGCGACTTCGTCAAAAACTGCGGTCCAGTTGAAAATCCGCTGATCTTTGGGGTCTTTGGAGTTGAACGAGCCATCCAAACTGGTCGATTGACGCGGGCCGCGGCCAAAAAACCAAGTGACGTTGTCGGTCAGGCCGTCGATGTGGCAGGTCTGGCAGCTATTCCAGCTTTGGCCCTTGAGCGACCAGCGCCCGAGGCCGGTGTTGAAAAACCGCTTGCCCAACAAGACCTTTTCGCCTTCCGATGCAGCCGCTGGCATGTCCGCCGTCGTGGTCACGCTTGGGGTCGCTGGTCCGCCCGCGATTTCCTGAGTGGCGAAATCGGCGACAGTGACGTTGCGGGTAAAGTCATTGTTTACAAACGCTACTTTCTTGTTGATGTTGGGAATCGCCAAACCCGTCGGGCCGCGGCCACCCACCTTGGCGTCGTAGTTCGGGTTGACCAAGTCGATGAACAACTGCACCGTTGAGCCCACTTCGGCCAGCGTGCCGTCTATGTTGAATTTGAAGCGAAATACCGCATCCGAACCATTGGCCGAGGCGTAGCCGATGCCGGTGTCGGGGACAAAGCCGATGTCGGTCATCACCAACGGAAAACGGCGACTGTTGTCGTCTTTGACCTGCTTTTCGACGTACAAGTCATTGAACTTGGCGTTGAGGTTGATCGACGATGCGGTGACGTTTTTCTTCAAGTCGATAACGGACAGCACATTGCCGATGGCGGTCTTGACGCTTGCGGGGTTGACTTCGCACGCGTTGGCGGTGCACTTGCCGCCGTTGGCGCCGCAATCGGCGTCGGCCGCACAATTGGTCTTGCACTTGAGGGTGGCACAGGAGCCAACGCCAGCGCCGGGGCAGTCAGCGTCGAGGGCGCAAACCTTGGCTGCAGGACCGGTGAACGGGCCGAGCAGGCCTTTTGGCGAGGCGCACACGCTGGAAACAAATGCCCAATCGCCGTTGATGGCGACGGCTTGCAGTTGGTTGGGGAAGCAACCGGCTACGTTGCCAGCGTGGTCCTTGAAGCCCATGTCGGCCAGCGCGGGGACGTCAATCACGGTCACTTTCATGTCGGCGCCATTGATGCGGTACACGATGCCCTTGCGGGCGGTGTCGGCGTTGCTGCCGTCGGCGGCCAATTCGGCAGCGCGCTGGCTGTACCACTCGGTGACAATCATCGATTCGTCCAAGTCGTTGGCGTCGCCGTTGTTAGTGATGGCGATGCTGCGCGGATGGGCCAGACCGGGCCGCGATTTGACATCGCCGAGCACTTTGCTGCCGACCAAAGCCGCGTTTAGATCAACCGTTACGAAGACTTTGGCGCTCGCGGTGTCGACGAGAGAAATCGTGCCGTCGACCCAGTTGGCGACGGCGAGGAACTTGCCGGTCGGGGTCAGGGCCAAACCGGTCGGCTCTGAACCGACGGTGACCGACGCTCCCACTTTAGGTGTGGTCTTCAACCCGGTGATTTGCACGACTTTTTGCTCGGCTCGCACCACAACCCACGCTGAATCGCTGTCGGGTGCGATGGCCACTTGCCACGGCTCGGCGCCCACGGCGATGTCGACGGATTTGGTCAGCTTGGTCGGCACACCCGGCGCGTACGCGGCCTTGAGCACAGTCACCGAGCCGCTATCGCGATTGCAAGTGATCACGATGTTGTCGTCAGGGGATACCGCAATCGATGAACCGCGGCTGGGTCCGGGCAGAATTGGCGGGGCCACAACGGCGTCCACCGCCACGTCAGCCGGGGGCACATCGGCAGGCGGCACATCGGCAGGCGGCACATCGGCAGGCGGCACATCGGCAGCGCCGTCGGCGACCGGGGTGTCGACGACGGCGGTGTCGGCAACGGCGTCCGCAGTGGCAGTCTCAGCGCCGACGCCAGTGTCACCTGACGCAGTTTCAGCTGCGGTGCCGTCGGCAGTTGCCGTTTCGGCGCCAGTTGCAGCGTCGCTGGCGACGGCCGCATCCGCGGGATCCGCCGCGGTGCCACAACCGCTGACTGCTACTGCAAGAATCGCCACCATCGTGGCGCCCAAAGTCGCCGATCCCGCCCAATTTCGCATGGTTGCCCTCAAAGAACTGACCTGTTTCGCGATGTCACCCGCCTGCGACGGGCGCACCTTTGTTGAAGAGGCGCGAGCGTACATGAATTTTCACCGCACCGCAAATCGACCTCACGGTGTGGCGCAGAAATCTCGTCGCGCTTAAGTATAATCAATTACATGATATTCGCTCATGCTGCAGTCAGTCGCTCAGGCTTTCGGCTCCGCGTGTTGCCGAATCAAGCCCTCCTGCATCACGCTAGCCACCAACTGGCCCTGCTGGTTGAAAAATCGCCCGCGAACCAACCCGCGCGAACCACTCGCCGACGGGCTCTGGATGTCGTACAGCAGCCACTGGTCCAGCCGAAACGGTCGATGAAACCACATGGCGTGGTCGAGGCTTGCGACCTGCATGCCACGGGTCAGCCACGACACGCCGTGCGGGTCCAAACTGGCGCCGAGCAGCGAAAAGTCTGAAGCGTAGGCCAACAAGTAGCGGTGCAGGGCGAGATCGTGTGGCAGTTCGTCGATGGCGCGCATCCACACGTAGCGCTCGGGTGGCACGGCTTTGGGGCGCAGTGGATTGCGGGGCTGCACCGGCCGCAGCTCAATCGGTCGCAGCGCAGTCGCCATAGGACGCAGCTTTTCCGGCACTAGATCAGCGAGTTGCAGGCCAAGCTCGCGCTCGGACAACAGGCCGTCGGGTCCCACCACCGTCGGCATCGCGTCGGCGTGGTCAAAACCCGGTTCCTCGCCTTGAAAACTAGCCGCCAAACTGAAAATCGCCGAACCGTCCTGCACCGCTAGCACCCGGCGCGTCGCAAAACTGTGGCCGTCTCGAATGCGATCGACTTGGTACACGATGGGCCGCCGTACGTCGCCGGCCCGCAAGAAGTAGGCGTGCAGCGAATGGACCGGACGCTCCTCGGCCACGGTTTGGGTGGCGGCCGACAGGGACTGACCGAGCACCTGGCCACCAAAAATGGCGCCCCAGCCCAAGTCTTGGCTTTGGCCGCGAAAGAGATCGCGGTCGAGGCGCTCTAGAGCCAGTTGCTGGACCAGTTGGGACAACACGGATTGCATGGATATCCTTTGAATTCAAACGGATTTCTCGCTAGTGCTAACGTGTGTCTGGCGTTTGGTCGTCAAACTGGCCGCGCACTAGCGCCTTACCGTTGCGGACCATCCAGTTGCCGTTGGCCACCACCTCGCGCGCCCGTCCGGCATCGTCCAGCACCACCAGATCAGCGTCGCGACCTACTGCGATCTCGCCCTTGGCACGCAGCCGAAACAACCGCGCAGGATTGCTGGTAAACGTCGGCAGCACCGATTGCAACGTTCGGCCGCTGGCGAGCAACTGGACCAAAGCATCGGAAAGCCCCATAGATTGACCGACTTCCATGCGCAATAGCCCGCCGTCGCCGTCGAAGACCGGCAAGCAACCACCGCCGTCGCTGCTCGCTGTCAATTTGCTCGGGTCCAGATCGCTGTCGAGCCAGTCGGCCACCGCCGCGGCAACTCCCAAGGAATCGTCGTCGGGTTCAAATGCAGTGACATCGGCAAAGATACCACGTTCGCGGTGTAAGTCTTTGGTCTGTTGCCATAATTGCCGATTGCGGTTGACATGGGTGGGATGAAAGGTTCGGGCGGGCAATTCGCTTTGTTGCAACGCTTGGCGCACCAATTCAAGCCCGCGCGGGCCGTCGCCCATGTGCAAATGCAGCAAACCGGCCTTGCCCGTCATCATGCCGCAAACGTGGCAGTCAGAGGCAATTCGCAGCAATTCCTGTAGGGTCGGCTGCGATGAGCGGTGATCGGACAGCGCCAGCTCACCGACGGCAATCAGACGGTCGTTGTGGACCAAATCGCCGCGCACCGAACCAGTCAGCGTCACCAGCGGCAGCTCATACGACCCGGTGTAGCACCACGTCGACAGACCGGCGTGCTCCAGCGCCCGCGCGCAGGCCAGCGATTCGGCCACCGAACGTGTGGAGCCGTCGGTCCCCAGCAGCCCGATCGCACTGGTCACCCCGGCCAGCGTCAGATGCGGCACTTGCACCCGCGGCACTCGGGTATGCGCCCCCGCTTCGCCGCCGCCGCCGCATAAATGGACGTGGCCATCGACCATACCGGGAATCAAGCGGGCGCCGTCCAGTTGCACTACTTCGCACGGCCACGAGGCCGGCGGCAATTCCAAGGCGGCACCAATCGCCGCTATTCGACCACCTGCGCACAATACGTCGCAAAATCCGAGATCTTGGGGGCTGTAAACGTGGGCATGACGAAACAAAATCAACGGGACATTCATGCCGATAGCCTGCGCGGAGACGCGGCCATGGTCAAGGCAACGGCGGCGGTGACGCGCAACAGACGGTTTGACAACGACGCCGCCCACGGCCAACCTACGTCCACGCGGCGGCTGCCGCTGGAATCTGCGATGCGCAACGGCCTATTCTTGGTGTTTGTCCTACTGCAGGCCTGTGCCGCTGCCCAAGCGCAAGTTCCGTCGGAGCCGTTTGAGGCGATCGAACGCGAAGTGCCGACTGCAGAGGCGCCGGCACCGTCATCAGCGCCCGGGACGGCGGCGCCGCCAGCGGAAGAAAAACCAGCGGATAAAGCTGCTGATACTACTGCAGAAACTACGGACAAGCCCGAATCTGAGCCGATCCCCCTGCACGACGACGATGGCGGCGGCGGCGATAACAACGACGACGAAACCGCTGGAATTGACACCGATGACGACGCCAGTGATGATGCCAATGGCGATGGCGGAGGCGATACCGATGCCGACGAACCCGGAGCGCAGCGCCGCAAATCCGGTACTGGCTCCGCAAAACCAGCAAAGCGTTAGGGCCCGTGCAAAATCAAGGCGATTTTGCTCCCCGGCCCATTGCTTGCTTGGTGGGTCGCTAACTCGCTGCTTTGCAAGCCGACTCGAGGCTCCGTTCCAGTTGCCGCTCGATCGCGTTATTCTTGCACCAGCCCCTATTGGCACCGCCATTCGTTGCGCGCTTTGGCTACGCTGACCGCCAGAGTGTCAATGGCGCCCACGCTTACAGACGGCGAGACCTGGATGCCCACTCATCTGGCTACACCTGACCCGGTTTCGGTGGCGCACACCGCCAGCATTCGCCGTGTCGCCGTGTTACAGGCGCAGGTGATGTTTGCGTGCAACAATCGGTGCTGGTTTTGCCTCGACCGCAGCGAAGGCGATGGCGAGTTCCACGGCGGGCCGCCGGTGGTGCCGCTGGCGACCATTGAGCGCCTGTTGCGCGACCACGCCGGCAGCGTTGACGCCGTGATGTTCACCCATGGCGAGCCGACGCTACATCCGCAACTTGCTGACATGTTAAAACTCGCCCGCGAGTTAGGCTACGCGGGCCGCGGAGTGGTCAGCAACGCTCGCAAACTGGCCGACCGGCAATTGGCGCGCGAACTGGTCGATGCCGGGGCCAACCGGTTTGTGCTGTCGATTCATGGCGGCGATGCCGCGACCCACAACGCTTCTGTGGGCAAAGATGCGTTTGTTCAAGCGCGCGAAGGGCTTGCTAACTTGGTCGCGCTCAAGGTGCAAGCGGATCTGGAACTCAACTCGTCGACGGTGGCCTCTCGACTCAATCTGGATAAACTCTTTGAAACTGTGGAGTTTTTGCTTGAGCAGGGCATCGACCACGCGGTGATCAACGTGGTGCGGCCAACGGGGCATGCCGCCAAGCATTTTACCCAGGTCGTGCCGCGCTATAGCGAAGTAGTGGCCGCGCTCGCCCCGCTGGCGGACTTGCCGGCGGATCGACGGCTGCGGGTGGTGATGGAGGACATTCCGCCGTGTGCTGCAGGGCCATTGACCAGTCTTGTTGGGGTGTTAGAAGCGTGGATTGTGCCGCCAAGTGATGAATCTGTGACGGCGCCACTGGCCAAGTCCAGCAATTTTGCAATCCCAGTTGCCGATGGCGCCGCAGCGACGACCGGTGTCACTGGCGATCTGGTCAAGCGGGCCGAATGCGCCGCGTGCATCCACAATAGCCACTGCTGGGGCGTATGGAAAACCTACGTAGATGCCTATGGTTGGCAAGAATTCGCCCCGGTATTGCACACCGACGACTTGGCCCAGTCCGCGTTTGAGCGCGCGGTCAACGTAGAGCTGTCTGCCGATCGCGTGATTGCCCGACTGCCGCCGCAGTGGTCGCTGGTCAATTGGACCTTGGACGGTCGCCGTGACCGCTTATTACTCGACCTAAGCGATGGGCTTCAACCCTTTGTAGCTATTGTTCAATCGTCAGAAGGTGCCCGCAGTGCCTATGTGCGCGCCGGCCCATGGGCGTGGAGCTACAGCTCGGCAGCGACGCCGCCAGCGGCCGCTTTTGCGGTGCTCGGAGCCCTGTCCGCAGCATTTGCCAAAAACGGTGGAAAATCATGAAATCACTGATTATATCTGGTGTCGCCTGCGTGATTCTGCAAGCGTGCGCCTAGAGCAGCCACGCCGTGCGCGCCGCTGACCTCGGCAAGCCGATTCGCGCCGCTGAAATGGAAGCGCAGCTGGATCTGCCGGGGCCGGTGACCGTCGACACCATTGTGGCGGCGGACTTGGTGGTGTCGCTCGCGGGTTTGGTCAATCTTAGCCATCCCAAGGCCAAGGCGGCTGGCCTGGTCGACCGCGAAGAACCGATTTAAATCTATATGTTCGCCCTGCGCCACCCGACCCGTGGGCTGTGGCTGGTCGATACCGGTGTTGCCAAAGAGCTAAGAGACCATCCTAGCGATGTCGGCTTTGGCTGGCTGGTCGCCCGCGCGGCGCATTTGGACAAACTGACCGTCCGCAACGCGCTGGGGCCGTGGCTAACCCAGCAGGGGGTGCCGCTGGCTGACGTCCTGCTCACGCACTTGCATATTGACCACATTAGTGGCGTGCCCGATGTGCCTCGCAGTACGCCGATTTATGCTGGACCCAACGAGACGAAAGCGCGGTCGGCGCAGAATCTGGTCCTGTCGGGCTCGATTGACGGACTGCTCGAGGGTCAGACACCGTTGTCGCAGTGGCAGTTTGCCGCCGATACGGATGGAAAATTCAGCGGAATTCTGGATGTTTTTGGCCATGCGACCGTGTTTGCCGTCCATGTTCCTGACCACACCGCGGGCAGCACTGTCTACGTGGTGCGCACGCCTCAAGGTGCGGTGCTGCTCACGGGCGACACCTGCCACACCCGCTGGGGTTGGGAAAATGGGGTCGAACCGGGCGATTACACCGACGATCGACCGGCAAACGCGCTTCAACTCAGTAAACTTAAAGAGCTTGTCGCTAGGCATCCGCGCATGATTGTGCGTTTGGGGCACCAGCTGTAGAGACTGGCCCAAGGTCAGTTGATCGGACTTCAAGCACACGATTGGCTTGGTCGTCGACGCCATCCATTTGAGACTGGACACCCCTGCCAAAACAGCGCAACGTCGCGGCCCCGCGGCGCCAATTTGCGCCTGCCAAGTGGTCGAAAATGCGAAAGCAATTGCTTGGGGCCCTTGCCCTGTCCCTTGCTCTGTCCATTGCCCTTAGTCACTGCGGCAATGCTGCGGTTGGCCCCGATGCGTCGGCGCCGCTCGATATCGGTGCGGTGGTCGATACCCAATCGGTAGATAGCGCTGCAGATACCAGTTCCAAGGATGTGGGTACCGGCGCCGGCTGGGCTTCATGGTGGGACGGTGCTGGCGACCCTAAAGCCGGGATCGTGGTGACCAAAGAGGCGCAAGTCGCGCAAGTCGCCTATGCGCATGGCGAAGCCAAGTTTGTGCTGCGTGTCGATGGTCCGGCGAAACTGATTGAATTGACTGCTAAATCCGACACAACACCGCGTGCGCGCCTAGACGTAAGCAAGTGGCAGCTGGGGCGGGTCAAAACATTTGACCCCAAGGTCAATTACAACCCGACCAATCTGGCCGATTCGCCGCCTACCGACCTGTATTGGTGCGCAGTAACCCACCTGACCCAGATCTACCAGCCGCATCCAACCGGCGAGCAGGGCTTTGCCGGCACTTTTTGGCTGCTCAAGACCGCGGCGGCCGGCCAGCCATGCCCAGATTACACGTTGCATATTCAGGCTCAGCAAGACAGTGGCTATTCGATTGACATTGTACCGCTAAGTGAGTACAGCGCTTCGGATTTTGCGGCTGGCACAGGCAGCGAACCCGTGGTCTACCTGCGCATCGCCGCCGACGCTCCGGCCGATGAGGGCTACTACGGCATCGGCGAACTGTTCGACACGCCCCAGCACCGCGGTCAAGTGCGCGCGCTGCAGCTAGAGGGCGATTTCAACCTCGATGGTTCGTCCAATGAAGGCCACGTGCGCGTGCCGCTGCTGGTCGGGACCCACGGCTGGGGCCTGTTTGCCAAGTCGTATCGGGCGGGTAGTTTTGACGTCGCGGCGACCGACAAGTCCCAAATTGTGTTGACGATGCAAACCAGCGGGTTGGCGCTGTGGGTGCTGGTGAGTGCCAAACCTATCGATATCGTCAGCAGGTACTGGAAATTGACCGGCAATCCGCTATTGCCAGCGCGGTGGGCGGTCGGCGGGCTGCTGTGGCGCAATGAAAACAAGGACCAAGCCGAGGTGCTGCAGGACGCGGCCGATTTGCGTCAGCACGACTTGGCGCTGTCCGGGCTGTGGATTGACCGGCCTTACGACAAGGCTGTCAATGATTTTGGCTTTGATCCTAAGATGTTCAGCGATCCAAAGGCCATGATTACGGCGCTACATAAGGTGGGTCTGCGGGTGGGGCTGTGGTCGACACCCTATTTCGACCCGGGCTACGGCGACAAGCTCAAGTCCAAACACTTCGATTTTGCCAAAAGCAACGACTACTTCGTGCACGGCGCCGCGGCGTGGTCGACGATACTCAAGTGGGGGCCGCCAGTGGACTTCACCAACAGCAAAGCGCGCGACTTCTTCAAAGGTTTAGTCAAGCAATACACGGATATGGGCATCGAAGGCTTTAAGATGGACTACGGCGAGGACATTGTGCTCGGCATCGCCAACGCGCGACTGGAGTGGACCTTCGCCGACGGCAGTGACGAGCGCACCATGCACCAAGCCTATCAGCTGGGCTACCACGAGGCCTATGCCAGTCAACTGCCTAAGCCGCAAGGGCAAACGGCCAAGACCGGAGGTGGTTGGCTGCTGTGCCGCAAGTCGACATGGGGCGACCAGACTCAGGCGTCGATGATTTGGCCGGGCGACTTGTGCGCAGGTTGGGTCAAGTTTGGCGAGTGCACCGCTGACGGTGAATGTCACGCTGGCGGGCTGCCGGCTTCGGTGGCGGCGGCCATTTCATTGCCTACTGCGGGTTTTCCGCTGTATGGGGCTGACACCGGCGGCTATCGGCACGGTCGGGCGCCCAAAGAGCTGTTCCTGCGCTGGCTGCAACATACCGCGCTGACGGCTGTGCTGCAGATCGGCGGCGGAAGCGACCACCACCCGTGGCTGCAGGGCAAGGCCAACAATAGCCTGACCACCGGTGGCACCTTTGATGAAGAAACGCTGACCGTGTCTCGGCAGTTGATTCGGCTGCACGCGCGGCTGTTTCCGCTGATTTGGACGGACATGGTGGCCACTCAAGGCCCCGAGCCGCGCGGAGTCGGACCGGTGCGG
This sequence comes from Myxococcales bacterium, assembly GCA_009692465.1. GTDB lineage: Bacteria > Myxococcota_A > UBA9042 > UBA9042 > UBA9042 > SXRM01. The sequence continues at coordinate 12,938 of SHZD01000134.1, forward strand.
GCGTTAGGGCTGATGTACCCACAGCTCAGTGGCGATGCCGGGTTGCGCGCTCACGAAGCCGATCAGTGGTTTCTGGGCGAACATCTGCTGGTGGCGCCGGTGATTACGCCCAAGCTGGAGCGCGAAGTCTGGTTGCCGCCGGGCCAGTGGGTCGACTGGTTTGATGGCTCGCTGCACGATGGCGGCGCGAGTGGAAAACTGGTCACACTGACCGTGCCACTGGCGAAATTGCCCTTGTATGTGCGAGTTGGCGCGCCAGTGCCGCTGTTGCGGCCGACCATCGACACCTTGGCGCCGTCGACCGACCCTGTGGTCGACAGTTTTGCCAACAACGCTGGACCGCTGTGGATTCGGGCAGAACTGGCCGGTGGCTGGCAAGCGGACGGCGCGCTCAGTGCTTTTGACGGCACGGCGGTCAAGTTGAGCGGCGGCGGCAAAGCCCTGACGATTCAGTTCACCGTCAAAGGGTCTGAGTTCAATGGAGTAGTCCTCGACATCGGTGGCGTGGCGCAAGTGTCGGTAGTGGCGGAGTTGCTGGTCGCCGGTCAGACCGTGCCGCAAGTGGCAAACTCAACGGCAGTGGCGCAATGCACAGCAGCCTGTTGGCATTACGATTCAACGTCTAAGCGTTTGACAATGCGGATGATTTCGACAGGGCAGCTACAGGTCGGTGGCAACTAGACGCCACCAGGGGGCGGCGCCTAAGGAACTGTCCCAGAATAAGTCATTCTGAGACTGGTTCCGTTTGCTTGCTTTGTGGGTCGCTAAGCTCGCGGCCTCAAAGGCCGAGTCGCCGCTCCAGTGTTGCGCGAGTCGATCGAGTGATTTAAGGACACATCCTAAGAGGGTGTTTACATTGATTGCCGAAGCGAGCGGAAACAGGCGCCCGCAAGGCGAGGCGGAGGCACTCTGACGACTGAGGCGCACTTGTAGTGCGTCGCAAGGCGGATGAGGGCTGACAACAAAGCATGGCGGGGTCGATGAGTCCAGCGAACTCATCGACGGGTTACGCGCAGCAGGCGTTTGAAGATCAACACCCTCTAAGTGCTGTACATGGGCGGCAACCGCGAACGCCTACTTCTTGCCAACGATTTCGCACAAGTCGTCGACGCCCTCGCGCTCCTCATTGCTCGCACACTGCCCGGGCTCGCAATCGGGCCCCACGCTGCGCATCGTCAGCACCCCAGTGGCCCAATCAAAGCGATACGGCGTCTCCCACAAGTCCTGTGCCGCATCGCGCCCGCCACCAGCGCGCAAGCACTCGCGGACCCACTCGGAGAATTTTTCGGCATTGCCGGGCTTGGGGACGGGCAGCCCCAAGATGGAGTCGCGGTCGTACATCTGGGCCAACTGCGAAAGCTCGTAGCGCACCATTACGACTTTGACGGTATCGGTGACTTTGGCAACGACCTCAGGGCCGTTCTTAGCAGCGCCGATGGTTCCGGTCGTCAGAAGCAGGGCTGGGACTAAGCGCGCAGGGTTCACTGGCCTTCCTCTTGGCGCAACAACGCCATGCGCTCCGAGGCGGCCTGCAGCAGATGCAACGCAGCGACCGCATCGCGCAACACGGCACTTTCCACAGCGGCCAATGGCACTTGCACCGCAATACTGTTCGCAATCGCGGTGACGGTAGCGGTGCGCTTGCCGTCAGCCAACAGCGCCAACTCGCCGAACCAATCGCCGTGGCGCAACTTGGCCAACTTCTTGGTCTTGCCTTTAGACTCGCGCTGGACCTCAAACTGGCCCTCGCGTACCACAAACAGCACATCGCCGGCATCGCCTTGGCGCACCGCAGCCTGGCCGGCCCCAAAGCGGAGCACTTGCGCCGACTGCAACAACGAGCGCAGGCCTTCGGCATCCAGCGCACAAAACAACGGGTGATTGCGCAACACCGCTGCCGTGCGCAGTTGGTCCTTGACCTCTTCGGCTTGGGCCCCCAACTGGGCCAAAGCGGCCAAGAACGGCTGGCGGCCCAAAGCAGCCACGTGAACTGGACCACTGGCGATGACGGTAGCCGTGCGGGCGACCGGCTCCAACAGCGCCGTTTCACCAAAAAACGCTCCTGGTTGCAGTTCAGCCACTTCGTGTTCCATGCCGCTCTCGTCCTCCACCCGAATCCGCACCCTGCCCTGCGCCAGCCAGCACAGGCGATCGCCTTTTTCGCCCTGCTGCAGGACGATTGCCCGATCCCCGTGGGTTTCCATACGGGCTACACCGGCCAGTTCTGCGAGTTTCTCAGGACCAAGCGGCGCAAACGCCGGCAGCGCCCCTAGCGCCTCGGCAAAACGCCCCAGCGTTTCCTGACTCAGCGCATCGGCACTGCTCGGTCGCGCGCTCATCTTGGGCATCAACTGCGGAATCAGCCAAAACAGCACCAGCAGCAACACGGCCAACGGCGGCGCCGCCACGCCCACGGTCGCCAGCAGCGGAATCGCCCGCCACACCGTAGCCCACCCGCTGTGATTTCCAGGCAGGCCATGCAGCGCGAACTGGGCGGCAACCGGCAGCGCAAACCCCAGCGACAACACTACAATCGCGAAGCCATGGCAAAAACTCCACGCCGCCAGCACCAAATAGCGTTGCTCGACGCGTTCGATGTCGCCTTGACGCAAGGTATTGCGCACCACGCGACGGGTCAGCCAACTGCGCAAACGCTTGCCTGAATCGGGGACGCCCAGCATGGCATTGGCCCGCCGCCGTCCCCAGCCCGGCAAAAAGGGCGCCGTGTGCCAGCTCAAGGCGGCAGCGATGGTCCACAGTGCAATCGAACTCGCGGCGTTGACAGTGAGCGCGCTGGCCAAATGGGCACACAGCGCCGCCGCGGCAAACGCCAGAGTCGGCACCAGGGCATCGCGAACCACGGGCGGCAGGGTTGCCGTTGCTGCTTGCGCTTGGGGCAGCGGCGCCGTGCCCAGCAGAGCCTGATCGCGCAGTCGCCGCACCAAGTCCAGCGCCAACAAGGGCCGCGGCGCCGCCGCTAACACTTCAGTCAGCGTGCGCTTGCCATCAAGTAGGGTAATCACTGAAAGATCTTGGGCCGACAGTGCCAGAGTCACCGAACCGCAGCGAACCATGGCTCCTTGGCTGCTGGTTGCTGCGACCAAGTGCAAGTTAGCGGCAAGGCCAAGTGGTGTATCGGCGGCGATGTGCGAATGCGGCATTTCTCCCCCGCCGCCTATTGTCGCAGAACACAGTCGCTTTCACTAGGAGCGTGTCGGAGTATTCCGACTCGCTCCTAGCGCCGTCTGGCTAGACGGCGGCAACTGTCCGAAACTGCACGGATTCACTCCGGGCAGTTCTCGGACAGTTGAGAATAGTTGACTGGCTAGGAGCCTGCCGGATCGCAATAGAT
>SHZD01000006.1 GCA_009692465.1 Myxococcales bacterium
CGGCGCTTTCCTCCTAGACAGTTCGCAGGACTGTCTCATTGGCGTACGCAAGTACGCCTCAGTCGTCAAGCCCCTTGCTCCTTGTCGAGCGACAGCGAGCGACAGCGAGCGACAGCGAGCGACAGGGCACTGGCATCCCAAATCGGGGGCCGCAGGGAATTTCGGTGGTGAATTTGGGTAGTCGACCGCCGCGCTGGTTCAATCCAGCCCGACGGCTGCGCCCTTCGTCCGCGGTTGACGAGCAGGTCCTCACCGGCAACCGCATTGGCAGATCGCCAGATTCTCGAGCGGCACAGGCGCACTGGAGCATCACTGGGCTGGCGTGTTGCTCTTTTTCACCGCCCTGCTAACCTTGCCGACGCGAGCGCGTAGTGGCCCAATTTGGGCAGCGGAAACAGGGCAAAAGTGGCGCCCCGACCGTGACTAAACGCGCCCAAAACTTTGCATTTTCGTACAACTGGAGGAAAAGCATGGCGGCTTCCGCGTTTTCGCATGACCAAATGATCAGTGCCTTTGAGTCGCGCTTCGACTACATGACCGCGCGCACCATGTTGAGTGAAGTGCTTGACAAGGCAGGCGTCGGCAAGTCCGGCGCCTATGATGGCGCGGCACTGGCTAAGATCTCAGCGACCGTGGAGCAAGCTGTAGCGCGACCGCAAGCGATCTTGGCCAAGTTGGCCACCAGTGGCGGCTCTGCCGCAGCAGCGGTTGCAGCACCCAAGGCCGCCGAGCCGGCCAAGGCTGAGGCCAAGGCCGAAGCCAAGAGTGAGCCCAAGGCTGAGTCAAGTGCCGAGGCCGCGGCGGCCCAACCCGCAGCTGCCGCTGACGCCGCTACAGGCGACGCTGCCACCGAAGAGGGCGCAGACAAGCCGGCCGAAAAGAAGAGCAAGAAGAAAGAGGGCTAAGGAGTTGTTGCGGAAAAAGGCAATGTGGGGCTGGTTCCCAATGCCTACTTCGCGGATCGCAAGCTGTCGCCCTTTCAAGTCGACTCGTCTGGCCGATCTTTTCGCCAATCGCCCGAGTTGTGCTTGTATGCACGCTAAAATACAGTGGTTTTCAGTTTCGCCGGTTGCACCGGCTGGCGACCGTGACGGCATACTTTTCGCCACCCAAGAGCCCGCGCAAAATCAAGTCGATCTTGCTTGGGCCCTAACCTCAAATCGCCCTGCAAGCCCGCCTCAGCGTCGGTTGGTTCATCGCAAGCTGCCACCGCCACCGAAAATACACATTCGCCGTCGCGCGCTCGCTGCCTTCAGTGGTAGCATGGGCCACCGGCAGTGCTGCCGGACGCGCCTTGGAGCTTGGTTTGTCCCCGAATCTACAGGTTCTGGATGCGGCATCTGCAGCAATCGCACCCCCTACTGCGCTCGATCCCATGGCTCGGGTCGGTGGCGCCAACACCGTGCAGACCTTGCGCAGCTTGCGCGACGACGATGGCAGCGAAGCCTTTGAAATCGAAAATGATTTCTCCTTTGACTTGAGCGGCCCGCACCAGATCGCCGTGCCCAAGCGTCAACAAATTCCACAAGATCCGGCCAACTTGGAGCGCCGGATTTCGCACCTTTTTACCCGCGCCAGCAAAGATTTTCAGTTGTTGCAGGCTGGCGACAAGGTCATGGTCTGCATGTCCGGTGGTAAGGACAGCTATGGGCTTTTGCATTTCATGCAGCGCGCGCAGAAGCACAGTCCGATCAAGTTTGACGTGATCGCGGTGCACCTCGATCAAGGCCATCCCGGCTTTCCGCTGCACACGTTGGAAGACTACTTGCGCAACAGCGGTTCGCCCTACGAAATCGTCCACTCCCATACCTATGCTATTGTTATGGAAAAGCTGGAGCCCGGCAAAACGACTTGTTCACTCTGTTCACGCTTGCGGCGCGGGATTCTGTACGACACGGCCAAGAGGCTGGGCTGCAACAAGATTGCTTTGGGCCACCACCGCGACGACATGGCCGCCACATTGTTGCTGAATCTGTTTTTTTGCGGCCAACTCAAAGCGATGCCGGCCAAGCTGCGCGCCGATGACGGCATCAACACGGTGATTCGTCCATTGGCCTATGTTCCCGAGGCGATGTTGGTTAAATGGGCGCAACTTCAGAAGTATCCACTGATCCCCTGCAACTTGTGCAGCCGTCAGCCCGACCTGAAACGGGCGCAAATGAATACGCTGCTCGCTGATATTGATCGCCGCTACCCCAGCGCCCTGCCGTCTGCCCTTCACGCTGTGCAAAACGTCAAGCCACGCTTCTTGCTTGATCGCAATCTGTACGACTTTGAAGCTACTGCCGGGGCGGCTGACCGCGACGACGACGCGTTTGGCTAGGAGCGTGTCGGAGTATTCCGACTCGCTCCTAGCGCCGTCTGAGTAGACGGCGGCAACTGTCCGAAACTGCACGAATTTGATTGGGCCAGTTCTCCGGGCAGTTCTTGGACAGTTGAGAATATCTGAATGGCTAGGAGACTGTCGGATCGTAATAGATTCATTGTGTATAGCCCAATAGACATTCAAAATGCGTTTGATTTCCGACAGGCTCCTAGGCAGCCGATCGAGTAGGATTTGCGCGCAGTGCCCGTGCTTGTTTCGTGGGTCGCGAGCGATCGCTACTTTCCTGCACCGGTCAGCTGGCCGAGCCGGTCGAAAGGGATTCGACCCAAATGCCGTCTTCCACGCACCTAGTCCTGCGGGGGCCCTAAGCCATGGCCACGACCGATACCGACGTTCGTCCACCGGATGCGGTCCGCACCGCCGAAAATGGGCGCCTCGAACCGCCTCGCGTCGCCGCCAATTGGCCCGGCGGCATCGATGTGGCAACACTGGCAGGAGTCCTTGAAAATCAAGGGTTATTGACCGCCCAACAAGTGGAAGACGTCGGTCGAATGGCGGACCGCCGCAAGGTGGTGATCGACCGTCAGCGGCAGGCCGACAATGCCGAGGACTATGTGCCGACCAGCGCGGCCGAAGTCATCGCCAGCTTGCAAATGGTCACACCGACGGGCTCGCAGTTGAACGAAGAGCGCATTCAACACGCGCTGGCCAAAGCCGCCAACTACAAGTTTGTCCGCATTGACCCGCTCAAACTCGACGCTCGGTGGGTAACATCTGTTGTTTCACGCAGTTATGCTCGGCGCAACTGCTGCTTGCCGTTGGGTCGCGCCAACGGTCGCTTGGTGATCGCCACCGATAGCCCGTTTATTGGCCCTGCCCTCGATACTTTGGAAACCCGCGATGGTCAGGCCGCCGATCTGGTGATCTCGATCCGCGCCGACATTTTGCGCTTTATCGACGACGTTTTTGCCTTTCGCGCCACGATTCGCAATGCCGCCGCTGACTTGGGCGACACCACCATCGACATTGGCAATTTTGAACAGTTGGTCCGCATTGGCCAGCAGGGCAAGGAAGTCGAAGGCGACGACCGCAACGTCATCCGCGCGGTCGATTTCTTGTTGCAATACGCGCTGGATCAGGGCGCGTCCGACATTCACCTCGAGCCCAAACGCGAACAGGGTCATGTGCGGCTGCGCATTGACGGTGTATTGCACGGTGTGCATTCGCTGCCCAAGGTGGTGCATGCGGCAGTGGTGTCGCGAATTAAGACGGTGGCCCGACTCGATATTGCCGAAAAGCGTCGGCCTCAAGACGGCCGCATCAAGATCCAACACTGCCCGCCCAACATGCCGCCGCGTGAAGTCGAATTGCGAATTTCGACCTTGCCGACCGCGTTTGGTGAAAAATGCGTGATGCGTATTTTCGACCCGACGATTTTGTTGCAGGATCTCAGCGGATTGGGGATGTTTTCTCGCGACCTGGACACCGTGCAAAGCCTAATTCGGCGGCCGCACGGTCTGGTGCTGGTGTGCGGACCGACTGGCTCGGGCAAAACGACGACGCTGTATTCGTGTCTGCGCGCCATTTCCAGTCCCAACATCAATATCACCACCATCGAAGACCCGATCGAAATGGTCATCGAGGACTTCAATCAGACCGCGGTGCAGCCCAAGGTCGGCCTCACGTTTGCCGGCGCTCTGCGCACGCTGCTGCGCCAAGATCCTGATGTGATTATGGTTGGCGAAATTCGCGATCCGGAGACGGCCCAAAACGCCATTCAAGCGGCGATGACCGGCCACTTGGTGCTGTCGACGGTGCATACCAACGACGCGCCAGCGACGATCGCGCGGCTTTTCGACTTGGGCGTCCAGCCTTATTTGCTGGCGGCGACCCTGCTTGGGGTGGTCGCTCAGCGGCTGCTGCGCAACGTCTGTTTGCATTGCCGCCGCGAGACTGAACTGGCCCCTGAGCAAATCGCCGCGCTCGGCTTAGAGACCGGCGGCGATCGCTTTGCGGTGTGGCGCGGCAGTGGCTGTTCGCATTGCCGCGATACCGGGTTGCGTGGGCGGACCGGCATCTATGAAGTGATGCCCATTGGCGACAAACTTCGCAGATTGGTTGCAGAAAAGGCCGACGCCGGTCGCCTGACTCGCCAAGCGATGGAGGACGGCATGACCAGTTTGCGCGAAGCCGCCATCAAGAAGATGGCGCTGGGCCTGACCAGTTTCGATGAGGTGCTCAGAGTCACGACTGAGGCGGAATAGTGAGCAAAAGCAAGTATTTTGACCACGACGGCGTCCCTACCGCTGAGGCCGTTCGGGTCTTGGCTGAGCGCCACGCTCTGCGCATGTCGGCGCCGACCACATTTGTGGACCCGGCGCCGCCCGTGCAAGTCGATACCCTCTGGCGAGGGCTGTTGCGCGGCGGTCAGGCGCGCATCTTAGTCGTGCGCGCCACCGCGGCGGTGCAAGAGGCAGCGCGCCGGGTGCAGGCTTCGGCGGATGTGACCCAATTGCTGGGCGAGTTGGTGGTCAACACTTTGCTAGTGCGCTCGACGCTGAGCCCCGACGAGCGCCTGCAGATTCACATAGAGCATCAAGGTCCCGCCGGCAAGATCGCTGTGGATGCGTGGCAAGCGGGCGGAGTGCGCGCGTATGTGGCGAAACCGCAAGCTGAAAAGCGCGAGTTCGGCTTCCTGGTCGGCGCCGGTACTTTGCATGTTTCGCGCAGCGTTGGCGGCCGCAGCTACGCCAGTACAGTCACGCTGGATGGCGACGGCATCGACGATTTCGTCATGAATTACCTGTTAGAATCCGAACAGATCTTGTCGCTGGTCCGCTCGGAAGTCACAGTTGACCACGAGGGGCAGGTGGCGCATGCATTGGGCTATTTGGTGCAGTTGATGCCCGAGGGCAATCGCGACGACATCGCCAAAGTATTGGATAATTTGAAGTCTATTGGCCCACTTGGCGACGGAATGAGCGCTGACGATCCGGATGGCCGCCTGTGGGCCAACGCCATCTTAGCCGGGTTCAAATGGGATCAAGTCGCGCGCGAAAGTGTAGCCTTCCTGTGCCGTTGCAGCCGCGATCGCATGTTGTCGATGTTGTCGAGCTTGCCCGCCAGAGATATCGCCGAGCTCGCTGCCGGCACCGCGCCGCTCGAGCTCGTGTGCGACTATTGTCTGAGCAAGTTCGCGGTCAAACCGGCAGAATTGCGCGCACTTTTGGCAGAGCCGTCGTAGGCGCGCGGCCGCTCAACACAAGACTGGCTCGCTAGAGAGCCGATCAAATAAGATTTGCTCGGCGTCTCAGTGCTTGCTTTGTGGGTCGCGAGCCTGCGCCACTTATTCAGTGGCCTGCGGGTTGGCGTCAGGCCGCTCCGTTTTATTTGGGAATTCTTTGAGGTTCGGCGTTAATTGGTCGGGTCTCTAGGAGCGTGTCGGAGTATTCCGACTCGCTCCTCGCGCTGTCTGGCTAGACGGCGGCAACTGTCCGAAACTGCACGGATTCACTCCGGGCAGTTCTTGGACAGTTGAGAATTTCTGAGAAGCTAGGAGACTGTCAGATCGTAATAGATTCATTGTGTATAGCCGGATAGACACTTTATAAACGATTAATTTCCGACAGGCTCCTAGGGCGCCGGAAAAAACGTATCCACGTCCTTGAGTAGCGCCTCCGCTTTGCGCTTCTCGACCGCCATTTCCGGGACCATGTCGGCAATGGCATCGCCCTTGGCCGCGCGGACCGTGGCCAGCAGCGATTCAAACAGCGTGCGGCACGGGTGAACGGCGGGAGTCGGCGCATCGTCAGCGATTTTCTTGGTGCCGATGGCGCACATCTTGGACCGCACATCGACCTTGTTGGCGGCGCGCACCACGTACATTTCGGCCATCAAGTTGTAGGTGGGCAAATAGGTGGGCGCGCCCTTGATCGACGCCGAAAAGTGCGAAAACGACCGCGCCAAATCGCCTTCTGGGAACGGTACTTTGGTGTAATAACCGGCCAAATAGCGATCGGGCGCGAAGTGAAAGTAGTCGGGCTTGAGCGCTAAGAGCTTGCTCATGACCGCAAAAATCAGATCCTTGTTCGACAGGACCTCCAACAAGTCCTTGGAAAGACCGTACTTACCCATGTGGGTGCAAAACCAGTAAATCGGTTCCACCGCGCGATCATCGAGCGCGGCCACCACTTCAGCCATGGGCGCGCCGGTGCAAATCTTGCGCTTCAACACTGGGCTGGTCACCGCCAGCGCGGCGGCCGCGTGGGCCATCCCACGCTCAAAGCCAGCAATCATCGCCGGTTCCTTACTTTCGCCGGCCAAGCGGTGGTAGCCGTCGGCGACCAAGTAATACAACCGCGCCAGTTTGATGCGAACCACCGTGTTGTTTGGGTCGGCAGCCAACACTTTTTCGTAGCTTTCAATACCAATCAGCGCCTTGGCGGCGTCGCCGCGGGCGGCGAAGGTGGCATCGGCCTCGGCAAGGTCGCGCTTGGCGGACTCGGCATCGCCCGTCGGCGCGGGCACATCCGCGCACAGCAGATTCGAAGCCATCTTGGACAGACCGAAGGCAGTCGCTGGGGCCAGCGTCAGCAGGGCTGCCACCGACAAACTGTGTACAATTGCAATAGATTTGCTTTGTAGCATCGAGGCCTCAGATTAGGGTGTGCGCAGTGCGAAAGAGTGGACAACGGCGGATCGCACTCAGTGTACGCAAGGTTGGGGCGGCGCTACAAGCAGTTGGATTACAGCGAAGCGAGTTCCAGCCGCACATGCACATCCAACGCCGTCGGCAGCCGCGGCAGGTCCTTGCGCAAGCCCCACAGGCGCTTGAGGCATTGGCCCACAACCGGGTTGGCATGTTCAATCGCGGCGATCTTGGCGGTGCCATCGGTCCCAAGCGTGAACTTGACTTGGACTTCGCCCAACATTTCGTCAGGCGATCCGGCGACATGCCGGTCGTAACAGCCGTGAATGTCGCTCAGGATTCCCGCTGTTTTCAGCAGTGTCTGGGTGTCCTCAGGCACCGCGATCAGCCACTTTTCGGCCCGTACCCGACTGAGCGGATGCTGTTTGGGTTGGTAGCGGTTCAGTTCGCGCTTGGCTTCCACTCGCCACTGCCCGTCCATGTTGCGCCGGTTAATTTCGGCCCATGCCCCTTCGGCCAAACGCAGCGATTGTGCTTCTATATCAAGGGCTTGCTCGTCGACAATTTGCCGCCAATGGGTCTGAACCTCCGTGGGTTCGTCGGCAGGCAACGGGGTATCGCGAATGACTTCGGCGACCCGCGACAGCAGCTTGGATTGGTACACGGCGGTCGCAATCGTCCATTCGGTGGCACGGTAGGTGGACACCAGAGCGGAATAATCGCCACTCAAGCCCCCTTTGCGCTCAGCCATGCCGCCATCGGTGCTGGGCACTTCGTCGCCGGCAATGTTTTGGCGCAGGCCCCGAATTTGCGCCGCCAACTGCTCAGCGGGCTTACTGCCCTTGCCAAACGCGATTTTAGCCTGCATGGCCGCGTCGAAACGCGGCGCCAACAACCAAAACTGGGCCTCAGCCGCCCACGCCGCCTCCGGTCCGCCATTCTTGGGCAAGCCGCTCTTGGCAAACAGCTTGAGAATTTCTTTGCCCTGTTCTTCGACTTTCTTGGCCCAGTGGGCTGCAAAATACAGCCGCATCAGGCGACCACGCACCGCAAGCAGCTCAGCGGGAGCGATTTTTTGCGTCAACGCCTGCCGCAACTCGGTCTCGGCCCTCGCCATTTGATCTTTGAGTTCTTGATTCGACTCGGCGGCACCTGCCGACGGCATGGGGATCAGGCCCAGCGCCAGCGCGGTCGCGACTCCTACCGTCGCCAACCGAACCCAATTGACCGCCTTGTTCGCCATTGCAACTCCGCTCGACTGCACTATGCAGCCACCCATAGCGCAACGGGGCTGCCAAGGCGGTCATTCAACTCCAAGATCGCGGATTTTGGCGGATTGTCAAGAATTGGGTGCACTACCGTAGCTGTGGGCCAGTTGATCGAGCAACTGCTGCAGCAGTTCATGCAAAAACGGATCGTCAGCGATCATCGGCAGCACGCAGCGCGGAGTCTCTTCGAGATACTTGCGAGCCAGGCGCTCGCGCGGCCACTTGAGGCATGAACGCAAGTTGTCGATGCGGTCGGCTGCCTTGACCTGCCGAATCGGCAACGGTGACTGCCGCAGCACCTGCCAATACTGATCGTCGGTCTTGCGGGCGTTGGGCACTGCGCGCAGTTGCTTGGACAGGGCACGCACCGCTGAGCTGACATCTTCCCCAAAAAGAGCAGTCAGTTCATTATGGTGGACGTCACAATCCTCCAGAACGTCGTGCAGCAACGCCACCGCAAGCAGCCACGACTGCCGCACTTGTGGATTGGGATGCTCGGTTTCCAAGATCGCGCGCACTGCCCGCGGATGGACGATGTAAGGCACTTGCGGGGCGCTGTCGTCGCCCGTGTTGCGCGTTTGGCCGTCATGAGCGCGCTGGGCAAATTCGTCGGCCAGGACTAGATCGACCTCGTCGAACATGCGGTGCCTCCGCCGGGCTAAATCGGCAGTAAGTATATTGATTTCAAGGAGCTGAATCGAGATCGGCGCCGTCGTCAACCTCATCCGGATCGGCTTCTTCTGGCTCTTGGGCGGTGGTCGGCGAGGCGGCGCTAGGCAGTGGTTTCGACGTCACCGCCCGCCCGGAACCCGTCGTCAATTCTGGAGCACCGTCGGCCGGCAACTCTTCGATTGCAAACTGGGTTAGCGACTCCGCCACTTTGGCGGCAAGCAACTTGCTCGGGCCAACCATGACCCCGACCAGATGCTCCAACTGGCAGCGCTCTTTGAGCACCCGCTGCACCGTCTTGAGATCCACCGCAGCAATTTTGGCGGGTAACTGTGTAATCTCATTGAGTTCTAAGCCCAGCGCCCGGCCGCGCATTTGGTAGCCCAGTTCCGCCGCCGCCGTTTCCAACGTCAGCCGGTGAGCGCCGAGCAGCCAGTCTTTGACAAAGCGCAGTTCGGCTGGCGTGACTCCATGGCGCCCCAGTTCTTCCCACAACTTGACGGTCAGTTCGAGAGCGGCGACCGCATCCGCAGTTCCCGTGCCCAGCGTCGCGATCCAAGTCGACGACACGGCACCCAACGTCAGCGTGGCCTCGGTGTGGTAAGCCCAGCCGCGCAGTTGCCGGACGTCGCGGCTCAGGCGCGCAGAAAATGGACCGCCGAACACCGCGTTGGCCACTAGCAGCGCCGGCAGATCCTTGTTCTGTGCGCCAACAGTAGACAATGCAAGTGCAATTTGTGTTTGCGTCCGTTTGGGCTTGTCAACCAACAGCAAGCGCCGCCCGCTCACTACCGCTCGTTCATGGACGATTTTGGGGCCGGATTTGGAAGAGAGCGCCCCAAACGCCGCACTGACCAGTTCCGTCGCCCGCTTGAGGTCGATGGCCCCGGCGAAACCAATGCGCAAGTTGCTGGCCGTGATCTGGCGGGCGTGCCACCCAGCCAGGTCCTCACTGCGGATCGTCGCCAAACTGAGCTCGGTCCCTTGGCTGGGTCGACCCACCGCTTGCCCGCGAAACAAGTAGCGACTGAGCGCATCATCGGCAAGCGCCCCGTCGTCATCCTGCATATGGCGAAGATCCGCTATTAATTCATCGCGTTGAGCGTGGACTTCGCTCGGGTCAAAACGCGGCTGACTCACGATCTCGGCGAGCAACTGCACCAGCGGTTCCAACCGTTCAGCCGCTACGCTGGCGGTCAGCCACGCCCCGGACTTGTCGACCGCCACATCGACTTGGGCGGCAATCGCGTCGATCGCGCCTTGTAACTGCAGCCGATCTTTAGATTTCGTTCCGCGCAGCGCACTGAGCCAGCCCAGCAGAGTCTGGCCCTCCTTGCCCACCGGATCGAGAGCGGCGCCGCCACCGACGAACACGCGGACAGCGACCAGCGGCGGCCAAGGACGATGAACAACAAGAATTTCTGGCATGGAGCCTCGGGTGGACTTGGGAGCGGCAGCAGCCGGCGCGACTGGCAGGCCGCCCAACAAGAACGGCACGCTCAAAGCAGCGACGCCAGGGCGCCAGCGCCAGCGTGTCTTGGGCCAGTTGTCAATGATCACGGCAATTTTGCCTGCACCACTTGCGGGCCGCCACGCCGTGAGGCCTTGGCGGTCGGCGGCGGCGGCGGATCGGCCAGCACAATCGCCCGCACCGAACCGGCCAGCCACCGCTTAGCCGCAGCCTGCACATCGGACACCTGCAGCTTAGCCACTTGATTCCACATCGCAGCGTACCCCGCCAAGTCGCCCCAATTGGCCCACGTTTGGCCCAAGACGTCGGCGCGGCCATCGGCGTTGGCCAGTTGACGATAATGCGAGGTCGTGAGCCGCCGGCTGGCGTTGGCGAACTCGGTCGCCGTCAATGGCGCACTGCTCAACAGGGCCACCACAGCGGCGTCGACGGCGATCAGTGCGGCTTGAGCACTGTGGCCGGGCCGCAAAGTGACGATGAAGTTGAACGACCCTTGCAGACGCGTTTCGTCCTGAAAACAGCCCACCGACGACGCCAGCTTGTGCTCGTCGACCAAACTGCGATGCAGGCGCGCAGACTCGCCGCCACACAGCGCCTCTGCCAGCACCACCAGCGCCGGGTGATCGGCAGAGGCAAGGGCCACTGTCGGCCACGCGATCGCCAACCGCGCTGCTGCCGCATCGATGGTCATGGTCTTGCGCACCTCAGCCGTTAGTTGCACGGTGGGTTGGCCGGCAGGCGCACGCTTGGTCGCCACAGTAGTCGGCAACGGTCCAAAACTTTTTACGATTTCGCGCAGTACCGTGGTCTGGTCAAAAGTCCCTGTCACCACCACCGCGGTCCTGCCGGTGGCATAATGGGCCCGGTAAAACGCAAGCGCGGTATCGCGAGTCATCGCCTCCAGATCGGCCGCCCAACCAATCACCGGATGCGCATACACACTATTGCCGTGGACCAAGCGCGCCATCGCCTCGGCAATCTGGCCGTCCACATCGGTATCGATGGTCTCGCGGCGCTCGTTCTTGACCACTGACAGCTCGCTGCGCACCCCAGCCACAGTCAAGTGCAGATTGACCATCCGATCGGCTTCCATCGCCAAAACCAGCGGCACCACCTGCGACGGCACCACTTGGTGGTACATGGTCCAGTCCAGCCACGTCGCCGCGTTGGTGTTGGCGCCGTGGGCTTCCAATTCGCGGTCAAAAACCCCAGCTGGCCGGGCCTTAGTGCCTTTGAACATCAAGTGTTCAAGCAAGTGGGCCGCGCCCGTTTGCCCTGGCGCCTCGTCGGCCGAGCCTGCGCGCACCCACACATGCACTGCCGCGACCCCGGCATGCGGATCGGCGGCCATCACCACTTCCAAGCCGTTGGTTAACCGCCACCGTTCAGCGCCAGATGGGCCAAAAGACAATGTTTCTAGACAGTTTGCGCCGACAATGCCGGCAGCAGTCGCCCACGCCTGCCGCTCTTGGATGGTCGAGGGCTGCGGTTCCAGTTCCACGGTGGGCGGTTGTTGTGCCATTGCGCTCCGGTGCGGGCTCGCCGCTTCCAGCACCAGCATCCACCCCAACGGCGATGCAAGCGCTGTAATTGCATGAAAAATAGCGGCTCGGCCCAATCCTTGTCGACCCGAATGGCGAGTCGGCGGGCAATGGCGCGCGCTGGCGGTCGCTGCCCATGACCCATCAGCTGGCGGCACCCAGTGCCCTTTGCCACACCGAATTGGCCCAGCCGCCCCTGTTTGGCATCGGCCCTGATTGGCGGCTAAATTCAAAACAACCGCGGCTTTTCGCTGTGTGTTCAAACTAGACCGCTCGACGACGGTCGGAGCGCCGCTTGAGCTCGCAAATCCGCCGCTTCCATTCCGGCTGCCGCAAGTTGGGACAGCTGTTCGATTTGGGCCCGACCAATCGGCCGCAGCAGGTGCGGCAACTCAACCACTGGCAGCCGACTGTGGTGGTGCAAGCGGGTCAACTGGGCCTGCTGACCGGCCCGCCAATTCTCGTAGGTGTGGGTGGCTTGCAATGCGCTGGATACCAACGGTTTATCTACTACATGGTGGCGCTTGAGCGTGCGCCGCTGCCCTTCGGTGAGCAATTTGGGCAGCACTTGATTGACGAAAAGGTAGCCGGTCGGCACCCCCAGCGTGGTCCGCGCATGCTCGCACAGCTCTAAGGCTTCGGACGCAGGCAGTTCTTGAGGCAGCGTGACCACATGCAAGGCGGTGCGCAACGGATCTTCCAGCAGGCCGCGCATCGCCCGCGCATCCTCGGCCATCGGGCCCACCGGCACCGCGTTGCAGATCGTTTGCGGCAAGCGCAACAGCGACACACCGTGCCCTGTGGCCGGGGCGTCGATCACCAGCAAGTCCCAAGTCGGCGCGCCGTTGGCCCTGCGGTCCGCCGCCTCCATGTGCCAGGCCTTGCCGAGCATGAGCATTTCATTCATGCCTGGGATCATCTTGGTCAAGCGCCGCATCACGTCGTTTTCAAAAACCAAGTTGTGCAGCGCTCGAAAGCGCAGTTTCATCTGGCCGTACTCGCGCAAGGCTTCCGCTGGGGTCAAATTGGCTGCAAACAGAGGCAGCACCGGGTCGATCTGCACCGGCGCATAGCTGGCATGGTCATGCCCATAAGCGCGCGCTGCCCAATCGCGGGCCCCCAACTGCACCACACAGGTCCGCAAGCCGTAGCGCGCCGCGCAATAGGCCAAGGCCAGCGACAACGTAGAACGACCGACGCCGCCCTTGCCGGAGACGATGGCGAAACGGCGGTCAAAAAGGCGACTACGCATGCGAAGTTGAACCGGTCGGGGCAGGCACCGCGAGCGCTGCGGGGCATGGCGATCGTGTGGCAGGGCGCGAGCGTTGTCCAGTTGGCCAATTCACGGCGCGGCCACTTTCTGCTGCCACGCTTGCAGCGCGCGGGCGCGAATCTTGCGGTTGCCAGCAGCGTCGCGCACGGTCACCTTGTCCGCGTCCAGCCATTGTGCAAATGGAATCAGGTGTTTGCGTGTCAGTCCGAGCAAGTCCTTAAGCTCACCGGTGCTGAACGTTTCGACCTCCGCAAAAGCGGCGATCACGCGGTCGGCCGCCGTGCGCGCCCGGTGGGTGGCCAAAAAATGGTCCTCGGCCACCCGCACCAACTCGCCCTGTTGAGTGGCCAACACCGCCGCCGCCTGTACGTCTTTGACAGGCAACAGCAAAGTTGCCGCCAGTTCTGCAAACAGTGGCGGTGCCAAATCGCTGGCGTCGATGGCCGCAACCACCCGCGCCACCGCGTCGGTACTCACGGCGGCCTTAGGCTGAAACCCGGCAATTGCGTAGGACTGCCCATCAAATTGGAGGACTGTTCGCTTGACTAGCGCCCCAGCCACCGCCGCCGCCACCGCCGGGTCCAGCCAAGCGCCAAGCAAGCGCGCAATCGCCTCGGCGTCGAGCCCAGCCCGCGCCGGTTGCTCACGGTGAAATTGGGCAATGGCTGTCTTTAGGCGCGTTTCCAATGCGGTAAACGAAGCAGTGTCCATGATGCGCCCCGTAGATCCGGCCCGCCGCAGGGTCGCTGTCGCCGTCAGGTCCTTGACAGTGCGCAAAATCGTCGCCGCTGGCAGCGCGCTGCACTGGTTCAATTCCAGCTCGGATAGGCCGCGCTCCCCAGCCAGTGCTACCGTAGCGGCGAGCTGCAGCGGCGCTTGCGGCGCCAAGCACTGGTCCAGCAACGCCAAAGTCGCCGGTTTGGCCGCTGGTAATCGCCGCGGCCAGCCGAAAAGCACAGTCCCACCGCCAATCGTGCGGCCGCTATGGCCAGCAAGCTGCGAACCGCGCACCACGAAACGGCTGTTGGCCGGCAGTGGCATCGGCCGATCAAAAAACACCTCGACCCACGCCAGTTGATCTGGCTCTTGGGGCGACGACGACAATTGGCGAATGCGGGCTGCGCAGCTGTCGGTTCCCAAATGCACGGTCGCCCGTGCCTCTTTGGCCAATTGCGGGGCATGAGCAAGCGTGCGCAATCGCGCCACGCAGCGCCGACCGACCGCGATCGTCTGCGCGACCGCGACGACATTACCCACCGCAACATCGGCCAGCGTCGCCCCAGCCAAGTTGATCGCGACTCGCCCAGGCGCAGAAATTTCCGACCTCGCCAGCCCTTGTTGCTGCAAACCGCGAACCCGAAACAGCTTGCCGGACGGCAGCACCGCCAAATTCTGCTCGATCGTCAGGCTGCCCACCGAGGCAGTGCCCGCGACCACCGTTCCGCGACCTGCGATGGTGAACGCACGGTCGATCCCCATCGCAAACGGCCGCGTATCCGTGCTGGCTGTTTTGGGCCGCTCGTCGAGCAGTTGTTGGGCAAACTGCGCTATGTGATCGCGCAGTTGGGCAATCAAGTGCGGCTGCAGCGCCGAAAATGACCACACCGGGGCCCCTTCCAAAAACGTGCCTTGGGCCAACGTGCAAACGTCCAATTGCGCCAGTTCCAACAGGTCAGCGTCGACCATGTCCACTTTGGACAGCACGATCGCGCCGCGCTGGACCCCAAGCAACTGACAAATGGCCAGATGTTCGCGGCCCTGCGGCATGGCGCCCTCATCGGCGGCCACCACCAACACCACCGCGTCCAAGGCGGCAGCACCCGCGATCATGCGCCGCACAAAGCGTTCGTGGCCCGGCATATCGACCAATGCAACGCGCTGCATCCCATGGCCGGCGACAGGCACGTCCAGCCACGCAAAGCCCAGCTCAATGCTGATGCCGCGCCGTTGCTCCTCCACCAGCCGATCGGTTTGCATACCAGTCAGCGCCCGCACCAGCGAGGTCTTGCCGTGATCGACGTGGCCGGCGATGCCAAACGTCAGCATGAAAAGCGCTTGGGCGGGACACCGCATTGTTCAAAATTGCCGCGCATCGAATGGCCCGCGTAAATGGCGTTGGCAATGCCACTGACAGAGGATAATTGACCCTGCGGCTTGCGCAAGGTAGCTTGCTGCCTCAGGCGGGAGTCGCCAATCGTCGCCAAACTCAAGATTGGGCCCCGCAGTTGGCGCAATCGGACTTTGCCCTTCGGGCCGCGACGCGAGCGAGTCGCTTGAAACGCAAGCGGATTTTGGAGCCTGCTAGGTGAATGTTCGCTGCCCACATTGTAGCGCGGTGTTTCCAGCTGGTCCGCTGCCGGACACGGGTTCACGGCTGGTTGAATGCCCCTTGTGCCTGTTGCGCTTTGACGTCGCCGGCGAAGGCACGATCAGCGTCGCTCAGGCGTCGGCACCGACCGCTGGCGCCATTTCCCAACCCGACGACGAGTTTGAGCAATACGGTTTGGGCGGCCAAGTGAACGCCGTCAGCACCGGCCTTACGGTGCCGCTGATGCGATCGGCGGGCGGGCCGTCGGCGCCACCGATTGTTCCACGCTCCGCGCCGCGTCCGCTGCAACCTGTTGATGACGAGGTTGATTTTGAGGCGCTGCTCTCCGATGCTGTCGGCGCGGTCGAAAAATACCAAGACAGGCCAGCGGCTTCGAACCGCTCCAATCCGTTTGTGCGCATCAGTGCGCCGCGCTCCGGCGGCGGTGTCAGTTTAGCCGGCACAGAGAGCGTTTTTAACAATGACGGCGCTCGCCAGCCTTTGCAACCGACCAGCGCACCACCGACGCGAACCGGCGTGCTGCAGACTGGTCAGCCCGGTGGTTTTGCCGCTGGGTCCGCGTATGCTGCGGCGCCAGCGGCCTCACAAGCCCCGACTCATGTTTTGCAAAGTGGATCTGGCGCTGCTGGGGGCTTTCAGCCCTTCGTCAATGTCAATGCCGCCCAGGACTTTCTGTCCGGTTTTGGCCGAAGCTCTGGGGCGGCGCCTGATGCAGAGCAAAGCTCGTTGGCTTTCGATCCTTTTGGTGGTCAAGGCGGCGCTGGGCCCGCGCCAGATTCCGATTCATTGTTTGAATCTGGTGGCGGTTATGCCTCGCAACCGCCCGCGGACGATCAACGGCGGCCCATCAGCGATCTCAACTCGGCGCGGCCGGTGGCATCAGTCGCTCCGCCGACCATCGGTACCACCAAAAAGCCCAAGCTGACATTCGACCGCCTTCTCGGCTTTGCCATGATCGTTGCGGTGCTGGGTCTCGCCACTGATTACCTAGGTTTAGGCTTGTTTGCTAGCCACTTGTGGCGGCCTGAGGCGCCAGCAGAGGTCAAGACCGCGCGGCCGTTGCCCAAGGATTTGGTGACGCCGGTGGTGCTCGACGACACCCGCAAGACCTACGAACTGGAACTGGCACGCTTGGACAAGGCGCTTAAGATGCGACCTGACTCCGCTGGGCTGCAATTGCGCCGTGCCTCGGTGTACCTCGACTTGCTCGAGCGGTTTCCAGAGATTTTGCAAGAAGAGCCTGAGATCAAGAAGGGTTTTGACGAACTGGTCAAGGCTGGCAAGATCGGCGGGCCGCGGCTGGTGGCGCTCGAAGCGCTGTCGCGGGCCGATCTGGCCACCGCAATCAAGCAGTTCGACGCCCTCAAGATCGGCAGTGCCGACGACCGCGGGGTGGCTGCGCGGGTGCGTCTGCTTGATTTTCGCCAGCGGGTGGAGATCCAAGCCCTCAATCACCCGGGTCTGACCGCGTCACCGGAGGCCGATCCGCTGCAAACTTTGGGCGCCGATGACCCGTCGTTGGTGCAAGCCAAGCAGTTGCTCGACGCCACTCTGGCCGAATCGCGCGGCGCGGAAAATGCGAGTAAGCTCATAGTGTTGCAGGCCGAAATCAACGACCGCATGGGCAAGCACGCCGAAGTTGCCGCTGCCCTTGAGCCAATCATCGCCAAGGCGGCAGAGCACTTAGAGGCCCGGTTGGTGCTTAGTTCCGCGTATTTGGAAATCGGCAAGCTCGACGAGGCGCAAAAGCACTGTGACCACGTCACATTGGCGCTGGCTGGCCAAGTCAAAGCTCCGGCGGTTCCGCGCAAACTGGCATTCGTTCAAGCTAGATTGGCCGCACGGCGCGGCGACCGCGAAGGTCAGATCTCCGCGCTGGCGGCCCAAATCGGCGTCAATGCGGGGGACGAGATGGCAGTTGTGCGCCAAGCCCGCCTGACGCTGGCGGAAAAGCACTTCGACGACACGATCAAGAGTCTGCAACTTGGCAAGAAGAATCAGAAATTTAAGTCTGTCGCTTTTGAAGTGGTGGTGGTGGAGTACTGGTTGACCGTCAACCGCAACGAAGATGCACTGGCGGAATTGCGCGAGGCGACCAAGCTCTATCCTCAATCCCTAGAATTGCTCTACCTGCGTGGACAAGTGGAAGACAAACAAGCCCATTATGCCACTGCCCGCGACTATTTTGCCCAAGTTCTGCAGCGTGAACCCAAGCACTTGCGGGCGTCCATTCGGCTCGCTGAGTTGCAAGCGGCGGCCAATCGTCACGATGAAGCCTTGGCCACCTTGGAGCGCGCCCGTGCTGAGGTCGGCGACGACGAAACGATTTTGCGCCTGCGGGCCGACGAGCTGGCGGCGCTCAAACGCGACGATGAAGCTCGCAAAGTGATCGACCAGCTGTTGACCCTAGCGCCAGAGAATCGTCGCTACTTGCTGCGAGCGGCGCAGATGGACTTGCGGGCCGGCAATACCGACCAAGCGCTGTCCTACCTGCGCAAACTGCGTGCGCAGAAGGCCTTGGACCGCGAGGCGGCGATGCAGCTAGCTCAGGCGCTGAGCGAAAAGAAGACCTTTTCTGAGGCCGCTGCGACGGTGGAGCCGTTTGCGGACCAGGCGCAAAGTGACGTCGAGCTTAATTGTCTCACTGGCCAGTACTATTTGGACGCGGATCAAGTCGAAAAAGCCACGGTCTACATTATCCGCGCGGTGCAGACTGCGAACGGCAAAAGCGCGATGGCTCTGTTTCAGTGGGGTCGACTGGCCTTCAAGAAGGGCGAAGTCGCTGCCGGAACGTCGCGCATTCGCCAAGCGATCGGTCTGGACGCGATGGCTCACGAGTACCGCTACGAGCTGGCAAAAACGCTGCTTGGGGCCAAGAACGACGCCAATTCGCGCAAAGTCGCCGTCGAAGAGCTCGAAACTATTGAGCGCAGCGCCGCGGGTCTGGCCTTGGCCGAGCATCCGGTCAAGTACTTGCCCGATGTTCACCGCCAGTTGGCTCGAGCCTTTTTGGACGCCCACGACTATAACAAGGCGGCGCGCCATCTTTACGCGGTGCTGGCGAAAGTCCCGGACGACGTGGACAGCAAGTCGGACTTGGGGCGGTCGCTGTATTACCTGGGCCACAAAGACGCGCTCAAGACGCTGCGCGAAGTGCTGGCGCGCCGACCGGGCGATGCGCGCGCCGCGATGTATCTGGGCCTGACGATGCTCAATGCCCGGCAGACCAGCGATGCGCTGCCGCACTTGCAGCATGCGGGCAATTCGGGTGACCGACGGCTGGTGGAGAGCTGGTACCATCTTGCGCTGATCTACAAGGAGCGCGATTTGGTGCCGCAAGCGTTGCGGATGGTCGACACCTATCTGGAGCGCGCGCCCAATGACGAGACCTACCGCGCCGATGCCGAGAGCTTGCGCCGCGGCTTGCAGGGCAGCTTGGGCGACTTGAAGAAAAAACGAAAGTAGTTTCGGGTAATTGGGTTAGGGCCCGTGCAAAATCAAGTCGATTTTGCACCCCGGCCCAGTGCTTGCTTGGTCGGTCGCTAACTCGCGGCTTTGCAAGCCGACTCGACGCTCCGTTCCAGTCGCGGATCGATCGAGTTATTTTTTCACGAGCCCTTAACTTGCTGGACTAGCTAGGGCATTTTCTGATTGCTCAAAAGAGCTCTAGCTGAGTGCAGTCTCGCAACTAGGAGCCTGTCGGAAATCAAACGCATTTTGAATGTCTATCCGGTTATACACAATGAATCTATTGCGATCCGACAGTCTCCTAGCCATTCAGATATTCTCAACTGTCCAAGAACTGTCCAAGAACTGCCCGGAGAACTGGCCCAATCAAATTCGTGCAGTTTCGGACAGTTGCCGCCGTCTAGCTAGACGGCGCTAGGAGCGAGTCGGAATACTCCGACACGCTCCTAGGCTATAATTGCGACCAGTTGGCGCATTGCCGCCGCAATGTCATCGGGTTGCGGAACGCTGTGCTTTTCGTAGCCCCACGCCAAGCCGACGCCCGGGACGTCTAGACCGGCCAGCATCCGCGGCGGCGCCAGCAAGTCGTAAAAACAGCTATCGACAACCCGCCGAATCAAGTGCTCGCCAAAATTGGTGATTTCGGTGTCCTCGTTGACCACCAGCAGGCGGCCGGTCTTGCGCACCGACGCAAAAACCGTCGCGGCGTCCCACGGATAAATCGTCCGCAAATCAATGACTTCGGCGTCAATCTGTTCGGCTTCCAGCTCACGAGCCACCGCTACGCACGCAGGCAATTGCCGACCGTAACTGACCACCGTCAGGCTAGAGCCACTGTGACAGATCTTGGCCTGGCCAAACGGGACGCGATAATCCTGCAAGTCTGGCCAGTTCGGCTGCCAGCCCGCCCGATCGCCGACTGGCGCATCGATCATCGCGTGCAAGGTGCGCTCATCTTGGGGCTCGCCGGCAATCAGCTCGTCGCCTTTGGCCCGCATCAGCCCCTTGGGCGCCAAGAAAAGCACCGGATTGGGGTCGGCAATCGCCGCCAGCAGCAGCCCGTAGGCGTCCTTGGCATTGCTGGGCATCACAATGGTCCAGCCTTGGATGTGGCTGGCCATACTCTCAAAACTATGCGAGTGGTACATCGAGCCGTGAATGCCGGCCCCCACTGGCGTCATCAACACCATTGGCACGTGGTACTCGCCGGCCGACGACCAATGGGCGTTGCCACATAACTTGAGCAGATCGATGCAGTTGTAGATGTAATCGCAAAACTGAATCTCGGCCACCGGTTTGCCGCCGGCATAGGCAATGCCCAGCGCGGTGCCGATGATGCCGCGTTCGTCGAGCGGCGTATTCCAAGCGGTTTTCAGCCCTTGGGTGCAAGTGAACACCCCGCCGAGCGGCGCCCCGACATCTTGACCAAAAATATCGGTCACCCCCAAGTGGGTTTCGCCGTAATGCAGGGCCATGCGAATGGCTTGAGCGAGATTGGCCATAAATGATCACTCAGTTGGAGCGGTGGAGACTCGCGAATCTAAAAATATTCCCGAACAAAACTCACTGTTTCGGCTCGACAGGACCATTGCCGGCGGCGCCGCGGTGCCAGACATGCTGCAGGACATGTTCTTGAGCCGGCATCGGTTCGGTAATCACGACCTTGAGCGCGTCGGACAACAGCGCATTCCACTTGTCCCACACCAGCTTGAGTTCGGTTTCGGTCGCTACATTCTCAGAAATGAGCCGTTTTTCGTACAAAGCGACACAACAGGGCTCATCGTAGCGATTGGCGCCCGAACTCGACGAGTGCCCGTACAATCGACTGCAATTGACTTGCAAAACATAGGGTTTTCGCTCGTGGCGCACATAATTCAGCGCTTCGACCAAAGCGTGCCAGCTGGCGATGGGGTCATTGCCATCGACGCGGGCGTTGCGAATCCGAAAACCGTCGGCGCGCTGATGCAGATTGGGCGTGTTCTGCACAGTTTCGGCGGATGTTGAGATTCCATAGTGATTCTGGGCTATTAGCATGAGAACCGGCAATTCACCGCCGGGCCGGGTCGACCAGTTCATGGCGCTGTAAAAATCGCCTTCAGCGGAGCCAGCATCACCACCGGTCACGATCGAGCAGCCGATTCCGCCGTGGCGCCGCTGCATGTGCGCGGTTCCGGGTGCCATCAGGTACTGGGTCTCAATCGTTGGCGTCACTGGCACAATATTCCACGGCTTTATCGCAAAGTGGTTCACAAAGTTGCGGCCCTTGCTGTAGGGATCGGTGACGGTCCCGCGCATTTGGCGCAAAATATCAATCGGTTCGCTGCCCATGGCCAGCACCACTGCCGAGGAGCGGTAGTGCAAGTGCAAATAGTCGTAAGCCGGCCCGTGGCCCTTGTGCACCAATAGGCCGAGCGCGCTGCCGTAGGCCTCTTCGCCGGGTCCGCCGATCCAGAAATAGCCGTGACCGGTGCGCATCATGCGAATGAGCATTTCTTCGGTGGCCCGGGCCTTGACCATCCTATCGTGCAGGCGCAAGCGCAGCGCTTGGTCCAGAACGGGCGGGATCCAGCGGGGCGCGCCAGCTGTCGCCACAAACGCCGGGGTCAACACGGTGTCATTGCGCTCGTTTTGCTGATTTAGACTCGGCTGCATACCCAAAATACCTGAGCTCGCGGAGAAAATTGCGCGACCCAAACACGGGACCGCGGGGCAGCAGTGTAGGCGTTTTCGATCCACGTGGAAACATCGGCTGTGCCGTGCCGACTTAACGACGGGCCGACTTAACGACGGGCCGACTTAACGACGGGCCGACTTACCGACGGGCCGACTTACCGACGGGCTGACTTGCCGCCAACGTGCATCTGCCGCACACTCGCGCCCTGCCTGTGCCGACCCATCTGAGTGCGGCCACCCGGAGTTGCCCATGGCCGATGCCATCGATCTGCGCACTTACACCATTATCGACGTACTGCAGCCGCAGACGGCGTCGTTTATCGCGACGGTGGCTGGCGGTTTCCTGCCGCTTGAGGGCCAAACGGCGCTGGTGGTCGAAGTCGCGCCTGGGATGTCAATCAACAACGTCACCGACGCCGTTCTCAAGCAGACTCAGGCCATTGTCGGTATGCAGATCGTCGAGCGCGCTTTTGGCATGCTCGAGGTTCACTCGTTCGATCAGGGCCAAATTCGCGCCGCTGGCGACGCGGTGCTCAATCACTACGGCATCAAGGCCACCGATCGGCTCAAGCCGCGCATTATGACCGTGCAAGCGATTACCGGTATCCAAGGCTACCACACCATGCTGATCAACCGCATGCGCCACGGTGACATGATCTTGCAGGGTCAAACCATGCTCACCCTTGAAGTGCATCCGGCTGGCTATGCCATGCTCGCGACCAATGAAGCTGAAAAAGCGGCCAATATTCACGTGTTAGAGATGGTGGCCTTTGGCGCTTTTGGCCGCGTGTGGCTGGGCGGCGACGAAGAGAACATCAATCAAGCCGCTCTGGCGATCGAAAAAGTGCTAAATGCCATCGAAGGTCGCGAAAATAAAGGCGATAAGTCGAGCTAGCCTTTGACGATCGCCGCCGATACCGCTGGTTTGTCAGGCCTACTCGCACTGCCAGACTTACTCGCACAGCCGGCCGTGCTGTCACTGCCACCCGTGCTGCCATTGCCGTTGGTGCTGGCTTCGACCTCGCGCTACCGCAAGGCCCAACTGGAGCGCCTCGGGATCGCGTTCACCTGCATCGCGCCCGACTACGCCGAAGATCCGGTGGCTGGCATCGCGGCGGGCGATCTGCCGCGGTATCACGCCCGCCACAAAGCGCTGGCCGTGGCCGAGCAATCTGGCGCACCGCAAGCGTGGATCTTGGCGGCTGATCAAGGTGTTGTGTGGCAAAATGGCTCCACCGCCGAGCTGCTCGGCAAGCCACACACCCAGGCCAAGGCGGTCGATCAACTGCTGCAACTTGCCGGTCAACCTCATCTTTTGCGCACCGCGGTGGCACTGCTCTTGGCCGATGGCACGCTGTTGGATCGGGTCGTCGATGTCACGTTGCACATGCGGCCGCTAAGCCACGCCGAGGCCACCGACTACGTTGCCCGCGATCAACCCTTGGATTGCGCCGGCAGTTACCGCATCGAGTCGCTGGGACCGTGGTTATTCGATAAAGTGGACTGCGACGACCCAACGGCCATTGAGGGCCTGCCGTTGTTGGCGGTGGCTGCGTTGCTGCGGCAAGGGTTGGCCCATTGGAATCGGTGAAGGTCGGCCCGTGTTGAAGCCCCAAATTCCCCACCGGCGACTCCGCGGGGAATCGCGCAAGCCGCAAATTCACCACCGAAATTCCCCGCGAGCCCATTTGGGATGCCAGTGCCCTGTCGCTCGCTGTCGCTCGCTGTCGCTCGCTGTCGCTCGCTGTCGCTCGACAAGGAGCAAGGAGCATTTCGACTGAGGCGTACTCGCGTACGCCAATGAGACAGTCCTGCGAACTGTCTAGGAGAAAGGCGACGCCGCGACGCACCGATGCGCCCAAAGCGGGGGATCGCGCAAGCGCGTCGGCGCTGACAGCCCGAAGCGTCGATGGTATACGCCTTGACCACCGCGTCTGATCCGGTGGCGTTTAGGGACATGATCGCTAGTCTGCAAAAACTCGTGGAGCAAGGCGGTCCGACCTTAATTGTCATCGCGGTGGTGGCGGCGATTGGTTTTGCCATTTTTATCGAGCGCTGGCTGGCGTTGCGCGACGTAGCGGCGCGCTCGCGGGCCTTGGATGCGCGGTTGCGCGACTTGGTGGCGGCTGGACGGCTGTCGGACGTGCTGGCGGCCTGTAACACCGCTCCCGATGGCCTCAATACCGTGCTGACCCGTGGCATTGAGGCGGCGCTGCGCAGCGGTCAGCGCGATGCCATCTTTGCCGAGATGTCGCGCGATGCCCGGCGCCTGTTAGCGAGGTTGCGCCGCGGCTTAGGCATGCTGGCGACCTTGGGCACCATGTCGCCGTTCTTGGGGCTGTTTGGGACCGTGCTGGGCATTATGCAGGCGTTGCGGCGCATTGGAGAAACCGGCGCATCTGGCCTAGAAGTCGTGGCGTCGGGGGTGTCTGAGGCGTTGATCGACACTGCTGCCGGCATTCTGGTGGCGATCTGCATGGTTCTATTGCACCAATTGCTCAAGGCCAAAGTGGCTCAGGCCGTGCTGGAAGTCCAGATCTTGGTCGAAGACAGTGCCGATGCGTTTGCGCGCCTGCCCGATCGCAGCAGTGGGCCCGATGGCGCCGTCGGCAAAGAGGCACAGCATGGCGTCTGACTGGGGGCCTGAGCCGGACGACAGCAGTGATGTCGTTGATCTCAATATGACTTCGCTGGTCGATGTGGTGCTGGTTCTGTTGGTGGTGTTTATGGTCTCGACCTCGGCCATCGTCGACCGCGATCGCTTGGCCAATGCCGTCGGCAAGGTGGATTTGCAGTTGCCCAGCGGCAATCAGGCGGCCAGCGACCAGCCGCGGCCGGCCGAACTGGCGCTGGCCGTCAATGCCGATGGGCTGCTGTTCCTCAATGGGGCGCCAACGGAGTGGAACGCGCTCAGCAAGGACTTGATCGCCCGTTTGGCTGCAGACCCCGACATTCAGGTGCGCATTGACGCCGATCAAGCCTTGTCTGTACAAAAAGCCGTAGAAGTGCTGGAGAAACTGCAAAATTTGGGTATTCGCAACGTCGGTTTGGGTACCAAAGGCAAGTAGACCGCCACCACTGGCAACCAGCGTCGGTGCCTACTTGGGGTCCGTGCAAAATCAAGTCGATTTTGCATCTGGGCCCAGTGGGTGTTTTGTGGGTCGCAAGTTTGGGTCTTTGCACGCCGCCCCTGCACTTCGGTGCAATGCCAAACGATCGACTTATGGTGTCACAAACTCTTATCCATCAACCCAGCCACCATCACCCAAGCCAAAAACACCGCCACCGTCAGCCCGACCAACGCCGTCGCCCCGCAACCGATCAGCATCCAGCGCCCAATCAGCACTTCGATGGGCGCCTCGGGCTTGCCGGCCGCGATTGGCAGGTTGGACCCCGGCACGCGGTTGGCCGTGCTCGGCAGCGATTCTTCGATAGTGGGCGGGCTACTCATCGGTCGCAGCGTGCCGTCCTTGTCGAATCGCGTCAATTCCGTTACACCGCCGCAGCGTCGCCCCATTGGCGCGCCCAAGGTCCCGTCATGTCCAACGGACGCCGCCAAAAAGTTCTTGATCGCCTGAGCAAATTGGAGTCCCAAGCCGAGCTAGGCGGCGGCGCTGAGCGCATTGCCAAGATCCACAAGGCCGGCAAAAATACCGCGCGCGAACGCATTGAATTGCTTTTAGATTCAGGCAGTTTTGTCGAAATGGACAAACTGGTCATGCACCGCTGCACCGATTTCGGCATGCAAGTAAAGCAAGTCCCCGGCGACGGTGTGGTCACCGGTTACGGCATGGTCAACGGTCGCACCGTCTTCGTGTTCGCCCAAGACTTCACGGTTTTTGGCGGCTCGCTGTCCGGGGCGTTTGCCGGAAAAATATGCAAGATCATGGACTTGGCTCTCAAGACTGGCGCTCCTGTCATTGGCTTGAACGACTCGGGCGGCGCGCGCATCCAAGAAGGCGTGGTCAGCTTGGCTGGCTACGCCGAGATCTTCACCCGCAACACGTTGGCTTCGGGCGTTGTGCCGCAGATCTCATTAATTTTAGGTCCTTGTGCCGGCGGCGCCGTCTACAGCCCAGCGATTACCGATTTTGTGGTCATGGCCCAGCACACCAGTTTCATGTTCATCACTGGGCCCGATGTGATTAAGACCGTGACTCACGAAGAGGTGACCCAGGAGGATCTGGGCGGCGCCATGCGTCACGCCTCCACTTCGGGGGTGGCCCATTTCGCCTGTGACGACGAAAAACAAGCGATCGCCACTGCCCGCGAGTTGCTGTCCTACATGCCTCAAAATAATCTAGAAAAGGCGCCGATGGTGGCTACGGATGACCCGTGGGACCGCCGTGATCCCGCATTGGCGACGTTGGTCCCTGAGGAGGCCAACAAGCCCTACGACATCAAGACGCTCATCGCGCTCATCGTCGATGATGGCAAGCTTTTGGAAGTGCATGAGAATTTTGCCCGCAACATCGTGGTCGGCTTTGCCCGGATGGACGGCCAAGCCGTCGGCATCGTCGCCAATCAGCCAGCCGTGTTGGCCGGATGCCTCGACATCGACGCTTCGGTCAAAGCCGGTCGGTTTGTACGGTTTTGCGACGCCTTTAACATCCCGATTCTGACTTTTGTCGACGTGCCAGGCTTCTTGCCCGGCACCAAGCAGGAGTACGGCGGCATTATTCGCCACGGTGCCAAGCTTTTGTATGCCTATGCCGAGGCGACCGTGCCCAAGCTGACCGTCATTACCCGCAAGGCCTACGGCGGCGCCTACGACGTGATGGGCAGTAAACACGTGCGCGCCGACTTGAATTTTGCGTGGCCAACCGCCGAAATTGCGGTGATGGGCCCCGAAGGTGCGGTCAACATCGTATACCGGGCCGAATTGGCCGCGGCCGCCAATCCAACTGAGGCAGCGCGCAACTACGCCGAGGCCTACCGTGACAAGTTTGCCAATCCGTTCAAGGCCGCCGAGTTAGGCTATGTCGATGAGGTGCTGCGGCCAGAAGACACCCGACCGCGGCTGATTGCCGGTCTGCGCATGCTGGCAGGCAAGCGCGACCACAATCCCCGGCGCAAACACGGCAATATTCCGCTGTGAGGAACAGTACCCCAATTGGACAGGGTAGGACTGGTTGCGTTTGCTTTCTGGCAGGGTCGCAAGCTCGTGTCTTTACAGCCGACTCGCCGCTCCAGTCTTGACGCAGGTTGATCGAACTGGCCGTCAAGGGCCGAGCGGGTGGTACTGCGTCGCACAGGTCGTCCAGGATTCCCCACCGAAATTCCCCGCGGCCCCCGATTTGGGATGCAGATCAAGGAGCAAGGAGCTTTTCTTCCTGGGGCGTACTCTGGTACGTCCCAGGAAGAAAAGCGACGCAGTGACGCCGAGCTGCGCCCAAAGCGGGGGATCGCGGTCGTTCGCGTAAGGAGCTGTCCTCAGATAACTCGATCGATCTGGGCAACACAGGAGCGGCGAGTCGGCCATTGAGGACGCGAGCTTAGCGACCAACAAAGCAAGCAAACGGAACCAGTCCCAGAATTACTTATTCTGGGACAGTTCCTAACTTGCGGACAATTCTTAATTCAGCAAGTTGGCCGACAGCGAATGACGGCTTCACCTTGTGGATGCGAGTTGGCAACCCACGCCCGAGGCGGGACGGTCGCGCTCGGTCACTGCCAAGTGGCGCGAGCATGCCAGTTGACCAGCCTGCGTGCTACGTACGCGACTTGCGGCCTAAGGAACTGTGACAATTTAAGTCGATCGATTTGATTTTTGCCGGAGCGGCGAGTCGACTTGCAAAGTCGCGAGCTTGCGACCCACCTAGCCAGCAAATGGAACCCTGTGACAGAACAACTTGTTCTGTCACAGTTCCTAACGGCACATCATCAAGACATCATCGACGTACGACTTGAGAGTCTTGTTGGACGCCGTCGCGACCGCCGTGATCATCAAATTGCAGTCCAGCCCAGCGAAGGCTGTATTGGTCATTTCACCCAAGACCGGCTGCCAGCCTACCGTACTTGAACAATGACTGTCCAAGGAATAGTTGCCGTCCGCGTTATTGTTCATGGCATTGGCATTGTTGAACGTCGGCTGATTGCCGATCCCGAAAAACACGCAGCGCAAAAGCAGGCCCGCACCAAACACCGCCGGCCCAGCGGGCAGCGGCGCACCTGAGTCAAGACAATTGGGATTGGGTGTTTCAACAAACAAGTTCAAGTTGTAGCTGAAGGTAAAGCCCAGCACGGGAATAAAGAACGATGTCTTGGCCAAGATGAAGTTCTGCGTCTCGGTGGTCGGAGCACCCGGGTTGGGGTACACGTTGTAGGCTGAGCCCTTGGGTGATTTCGACTGTTCCGCTGTAATTACCCACGGTTTCCACTTCGACGGTTCGCCCGCTGTGGCAGTCCAGTGCAAGCTGATGGTCCCAGTGTCAAAATCGGAAAAGAAGCACGCGTATTGGCACTTACCGGCCACGCCAATATCGTCAATCTCAAAGTTGCCGGCAGTGCTGGGGCCAAAACCGGACACCACCGAGAATTCGACGTCGCTGGTTACCCCGGCTGGAAGGTCGACTCCCACCGTCAGCCATGTTGCTTGGGCATTGCAGCGGCGGTAAACCTCCTTGCCGCCGATTTTGACGACCAAGTCGTCATTGCCGCAGCCGGCGTCGCCGACCGTGGGTGCCCTCATTGCGAACCACAGCTTGTCACCCTGCATCGCAAACAGCCTGGGTATGGTGATCTTGGTCGTCTCTTGCTTGCCTGACGACGGCGCCCCTTTGTATTCGGCGCGCAAGAAGCCGATGCCGGTGTGACCATTCGCCGCAGCCGCCGCCAGCGTGATGAATGCGGGATCAGAGGACTCAATGCGCCACGGTTGCGGAATGCTCTCAGCTACCAGATCCGCCGGCGGGGCGTCGGGGTCCTCGGTCAGCGGCTCAAAGGGCACGCCAACGCAGCCGGGTCCACAGGCGCCGGTCAGCTTGACGTTGTCTAGGTCGATGGTGCCAAAATTGTCGGCATTGGCGCCGGCAATGACGCGGAACTCCAAATCGGCAGGCGCACCAGCGAACTTACTCAAATCCAAGGTGAACTTTTGGTAGTTCGTCCCCGGCACTGAGTCTTTGGGCTGCACGCTCTCGCACTTCTCCCACACTTTGATGCCGTTGATGCGGACTTGGAAGTCGTCGCCACCGCAACCTTGCTGAGCCACGACCATGGCCAAGTGGAATTCCAATGACGCTGCCGCGGTGTCGGCGATGTACAAGCGGCGATGGCGCAAGCGCGCCTCGTCCCTGTCGGAGCCGTCGGCGATGACGACCGGTCCCTTCCAACTGGCGCGGAAGTTGCCGGTCCCGGCAAAAGGCTTGACCACAGAGTGGGCCCAGTTGACAAAGGACTTGACCTTACTCGATGCGGTCCACGTCGTCGGAAACGGGTTGTCAAAAGTCTCGTCTAAGCATTTCGTGCAGCCCACAATGGTCTTGTTGGCGCATTTGCCGGCACTGCATGAATCCAGCGTGCAGGTGTCCTGGTCGTCGCAGTTCTTGTTGGTGCCGCCGGTGCATTTGCCGCCAGCGCAGGCATCCGCTTCGGTGCACTTGTCGCCGTCGTCGCAATACACGGTCTTGCTGGACAAACAAGTCGCCAATTTGGCTAGTTCATCGGTGACGGTGCAGGTATAGCCGGTCGGGCACTTGGGCGGGCTGTCGGTCACTGTACAGGCTTGCTGCGGGTCTAGCGCTGGGTACGATTCCTTGGGCACCGCGTCACATTTGTACGAATTGTCGCTTAAGGACTTGCAAGTCGCGTCCGCACACAACCCAGCCAAAGTCGAGCAAGTCTGAATGTCGCCGGCGTCACAAAAGCCCAATTGACAGCTGTCGTTGACGGTGCAGCCGTTGCTGTCGGCGTTGCACGGGGTGTTGTCCTTGGTGGGCGCGTTGTCACATTGGTAGGTGGTAGAACCTGAGGCCACGCACAACGCGCTCAAACACTGTGATTTTGGCGCTTTTGGATCGGTGCAGTCGATTTTGGCGCCGGCTACGCACTTGCCGCTGGCGCATTTGTCGTCTTTGGTGCAGCCCGATATGTCGGCGTCGCAGGCGGATCCATCGGCCTTCGGGTCGCCCTGGCAGGTGTAGGTCTCGGTGCCGGTGGTCTTGCAGATGCCTTGCGAGCAACCCGTGGTCACGCTCAAGCAATCCACAGCCTTGCCCGGTTGGCAGGCGCCTAAGCCGTTGCATTGGTCGCTTTGGGTACAGCCGTTGTTGTCCGAGTTGCAGAACTTGCCCTTGGTGGCGTAGCCGACATCGCAAAACGACGACGACGGGCCAGTGGACTTGCAGACCCCTTCTTGGCAACCATCCGCAGAATTCTTGGCCGCGCAGTCCATCGCCTTGCCGGTCGCACACTTACCGGCTTTGCAGGCGTCGCCAACCGTGCAGCCGTTGCTGTCGGCCTCACAAGGCAATTCGTCCTTCTTGGGGGCGCCGACACAATCAAAGGTCGCGGCACCAGTGGACTTGCACGCCCCGGTGGCGCAATTGGTGGCGGCCGACTGGCAGTTGGCTGGCGCCCCTGAAATACAGGTACCAGCCGCACATTTGTCGTCTTGAGAGCAACCGTTGTTATCGGCGTCGCACACTTTGCCATCATTTTGGGGTTTAGGAATGCACGCCCCCAAACCGCCGTTGCCGACTTTGTCGCACGACCCTATGGCACAGATGCTGTTCAAGTTGCTGCAATTGTGCGGTTGGGTACCGGCCTGGCACTTGCCGGTCTTGCAAAAATCACCTTCGGTGCACAACTGTTCATCGTTGCACAAGCCGCCGTCCGCTACCGCTGCAGTCGCACATTGGAAGGAGGCCGCACCAGTCGACTTGCACGAGGCCGTTTGGCATTCTTTGGCCACCCCACTGCAGTCCACCGCGGCCCCAGAGAAGCACTTGCCCGCCGAGCAAAAGTCGTTGGCCGTGCAACCGCTGCCGTCCGCGTCGCAAATCGGCGAGCCGTCCTTGGGCAGCGACACACAGGCGAATTCGGTAATTTTTCCAGTTTCCTTACAATTGGCAGAATTGCACGCGTCGG
Organism: Myxococcales bacterium; assembly: GCA_009692465.1. Lineage (GTDB taxonomy): Bacteria > Myxococcota_A > UBA9042 > UBA9042 > UBA9042 > SXRM01. Next base: position 30,757 of record SHZD01000006.1, read on the forward strand.
CCGATTTGCTGCAGTCCGCCTGTGGACCTGATTTGCATTGACCGTTCAAGCAGGTATCGCTAACGGTGCAGCCCAGCCCATCTTGGCACTTGCTGCCGTTGACGGCCTCTTGCATGGTGCAGGTGCCTGCCTGTGGCAGACATACACTCTTGTTGCAGAAGGTGTCGCCGGTTGTGTCGCACACGATTTTGGTGGCATCGAAATAGCAGGCCTTCTTACCAGTAGCGCCCGCTTTGCAAGTGAACTGGCCGTCACACTTGTTATTGTTGTCAAAAATGTCGCAATCCTTGTCGACCGCGCACGAACCACAAGTCAGCGAGCCGCCTTGGCAATTGCCGCCCAAACACATGGTGTCTTTTGTGCAGGCGTCGCCATCGTCACACGAAGATTTTTCGGCCACATCCACGGTGATGCAGCCCTTTAGCGAGTTGCAACTGTCGACCGTGCACGGATTGGCATCGTCGCATTCCTTCTTGCTGCCTACGCAACTGCCCTTGGAGCAGGAGTCAGTCGTGCACGGATCCTTGTCGTCGCAGGTGACCTGAGTGTCCTCGCCGGCCAAGAACACGCAACCCTTGTCTTTTTCGCAACCATCTAAGGTACAGCCACTCTTGTCGTCGCAGATCACCTGCTTGCCCACGCATTTGCCGGTCTGGCATTGGGTCTGATCGGTGCACAAGTCGCCATCTTCGCACTTGGCGCCGTCCAACACCGCGTGTTGGCAGCCTTTTTGCTTGTTACAGGTGTCTGTAGTGCAACTGTTGCCGTCGTCGCAAGTATTCTGCTTGATTTGACAGCCTTTCTTGGGGTCGCAGGCGTCATTGGTGCACACATCGCCATCGTTGCAGTCGACGCTGAGACCTGTGCAGGCGCCGCCCTTGCAGGTGTCGTTGAAACTGCACAAGTCGTTGTCGGTACACGTTTTTCCGTCATTGGGCACACTGAAACAGCCTTTGGTCGGCAAGCACCCTTGCGGGTAGGCGATGCAGGCGTTGGTCGTATCGCATTGGAACACTTTGCCGGTGCAGGCACCCTTGTTGTCACAGGCGTCATTGCCCGTACACGCGTTGCCGTCGTCGCACGGCGTGCCGGACTGGGCCAAAATCACGCAAGTGCCGCTCTTGCAGGTGTCGTCGGTGCAGCCGTTGCCGTCATCGCACTTCTTGGCAATACCTTCACATTTAGCGGTCTTGCACACGTCGCCGATGGTGCAAGCGTCGCCGTCGTTGCAGTCTTTGCCGTCGATCACAATGTTCTTGCAGCCGCCCTGACCGTCGCAGGCATCAATGGTGCACGGATTGCCGTCGTCGCATTTGAGCGGCGGTCCCGCGCAGGTGCCGTTTTTGCAGACATCTTTGCCGGTACAGCCATCGTTGTCGTCGCAGGGCAGGGTATCGTCGATCTGATTGGTGCAACCGGTGACTTTGCTGCACAAATCCAAGGTGCAGTCGCTGCCGTCGTTGCAGTCGAGCTTGCCGCCGGTGCACTTGCCGTCTTTGCACACGTCATTGGTGGTGCAAGCGTCGCTGTCGGTGCATTTGGCGCCACTGGCCTTGGGTCCAGACGCACAGCCAAATTCGCCCGAACAAATGTCGTCGGTGCAGGCGTTGTTGTCGTTGCAATTGAGTTTCTTGATCGAAACACATTTGCCGGTAGCGCACGCTTCGCCCAACGTGCATTTGTCGCTGTCGTCGCAGGCGGTGGTGTCGGCTTTGGTGACGGGCTTGCATTGGCCCGAGGCCTTCTCGCAGGTGCTGATTACGCAAGGCGTATCTTTGCTGGTGTCACACACGGTCTCGGTGCCGGCCACCGGTTTGCAGAACTTGCTTCCGCCAGCGCCCGACAAACACTTGAACTTTTCATTGCAGCCGTCGCCGTCCTTGCTTTCGTAGATCAAGCAGTCCTGATCGGTGGCGCACGCGCAGGTGTTCACTGGATTGAGGCACTGGCCCTTGCTGCACTTGTCGCCTTCTGCCGGCGTGCACAACGTGCCGTCGTCGCAAACGGTGCCGTCGGCCTTGCCGGCGAACTTGCAGCCCAGCTTGGGGTCGCAAGAATCGACCGTGCAATCATTTTTATCGTCACAATTCAAAGTCTTGCCATTGCACTGACCCTGCAAGTTGCAGACTGCCGCCGTGATGCATTTGCTGGTCGCGGTGCACGGCAGGCCCTCTTGCTTCATCGCGGCCGAGCATACCCCGGTGTCCGAATTGCAAGTATTGGTGCTGCAAGGCGTATCGCCGCTGGCGTCACACTTGACCACGCTGACGTTGTCGATGGCACACACTTTGCCCTTGCCGGCGCCAGTATCGATGCACTTGACGATGCCATTGCACACATCATTGTCGTCGAACTGCTTGCAATACGAATTGCTATCACACGGTTTACAATCATCTTTGGCTGCGATGCACTTGCCGGCGTCGCAGTAGTCGTTGACCGTGCAACTCAAGCCGTCGTCGCAAGGTGAACCACCAGCGGAGAACTTGTAGATACAGCCCTTTTGCGAGTCGCAAATGTCGATGGTGCAGGTGTTCTTGTCGTCGCACAGCACGGGTTTGCCGGTGCAGGTGCCGCCGGTGCACAAGTCGTTGGAACTGCACTTGTCATTGTCGTTACACGGGCCCTCGTACGACTCGTGTAAGCAGGCCTTTTTGAGGTCGACCGCCTGAGGATCGCACTTGTCATTGGTGCACGGGTCGGTGTCCTTGCAGTCGCGCGGCACACCTTTGCAGGTGGCGGAGGCGCATTTGTCGACTTCAGTGCACGGATCGCCGTCGTCGCAGAACACGGTCTTTTGCGGGTCAATCGGCACATTGATGCAACCAGCGCCCGGCTGGCAATTGTCGTTGGTACACGCGTTCTTGTCGTCGCAGCCGCCCGAACTGAGCAGGTCAATACCGGTGCACTTACCGACCTTGCAGCTGTCCTTGCTGGTGCATTTGTCGCCGTCCTCGCACACCGCGCCGTCTTTGACCGGCAAATAGCTGCATTGGCCGCAGACCTTGATGCCGTTATTGTCGACGCACTTGTTGGGGTCGCAGGCATCCTGAGTGCACGGATTGCCGTCATTGCAGACCAACGGTTGGGCTTTGCAGGCGCCTTTGACGCAGGAGTCACCGATGCTGCACGGCTCGCCGTCGTCGCAGGAGGTGCCATCGAGCGGTTCGTGGCTGATCTTGCACTTGGCGAGGCCCTTGCCTTCGCCGCCGTCCTTGGTACACGGGTTGCCATCGTCGACGCCGATGATCAACTTGCCACTGCACACCGCGTTGTTGCATTTTTCGTCGATGTAGCACGAATCGCCGGACACGCAGCTAGCGCCACTGTTGAGCGGTTTGGCCACGCAGCCAAGCACCGTGTCGCAGGCCTGTTCCGCGCACGGATTGGGGACGGAGCCGCAGGTCACCGGGCCGCCGCCGCATTTGCCGCCTTCGCACTGATCGTTCTTAGTGCAGGCGTTGTTGTCGTTGCAAGCCGTGCCGGAGGGCTGCAAGCTCAGCTCGCAAGCACCTTGTTTGGCCGCGTTGCACGTTTCCAGCGTACACGGGTTGAGGTCGACGTCGGGGCAGACTTTGAGTTCGCCATTGCACTTGCCGCCGACTTGGCACTTGTCACTGCTGGTGCACGGATCGCCGTCGTCGCATAAGCCTGTAGTAGTGTTGTAGAATTCACATTTCCCAGTGCCATCGTCGGCGCATTTGCCAATCTTGCAGACGTTAGGCAGACCCGACACCGGATCTTTGTATTCACACTTGATCGTGCCTTCGCATTTGCCGGCGCTGCACACGTCGTCCGCCGTGCAGGCGGCGCCGTCGTCGCATTTGGCGCCGTCACCGGCTACTGCAATTTGGCATTTGCCGGAGGTCTGATTGCACGCCGCCCGCTCGCACTTCTTGGCGTCGACAGTGAGGCCGGCGGCGTCGCAGTCCTTATCGACCAAGCATTTCGTCGAAGTGCTCCCATCGGCTTGCCCAGAATCGACCGTGCTATCAGCACCTTCGCCACTGTCGCCCCGGTTCACGACTGTTTCCTGAAGGCCGACATCGGGCTCAACAATGGCGCCGGAATCTGCGGGCGCAACTGTTTGTGTGCAGGCCACGCCCACCATCAGCGACAACAGCACAGCAGCAAGTGGCCAAAACCGCCGCGGTCCCGGATTCGAATTTTCTGCGGGCGCTGGGCCCGAATTCACCCATGGCACCAGCCCAATACTGGCGGCTAGCGAGCGAAAGGTTGATCCTGATTGCCGTGTGGCGTCTGTTGGCCTGCGCATACCTGTCCCCCTTGCAACTACGCCAGCGCAATGCCATGCAGGCTTGCGGGCGACGATAAAGCGCTACGATACCAGAGGCGCGTCACGGTGCGCAAGAAAATGGGCGGCCGGCGATTCGCCGCTTTGGGCGCATCTCGGCGTCACCGCGTCACTTTTCTGTCAGGGAGGTACGAGAGTACGCCCCTGACAGAAAAGCTCCTTGCTCCTTGATCTGCATCCCAAATCGGGGGCCGCGGGGAATTTCGGTGGTGAATTTGGGCGGCGCAAGAAACAGGCTATACGCTTACAGGCAAGGCGAATTCTCGTGCTTTGCTCAAGAAGATCGGTGATTCTGGGTGGCGCTCGGGGCGATTGCAGTATCTCATAGCGGTCTGTGCACCCCGCACCAGATGGCGAACCAGTTGAAGACGCGCCCCGTGCAGCGTATTCTTGGCAGTTCGGGCCGCCGACGGCGCGCCTGCGGGCGGAGAACCTAACGATGACTGCAGTGGCAAAGCAACCGATCGTCCGCCGCCGAAGGTGCAAGATTGCGAACTTTTGTAAAGGCGCGGGGCTGGCGGCGGTGATCGCGGCAGCGGGATGCGCCGATTCCGAAGTGGCAGGCACCGTGGTCCCAGGCGCTAGCACTGGCACCGATGGCTTTGGCGGCGCGGTCGACGGCAACCTGTTTGCCAGTGATGGCCCCAGCTTGGTGTTGGACGCGCTCACCGTCGACAGCGGGCCGGTCGCCGGCGAGTTTGGCTGGCCGTGCTTGCTAACCACGGAATGCAACAGCGGTTTGTGCGTGGATTCGCCCCAGGGCAAAGTGTGCTCCAAGTATTGCACCGACACCTGTCCCAAGGGGTTCATGTGCGTGGAGCAGGTGTTGCCCGGCACGATGGACAAAGCGTTTTTTTGTTCAGCGCGCGACAAGTACATCTGTGATCCGTGCGAAGCCAGTTTGACTTGCAATGATGTCGGCCAGGCCGGCAACTTGTGCATCAAGAATGCCAAGTTTGGCAGTTTTTGCGGGGTCAAATGCAACCCCAAAGCCTCGGATTGCGCAGACGGGTTTTCTTGCGATGCGTCTACTGATCCCGAAACCGGCTTGTCGAGCTACCAGTGCCAGCCCGAAAAAAATGGCGAATGCACCTGCAGCAGCAACGCCGTGGCGCTGGGCCTGAAGACAACTTGCGTTAATCACAACGTATACGGCGATTGCAAGGGCTTTCGCCAATGCACCGACAAGGGCTTGTCGTCGTGCACTGCGTTGGTGGCCAAAGCCGAAGAATGCAACGGCATCGACGACGACTGCAACGGCAAAACCGACGATTTTTCCGCCGGGGCCAAGTGCGATCTGACCAACGAATTTGGCACCTGCAAAGGTCAGGTCAAAGAATGCGTGGACGGTAAGCCCGTTTGCGAAGGAGCGGCCGCCAAACCAGAGGGTTGCAACGGCATTGACGATAACTGTGACGGCAAGACGGACGAGGGGCTGTGCGAAGACGGCGATCCGTGCACCAACGACACCTGCAATACCGATGGCTCATGCAAACACATTCAGCTGGGCGGCATGGTCTGCGATGACGGCTCGATTTGCACCACCGTCGACAAGTGCGTTGCCGGTAAGTGCATGGGAGGTAAGGTCATGGACTGCGACGACAAAGACCCCTGCACCTCGGACAGCTGCAATCCGATCGATGGCTGCCAGCACAATCAAGCCAGCGACTTGGTGTGCCCCGACGACGGTGAAGCGTGTACGCAAGACCTGTGCAAGGACGGCAAGTGCGTCCACCCCCAAGCGGCGGACGGCAGCAAATGCGCCGAAGATGGCAAGCCGTGCACCGCCGACATCTGCACCGCCGGCAAATGCACCCACCCGCAGCAAGACGGCATCGAGTGCGCTGACGACGGCAAACCGTGTACCAACGACGTGTGCGTCAACGGCACCTGTACTCACCCGGCCAACACCGGCAAGCTGTGCCAAGACGGCAACTCGTGCACTGACAACGATTCTTGTCTGAACGGCGTGTGCAAGGCGGGCAAACTCAACTTGTGCAACGACGGCAACCCGTGCACCAAAGACACCTGCCTTAACAACGCAGGTTGCGTCAATGATCCCAATGGCGGCAACGGGTTGCCGTGCAAATCCTCCTCGGGCGATTGCCCTTTGGGCGTATGTTCGGGCGGTTCGTGCTTTTCGTCGCCCAACCAGCCGTGCACCTACAAGTACGACGGCGGCATTTGCAATCAGGACTTGAACATCCCGGGCACCTGCTCGGCCGCCGGTACCTGCGCGGCCAACAAGAACGCGGTGCCCGGCAAGGTGACCTGTTCAGTGCCGTGCAAGTCCGTGTGCATCGCCTGCAGTATCTTTGGCATTCCGACTCAGCTGTGTCTCGATGGCCTCTTCGGGTTCTAGTTCTGCCAAAATGCGGAATCGTTCGTTCATTCGCCCATTGGTCTGCCCATTGGTCTGCCTAGGGGGTTGCGCACCGACAGGCAAATTCATGGAGCTTGCCGCCGTTTCGGGCTAGACTGCCGAACACGTTGCGCTAGGTTCGGCGCGCGAGGTTGGCCTTGTCGGCGCAATCCCCAGCAAAACCAAAGCGTTTTCGGCGAACTTTGCGCAAGCTGCGCGCCGCTGGTCGCTTTGTCTATCTGGTGCTGGTCCAGGCTGCCGTTGGGTTTGTTTGGTTAGCAATCTGTGGACATTTAGGCATTAATTCGCCAAGTGCGGCGCAGCACCTCAGCCGGATCGCTAGCGAAGCACTGCCCGGGTCGTTCGCGATCGGCGGTCTGCGCCTGACTTGGACGCTAGATGACGTGCAGCTGGGCCTACGTCTTCAGGCTCGCAAGCTGCAAGTGCTTGATCCAGCTGGTGATGTTGTATTTTCGGCGGCCCAATTGCGCGCTCGTTTGGCGCTGTGGCCGCTGCTGGCCGGCCTGCAGAACGACGCCGTGCGCTTATCGCTGCCAGAACTGCACCTGCACCAACCGCTGTTAGCCCTGCACAACGATGCTCAGGGTCGTTTGACGCTGGCGCTGGCCTTTGCTGATCCCGACGAACCGCCCTCGCCCAAGCCCAAGCCGTTTCATTTGGCGATCGGCGAGGCGTCCCTGACCGATGCCCACTTCGACATCAAGCTGCCGGGCATCGTCATGCTCGCAGAACAATTGGGGCTGACCAGCCCTGATCTGGTGGTCGAGGCCCAGCCAGGGCGGCCGGTCGATGTGCGCTACCAGCTGCGCGACGTGGTGGCCGCCCGCCTGCACATGGGGCTGGAGTCGATGCAGCAACTGCCGACGATCCCCGATGCGAGCGTGCAGATTGGTCGTGTTTCTGGCGACTTGCAACAGGTTGCGCTCGCGGCCCTGTCGCTGCAAATGCCGCCGTTGCAGGTCACGCAGCCTTACGGTCCGCCCCCGCACACCGTGCTCGCCCACAGCGACATTTCGGCGCGTTGGGGGCAGCAGACGGTGACCGACGGCGACAATGTGCTGCTGGCGACCACCACCGCCGACCCGTTTGTAGGTGCCTTGCTCGGACCGCTGTTTGCCGCCCAAGCGAGCATGCGTGGCAGTTTTCATTTTGACGATCACCGTGGTTTTACCACTGAAGGCCAAGTGTTGGCGCGCGGCAAGCTGTCGGGCTTTGACACGGACGGCCTGCGCGGCCATGTGGCGGTCCACACCGGCGGGCTCGGCGCAGCGGCGGTGAGGGTGGTCGCTACCGATGTTGCCGTCGCGGCTTACGGTGGCACCTTGCGCAGTGGTCGGATCGACTACGGCATGCCCAAGGATCGCAACGAACATTGGCTGCGCACGGTGCTGCGGGTCGACCACATGCGCGCCGAGGCTGCGCTGGTCTCTGAGGCAATCGGCCTAAAACCGCTTGAACTTACGGCATTATTGGCCACTGGCTCGCTCACCGGTGAGTTGGGGGTTGCCACCCGCACGCTGCTCAAGCCGGGACTGCCCGTCGAACTCGACGTGGCTTTGGATGCCGACCTGGCGCTCAAGCGCGACGCCTACCTGGAGATCCTGCACCAAAAACTGCCGACCGTACGTATGGTTGGCGGGCTGCGCACCACTATCGACGGGGCTGGCGCCCTGCGCATGGGCATGGACCAACTGCACATCAGCGCCGACGACGAACACAGTGTCAATCTGCTGCGACTGCGAGCCGACGGCCTTTTCGATGTGGCCGCAGGCGCCACCGATTTGGATTTGTCGCTCGATGTGCCGCGGTTGGAGGCCTGGCTGCAACCGCTAGGCGTCGCTAACATTACGGGATCGCTGCGCTTGGACAACAGTTCATTGGGGGGCCAGTGGCGCAATCCGGACGTTCTGGGCACTTTGACGATGGACAATGTCGGGATTGCGGGTCGGATGGCCCGTCACCTGCGCTGTAAATTGCGAATGCGCGAAGGTGTGGTGTTTTTTGACGGTCTCACCATCGGCGCTGACTTCGCCACGCTTGCCGCCGACGTGCAATTGGGGCTTTTTGCCAAAGACATTCGCGTTTTGCGCAGCTCATGGCCGACGGAAGTGCGCAACGCCACTGTCGAACGTGTGGAATTGGCCAATCTAGTCCCAGGTTTCGCTGGAACGGGCGAACTGCGCGGTGGACGCTTTTCGCTCGATGCCAAAAACTGGGCGGCGACAATTGTGGGTTCGGCAGACTTGACGTTGCACGATGTCCGAGTGGCCGGCGAAGCCCTGGACCGGGTCAGCGGCCAAGTCAGCTTCGGCCATGGCAAAGCCAGCCTCGTCGGTGGCCGCATCGCCTTGCGCGGTGGCCGCAGTGGCGGCGACGATGACATTCAAGTGGCTGGCAATTACGATTTGACCCATCAGACGTTCTCCACCGAATTCGAGGTGCCGATGCTGCCGTTTGAGCGCCTGCACGCCGTCGCCGGTCAACCCTTGCTCGGCAGCATGGCTTGCGCAGGCCGGATTTCAGGGTCGTTGCGCGAGTTTGAGAGTGAAATTGGCGTTCAGTTGCGCGGACTTGGCTGGGACAAGATTAAACTAGGCGATGGCGATTTTCGCTTGGTTAAGGCCAAGGGCGGCGCTATGGTGCTGACGGCCATGGATAATCTGGATTTCTTCGATGTCCAAGCTGGAAGTGAGTTACGCTTCGCCGGTCTGAGTAAACTCAACGAGATTGCGCTGCGGTTGCGCACCCACGGCGACATCGACCCCGTTAGCGCCGCTGGTCTGGGCAAGTTGTCCGGCTTGCAGGCTAAGCTACAGGGAGAAGTCGACATCTTGCTCGACCTTCGGCCCAACGCGACTCTGTACCGGGTCGACACCCAGATTGGCATGGGGCAATTGCGCGTTGATTTTGCCGGTGGCCATCGACTGGTCAACACCAGCGCAGCGCATGTGCTGGTCATGCCAGAAAAAATCGAGCTGGCGGACACCCATTTTTCGATGCAACGCAGTGAATTCGAGATGTGCGGTGCCATCAGTTTACCCAAGGATGGCGGGCCGCTGACGATGGCGATGTTTGTGGCAGGTGCCATTGACGTGCCGCGATCGGGAGCGTGGGCGGAATCGCTGTCGGATCTGGACTTGCGGTTGGATGTGCTGCCCGATCCGATTGTCGCCGCGGACCCGCGATCGGAGTGCCTGAGCGCGTCGTTGGGTGGTCGCGGGCGCTTGCGGGTCGCCGGACCGGTCCATGCCCCAAAAATTCAAGGAATTGTGCAAACACGTGCCGGCAAAATCGCTCTGCGCAAGTATCCGCACGACATCACCATTGACGAGGGCGGTCGGGTCCAGATTGCGACCATGGGCAGCGGCGGGCCTTTGGCGGCCCTGCAGCTCAGTATCCCTGCGGCGCACAAGCTGACCATGCACATCGACAATGGCACGCTCAAGGTCGACGGGCGCATTGGTCTCAAAGACCTCAAGATTGACACCATGGAGCTCGATTTTGCCGGCGACGAACTGCCTGCCGATGTGCCCAAGCAGTATTCGATGCGGGTGTCACCGACTGTCCGGTTAAGTGCCCGTAATTACTATGATAATGAACACAGAGAGTGGAAGGCGCGCGGCCGAGTTGTGGTCACTGAAGGCATTTATTACCGCAGTTTTGACCGCCTGTCCGGTGTCGTCGGCAATGCCGGTCAGCGCCGAGTCGACAGCTATTCGCGGCCCTTGACAGAGTCGTGGCCTGAACTTGCTGATTTGCAAATGGAACTTGAGATTTTGGGCACCAATTTTGAAGTGTCCAGTCGCTTTCTGTTGGGCAAGGCCGACTTGGTAACGGAATTTGGGGTCAAAGTTGCAGGCACGTTGCCGGCGATGCGAGTCTACGACCTTGCCAAAGTCACGCCAGGCGCCGGCAGTCAGATCAGCTATGCAATCAATAACTTGGTGTTTGAAGTCGATCGGGGTAACCTCAATTTCACCGGCGACTGGCTCAAGCCGCACATGGACCTGTCCCTGCGAACTGACATTGCCGTGCGCGCCGCCAATCGCTCCGTTGGCGGCACTGGCGCGTTAAGTACTGATTTGTCGACGGATTCGGCTGCAGCGGAGGAAGTGGTGCAGGTCTACGTGCAGATTGCCGGGGTCTACTCGGAAAACTCCAAAGATTTCAAGATTCACCTAACGAGCAACAAGGGCGACACCGAAAAAGATGTCCAGTGCTTGATTGTGACGCGGCGGCGCTGCGGTGACGCCGGAGCTTCAGCGCCACGGTTGACCACCGATATGCTCTTTGGTGAAGCGATCAATTCGGTGGCGACCAACCTGCTTAAGACCTTTGTAGACACCGTTGCCATCGACTTCGACCCCGCCAACGTCGGCGTGACCGCAGAAGCGTCGAAAAAGTTTGGCAAGTCGATCGCCCTGGGCGCGCGCCTGCAAACGGGTCGCGAACAGCGCTACACCGCTAACTTTGCCTTCAAGATTACCGATCGCCTGTCCCTGAACGGTCTGCTTCGGCGCGAGCGGCCGGTCGATGCCGCAGGTACCCAAGACGCGCCAGTCAGTGTGTACGAGTCCAAACTGCGCTATCGAGTCCCGTTGGATGACTGAACCAGCATGACGGCAACTCATTTGCAAGCGCGGGCTTGGCCGCGACTCTCCGCTCTCGGCGCAACATGCTTGGTGAAGTCGGCGTGCTTGAACCCAAGCATCCTGCATCGGCGCTGCAGTCCCCAGTTCTTGACTAAGCTGGTGCTCAACGGCCCACAAGGCCGTTTCCGTGGCACGGGAAATCAGTTCGCCGGACTGATTTCTGGATCCGCGCCCATTGGGCTTGGTCGAGCGGCAGCGAGCATCAGGGCACGGTCCCTGTCGAGCGAAAGCGAACGACAGAGCGTTGGCATAAGAAATCGGGGCTCGCGGAGATTTCGGTGGTGAATTTGGCTTGGTTGGGGCTGTGGATCGCAGTGTCGCTGTTGCCGGCTTCTTTGGGGTTCGCCCAAGCTGACGGTGCCTCAAGCCCGAGCGCCGAAGTGGCGCCTGCCAAAGCCACCGGACTGGCCGCTGCCGCCACCACCACTGCCGATCCTAGCCTGCCCAAGGCCGCGACGCGCACGACAGAACTGGCAGCCACCACTGCCACCGACGTGGCGATGATCGCCTTTGGCGCCGGCGCGTTGGTCGCCGCCGAAGGAGCGTGCGTGCTGCGGCCGATCGCCGCTGTCGAATTTGTCGGCTGTGCCGATCAGGCCTGTGGTGATTCCAAGGTACTGAGCCAATTGGCATCGGTGGTCGATTTGCGGCCGGGCCGCAAGTTGCAGAGCGGTGAACTGCGGGTCGCTTGGGATCGCTTGTTGCGAATCGGTTTTTTCAAGTCCGTGCAGTTGCGCTGCCAGCGTAATGCCGAAGGTAATGGCTTGATACGCTTTGAGGTAGCCCCGCATGCCTTTGTCAAGCGCATCCACTTTGCCGGCAACAGCGCGCTGTTTGTCGACGAATTGCGCACCAAGCTCTTGATTCAACCCGGTGACGCTCTCGATCTAGACACCGTTGGCGGTCGCGAGCGCATGCAGGCCCAAAAAGAGGCGATCGAAGCCGTCTACCAACGCAATGGCTTCGACGGTGCCAAGATCCGGCTGCGCAGCGTGGCCTTGGGTCACGGCAATCTCGCGCTATGGATCGACATCAGCGAGGGCGAGCGCCGGCGCATTAACGACGCCAAATTCGAGATTCAGGCCCCACCGCGACGCAGCGAGTTTGAGGAACACCATGGCTTGCGCTGCCCGGTAGTCAGCGAGCGCGCTGTTCGCCTTGCGGCCGCCGTTCAGGGGCTCGATGTATTCAGCCAACGCGAAGCCAACCGGGTTCGCTCGCGAATTCGCACTTACTTACGCCGCATTGGCTTTGGGTCGGCGCGCATTGAAGTCCATCACGAAACCAGCGACCAGACGATTCGCATTGATGTCGTCCCCGGCAAATGCTCGATCGTGCGGATCTTGTTGCGTGACGACTCAGAGGGCAGCGCTAACGCCGGTTTTGAGCTGCAAGAGGATCGCGCATTGTATGACGCGTTGTCGTTTGGCGATTCGGGCCTCTACGACTTTGCTGAAGCCGAGCGCGGCCGCCAGGATTTGCTCATCGCCTTGGAAAATCGGGGCTATCTGTTTGCCGACGCCCGCCTTGATTTTCGACCCGTGCCACCCAGTGAAAGCGGTCAAGTTATCTCCGCGATTACCTATTATGCGGCAACGGGCTACGTTTCGCAGGTGCGCGGCATCTTTTTTCACGCGGTCGACAAGCGCAGCGCAGCGGCATTGGACGACGCGGCCTTGCGCAACGTGGTCAGCACCCGCGCCTACGATTTTTTCGACGCGGGCGGTTACTTGCAAATCGACCAAGTGCTGGCCGATCTGGACTTGTTGCGCCAGTTTTTCATTTCGCAAGGCTATTGGGAGTTTCGCTACGCATTGACCCTGCCAGAACACGCGACACCGACAGCAGCGAACCGGCGCACGGTCTCCACGGTGGACAACATCTTGACCATTGCCTACCGCTACCCGGACAAGGGCTTTCGGTTGCGCAAGCCGCTGGAGGAGTCGTTTATTTACTTGGATATCGACTACTTCCAAGGCGAGCCCACCCGGCTGCGCGGTCTGCAGGTTACCGGGGCCAATGTCATCACCCAAGCGGCGGTGCGCGCGCTGTGGCCACTGAAGTCTGGCGACATTGTCAGTTTTGAAAAGCTGGAGCGGGCGCTGACTGAGCTGGAGGCCAGCTATCGCAATAGTGGGTTTTTTAGAAGCCATGTCACGATGTTGTGCAGCAGTACCGCCCCGGACCGGCCGCTGACCGAGTGCACGCGCACGACCCTTTTGGCCCGCCAGATTGACGTTGAACTGCACATCAGTGAAGGCGAGCGCGTTGATTTTGGTGAGTCTTTTGTGATCGGGGCGTTCAATACCGACATTGACGTCGTTACCCGCGATTTGCCGCGAGCGGGCGAACCGTACTCGGCGGCTCTCGAGTTTGAATCGCAGCGGCGCTTGCGCGGTTTGGGCCTATTTGCACAGGTTTCGTTTGCGCGGGTCGGCGACGACGAAAAGCCGCCGCGTCGGCGCTTGGGCACCGTGGTGCGGGTGGTCGAGGAGCAAAACCGCTATTGGGAGGGACTGACCGGCTTTCAGACCATCAACACCGCGCGCAACTCGTTCGAACGCGAGAGTATTGCCGGTTTTAAGGAGGTCATCGACCACGCCACGACCGCCACGGACCGCGCGGCCATGGGCTACGGTCGCGCCCAAAACTTGATCCTGCCCAATCTGCTGGCGACCGCCGAAGCCGCCTATGTCGACAAAAACTTTGCCCGATCTGGCAAATTGCTGCGATTGGCCGCCAAAGTGGGCCTGACCGCGCCGCCTGAGTACGCTGCGAGCCAGACGCGCTACAACGCTGAGTACCTCACCCCGCCGTGGTGGTCCGATACCCTGCGCTACGCCGCCGCCTCGCTGACGTATCACGATCCACGGTTGCTGGGCACCGAGTTTGGCCTGCGCTGGGTCATCCCGGCGATTACCCACGATTACGCGTTGTCAGTCGTCGACCAGGATAAGGTCAGCTCGTTGGTCGAAATCTCGAGGCGTTTTGGTCGGTTGCTGACTGCAGTGTCGTTGGACTACGGTTTCTTGCGCTTGCGACCTGCCAATCTGCGCGATCGGGACTTTGACAATGCCAATTCCTTTTTTGGGTTGAGCCAACAGTTGCTGGTCACGCCTAGTGTTAGCTACGACAACACCGACAGCCCGCTGAATCCGACTCGCGGACTTTCGCTCCAACTGTCACTGCCTTACATCAATGGGTACATCAGGGACAGTCAGGACTCGTCCGAGCCCTTCAAGCTGGCGAACATGATCAAGTGGGAGGGTACCGGTCGCATGTATCTGCCCGTTGGCGATTCGCTGGTGTTGGCGACGATGGTTCACGGTGGCGTCGTGTACCCGTTTTCGGATGCTGCGACTGCGGAACTTCCTCAAAATATTACGTTTCGTCTGGGTGGCCAGTATCCGCAGTCGCTGTTGCGTGGCTATGCCGACTATGGGATTCGGCGCTATGACTCCAGCGGCAAGCCGATTGTGCGTGACAAGGCCGGCAATCTTGTCGAACTGCAGACGATCGAAGACAAGACTTCGCCCAAGGGCCGCGCATTTTTGGAAACGGATTACACGGTCGGCTATGGCCGCGTCGTCGCCAACGGCGCGCTTGAACTGCGCTTTCCAGTGTCCCGCGACCTCAAGCTGAGCGGAGCACTGTATTGGGATTTTGGGGCCCTGGCTGACGACGCCAGCGACCTATGGGGCGGAGTTCGGCACGGTCTGGGCGGCAGTTTGGTGTGGATGCTGGCGGGCCAGATTCCAGTGCGCTTTGACTTGGCGTTCACCGATCAACGCGACCGCTGCATCGACATCGGCAAGGGCACCGACGGCAAGTACGATTGCTTGCTGGAGGAGTCCATTGCCACCTATTTTGGCCTCATGTACGCCTTTTAGCCTGCCGACGCCGACTTAGAATTCGCATTGACGATCTCGCCACGCGGGCATGGAGCGGGCGCTACCGGTGTTGATCGTCGCCCCGCTTGCCAGTTCTGCTTGCGATCACTTGCTACGTCCTCTTGGGCTGGCTTGCTTCTTGCCCCCAAATTGCCCATCGAGATCCCCGCGGCCCCCGATTTGGGATGCCAGCGCCCTGTCGCTCGCTGTCGCTCGACAAGGAACAAGGAGCTTTTCGCCCAGTGGCGTACTCGCGTATGTCGCTGGGCGAAAAGCGACGCAGTGACGCCGAGATGCGCCCAACGCGGGGGATCGCGGCTACAGTGACGGGTTTCCGGCGGCCGCTGGGCCCTTGCGATGACCGATAAACCACCACGCCAACACCAAACCGCCAACGAACAGATTGCCGATTGCTGCCAATACCACCGTGCCGCTTTGGCCCAGCTCGCCCAACAGCAAAACGGCCGCGGCAATGCTGGCGAGGGCCGAGCCTAACGTATTGATAAAATACAACATCCCTACGGACTTGCCGACATTGTGCGAGCTTTGCACCGCGTAGGCCACCAACATCGGCAACGTGCTGCCCATGAGCAATGTGGGCACTACGACTAGGCTAAACGACAGCCCAAAAGTGGCCAGACCCTCCGCCCCGGCGGTCAGATCGCCGACCCAATGGAATAACTGCAATGAAATCAAGCCGAAAACGCCTATGCCGATCTCAATCAGGCCGAACCACAGCGGCAGCGGCGCGTCGGGCACCTTGCTCAGTTTGCCACCGGCAAAACTGCCCAAGCCCAAGCCCAGCATGAAGGCGGCGACCACAATGGTGACCGCTTCGACGTTGACGCCATACAGCGCAAACAGGCTGCGCTGCCACACCACTTGGTACAGCAGCGCCGCGGCACCTGAAATCAAGAATAACCCATAGATAAGCGGCAGCGGGATGGAACGGGCGCTGGGGCTGCCCACGGCGTGTGGTCCGGCTATGGCGGTGGATTCGGTCACGGTGGCCTTGGTCGTTGAAATTGCCGGTCGGGTTTTGGGTCGAGTCCACCGCGCAGCGCGGCGCCGACAGGATCGCCCTGCGCGGCGGCACCTGTCAACGATCGCTCAAAAACCGGCAATGCCGACGACCACACCTGGCCACACAGCGGCTGCTGACGGCGGTGGACCGCAGTCTTGGCAAAAGGGCTTGTCGCCAGCATTGGATGGCGAAAATGGCGTCAGGCTCTCGACCAAGGAGCCCGTCGGTAGCCACAACGCATTGATGCTCAGGCCAGCGAACACAGTTGCTGAGCGCAGCACGCGCAAGCCGACCGTCGCTCGGACTTGGCTCAAGTGATCGGGCGTTTGGTCCTCGCTGTGGTCCGCTTGCAGCAACAAGTGGTGGATGCCGTCGATGTCCAGGTGCAGCCGATCGCCCAAGCGCGCACGCAAGCCCATCCCACCGGCAACAACCGGTTGCCACCGGTCGCGGACACTGCGGCCGCCGACGGCGACAATGGTGTGCAGCCACTTGCTGCCATGCTTGAGCCCGATCATGGCCCGCGCCCAGTCCTGCGACCACATTTCCAAGTGGGTGCGCCCCCGCCAATAGAGCGAAACTAAACCGATTCCAACATCGGCATCGGCGGCTACGTTGATCAGGCCGATTTGCACTCCGCCCACCGTGCCGCCGGCGAAGTTGGCCAGACCGACCTGCACGCCGCGCACGTCGCCTTTGACCGCGTTCAAGGTGCCCCCTTGCACGCCATTGAAGTCGCCGATGGCGAAATTGGCCGCCCCAAATTGCATTGCGTGATCCGCAGGGCCGGAAATATTGAGCATGCTGAACTGCATGCCATGGTCGAGGCGGCGGGCAATGTTGATCCCAAATGACCCTTGGACGCCGCGCAGACGGCCGCCGGTCAGGTTGAGCATCCCGGCAAGCTGAATGCCTTGCATATCATTGGCTACGGCGCACAGGATCCCAGCGCCTTGAAAGCCGCGCGCCCGATCCGACTTGAGGGCAAAAATGTTGGCGGCTTCTACACCATTAAGCCCAGCGGACCACGCCCCGATCACCCCAAAGGACAGGCGGCGGACCGGTTTGGTCCACCGGCGTGGCGGAATGCTAAAATCAGGGAACAAATCGATGGCGATGGCCATGCTGGGCAGGTCGGTGTCGGCGTCCGCATCGTCCGCGCTGATTGGGGTCGGCGGCACCGCTGGCGGCACTGGCACCGCTACAGGCAACGGGGCGGGTGGCGGCGGGATCAGCACTTCGGCTGGCTTGACCGACTTGGCCTTGCGTAGCGTTTCCAACAGGTCGGCTGCTTCGTCACGAACCAAGCTCGATGCCAGTAAAGCAATGGTCTCGGCCGCCCGGGCCGCTTCGGCGGGCAGTCGCACGGTGCGACCGCTGGTGTGGCCATCTGGCGCCGAAAACGCCACTTTGGCTTGACCGACGCCCGCTGCACTGACCGCCAAACTGCCACTTTGGGCCGGGCACGGCAGCTCGACCCGCACCGGCACCTCCAGTTCGTGCTCAATGGCCAACTGCAAGGCCGCCGCCGCCGGCAAATCCTCGGCGCCGCTGATGCTGAGACAGATCGTCGGTGGCAGCGGTTGGGCAGTCGCAGCAGGCGCGCACAGCAGGCTCAGGGCGACTGCGTGCAGGGCGTAGGCGCGAACGGCGATCATGGTTCGGCTCCCTCTAGGGCCGCGAGCAGCTTAGTCGCTTCGGCTTGGCGATAACCGCCTTCGGCGCCATGAGCGAAATGCTCAAGAGCCATGCGGGCCTGCGGTTTTCGACCCAACCGCAATAAGCAAATTGCGCGGTTCCAACGCGCCTCAGGAGCCAATACACCCGCGGGAGCTGCGTGCAGATAGCCCTCCCACGCTGCCAATGCCTTGGCATAGTTCTTGTCGCGGTGCTGCAAGGCTTGGGCGGCACGAAACAGCACCAATGTTTCGTCGGGCGGGGCATCCGGTGGTGCCGTGGGTGCGGCAACGACGACCGGTTCGGCTTGGGCTGCGGCTGTTGCTTGGGGCCCGACAGCCGTCGCCGGTTGGTCCACCGCAGGTTCGGCAGCAGTTTTGGGCGCTTTGAGCTGCGGTTTTGCGGCTGGCGCCGGCTGGAGACGCGCTGTGAGTGCCGGTTGGCCCTCCAACGCCGATCCGCCTGTGCCTGCCTGCGCGGGCGGTGCCGACACTGGCGAGGCTGGTGCTGGCGAGGCTGGTGCTGGCGAGACTGGTGCTGGCGAGGCTGGTGCTGGCGAGACTGGTGCTGGCGGCTCGGCCGATGGTAGTACTGCTGCGCCACTCGCAGGCTGCAAAGGTTCATCCATAGCAATATCAACTGCTTGTGCCTCGCTGGCAGGGACGGCTGGGCGCATTCCAGCTGGGCCTTTGCCCTTTTTCAAGCGCAATCGCGCGGCACTTTCGGGCTCGCTCGCCATTGGATGCCCAGAGCCACTTGGCGCCGAAGCGTCCATTCCGACAGCGCGCTGGACCGCTGCGACCACACTAGGCAAGGCCCCAGTTGCTGCCGCGATGGCCGTCGATGTCACCAGCACAGCCGACAGCGCCATCGCCACCGCCGCTCGCCGCTCGCCACGTACGCGCTGGTGCTGAGCGCGGGCCAAAATGTGCATCCGTGCCGTTGTCGGCCCAGCTTGACCGTCGTCGGTCGACTGCCGCAAGGCCCGCGCCGCTTTATTCAGGAGGTCTTCGCTCATCGTCCCTCCGCGTGCTGCAGCACCTCGCGCAGTTTCTTGCGTGCATGAAAAAGTCGCGTACGCATCGTGGCTTCCGGGGCACCGGCAATTTCGGCCGCTTCAGCAGCTGAGCGTTCTTCGACTTCGCACAGCACAAACGCAACCCGCTGGTCGATAGGTAGCAAGTCCAGCGCTTGCGACAACAACTTGGCTAGTTCAGCTTGCGCAGCCACAGCATCGGCTGCCTGTTCGTGTTCGGCGCGGCCATCCGCCGCTGTCAGCCACATCTTGCGCCGCCGCGCCGCAGACCGCACATGGTGACGCGCATGGTTAATCGCGATCCCGATCAGAAAGGTGCGCAGGGCGCAGCGACCGTCAAACTTGCGCCCAGCCGTGGCCAAGGTGACGAACACTTCTTGAACCAGGTCTTCAGCGGTATCGCTGTCACCTGTCAGGCGGCGGGCAAAAGCGCGCACCGCGCTGTGGTGCAAGTCGTAGGCCATGCCGATCGCTGCCAACTCGCCGCGCTGCAGGGCGTCAACCAGCGCATCGCCGGTCGGCGCACTACGCCGCCAAAACAACGGCGCCTCTGCAATAAGCGAAATCAAGGACATGGGGCCAGCCACCACAACTGGCGCGCCGCATTTGACGCCTAGTCAATCTTGATTGCCCGCTGGCGGCCATTTCGTTCAACGTGGGCCTCAAGTTTTTGCGCGACTGGCGATGGGCAAGGTAGCGCGGCCACGGATCGAGGGCAACCTACACATAACAACATAAAATAATAAAGATTTTAGAACTGTGCATTTTCGTTTGAACGAAATCGCGGTCATCGGGCATCCAGCTTTGAACTGCAGGCAGCCCCGCTGCCAGCGCCCATCGCCACTCCCCGCGCGGCCAAATTTGGTTTTTGGCGTTGTGCGGGGTTAGGGCGGTGATCTGTCCCACATGTAGTAGCCTGGAGGAAGTTATGCGTTTGTTTTCACTAATCAGTACCGCGACCATTTTGACCTTGAGTCTGCTGTGCGCCTGTCACGTCGAGCACCACGGCGGCAAAATGGACTGGGATGGCGACGATACCGGCGACGCGGTGACAGTGTGCAGCTCTTTTTGCGGCCAGCTGTTGGACTGCGGCAATATTAATGCAGCTAAATTTGCATCGTGTATCAGCACTTGTCAGGACGAGTTCACCGCGACCGAGAAGAAAACGCGCTCAGCATGCAAGTGCGTCGTGCAGTCCAGCTGCAAAGCCACCGGAAGCTACGCATGCGAAGGCGCGCCACTTTCTGTCGGACAGGCCGCGCCCCGTTCCTCCACCAGCAGTAGTGACGCCGGATCGACAGACGCAGACACATCATCGGCCGCGCCCTCGGCTGGCAGCGCGGATGCCGGTTCCAGTACCGATGGCGCTGCAAGCTCGTCCGGTGCAGGTGCCGGTGCAGGTGCCGGTGCCGGTGCAAGCGGCGGCCAGCAAGCGGCCGGGGCCGGCAAAGCGGGCGCTTACATCTGCACTGCCAGCAAACAATGCGCATGGAGCGAGGATTGCGTGCTCGGCTACTGCCTGACGCGCTGCAAGGCATCCTGCGAGTGCCACACGGGCGAAAGCTGCATCACCGGTTACTGCTCGCTGCCCGTCGCGCCGCCCAAGTCGTGCAGCGTCGATTGCGAGTGCCCGGCGGGTGGTAAGTGCAGCTTAGGCGTTTGCAAGTAACGTTCAGACCGCTTCTGCGCTGGACTCCGGTGGTCGACGCAGCGACGCACAGATGCGCCCAAAGCGGGGGCTCGCGGTCAGGCCCAAAGTTTGACGCCGCCGAGTAGCCCGGCCACATTGTCTGTCACCTTGACATTGTCCGGCAGGATGACGCTGAGCTTCTTGGCATTGCCGCCGCCCAAATAGATGACGCGCGGATTCCAGATGGGCTCGATCTGGGCCAAGATCTTGAGGACCCGCTTGTTCCAGCGCTTCTTGCCGACCTTGACCAGCGCCTTGGCGCCGACGTACTGCTCGTAGGTCTTGCCTTTGGCAAACGGGTGGTGGGCCAATTCCAGGTTGGGCACGTATTTGCCGTCAACAAACAGCGCGCAGCCCATGCCGGTGCCCAGGGTCAGCACCATTTCAACCCCGCTGCCTTCGACCACACCGTGCCCTTGGACCCCGGCGTCGTTGAGTACTTTTACCGGTTTTCCCAATAATTCAGTCAGTTCAGCGCCAAGGGCAAAGCCGGTCCAGCTCGGATCCAGATTGGGCGCGGTCTTGGTCACTCCGGCTTGAACTACGCCCGGAAAACCTGTGGATACCCGATCAAACTCGCCCAATGGCTCCACCAAATGCACCAGCGTGCGCAAGATAGCGTCGGTGGTCGCCGGTCGCGGTGTTTCGATGCGCGCCCGATCGGTCAACTGGCGGCCCTGCGCGTCGAGCACCATGGCCTTGAGCCCGGTGCCGCCAATATCGATGCACAGCGTCAGCGGACGCTCAGCGTCGGCCAGAGAAATGTTAGCGATTTCCTTAGGATCGTCATGGGCAGTGGCCGACTCAGTCGATGGACTTTCGTTGGCCTGAGCAGTGGTTTCCCCTTGATCTACAGCACTTTGGTTGGTGTCACTGGAGTCTTTTGAACGTGTAGAACGGGCAGACATGGTCGGGCTCCAGCGCCAGTGGCGGCGCGGTAATTTGAAGCCATTGTGGCCCAGCGGCAGCCGGAAGTCGATCCCGCGCGCACCCGCGATCCACCGCTTTGGGCGCATCTGTGCGTTGCTGCGTCTCTTTTCTCAATCGCCGTACCCAAGTACGGCTCAATCGTTCAGCTCCTTGCGCCTTGTCGAGCGCCAGCGAGCGACCGAGCACTGGCATAAGAAATCGGGCCTCGCGGAAATTTCAGTCGTGAATTTGGGGCAACGAGCGCTGCCGTCTTGCCAAAACGGTGTCGCCCCGCCACGCTGGCCTTATGGCTCACCATCACGTCATTGCGATCAACCGCGCCTGTGACCGCAGTTGTGCGTTTTGTACAGTGCGCGCCGCCGATTCGGGTACGGCCCAACAGCGGGGTCAGCGCGCCGGGCTCGCCGTGCGCAAGGCGATCGAGGCCGGTGCTTCGGCCCTGACCATCACCGGCGGCGAGCCGACTTTGGAGCCTTACCTTCCGCAATTGCTGCATTTAGCCAAAACCTTGGGCGTGGGCGATCTGACGCTGGAGACCCACGCGGGCACCATCGACAGCCGGCAAGCGCAACTGCTGGCGCGGGCAGGGCTGCGGCGGGCGGTGGTGGCGGTCAATTCGCTGGACGCCGCCACTGCCGACGCGATTAGCGGTCGATCCAATGACCAACAATCGACGCTAGTGGGGGTGCGGGCTTTGCTGACGGCTGGCATCGACGTCGAAATTGCCGTGGCGCTGTTGCCGCAAAACGCTTCGACGCTGTCGGCCTTGCGCCAGAATTGCCTGCTGCTGGCCCAAGATACTGCAGGTCGAATCGTGCGGATCGTGGTGCGAACCATCGGCCAAGCGCCGCAACCCTTGGCGTTGCTGGATCCGTTGGCGGCGGCCGCAGCCTTGGCCCAGGCAGCGCAGCAACAAGTCAGTCGCGACGCTCCGCCACTGGAACAGGCGACCGGCCACGAACTGCCGCCCTGTGCCTTTGCCGATCCTGAGCAAGTGCTTGAGCTGTTTCGGCTATCCGAACAAAGAGTTGCGCGCGAGTCTGACCGTTATCGACGCTTGGCAGCGTGCGCGCAGTGTCCACTGGCTGTCGTTTGTCCTGGCACGCCTGCAGTGTGGGCGTCGGCGCTCGAGACAAAAGCCTTTGCTGTGCACGATCACATGGTTGCCGCCGTGGCCGCGGTGGACTCCGTTCAGGCTGCCGACGAGGGCGCGGCGCTGACGATAACCACGGTGCTAGCCCGCTGGCCCGCTCTGATGCGCGCCATGAGCTTGACGTCCCTAGATGCCTGCACGGCGACAGCCGCCGATCCTAGTGTTATCGCTCACTTGGCCGCGCGGCGCGCGCCTGAGCACGGGCAATGGCCGCTCGTTGCCGGTGACTGCGACCGCGAAGCCATCGAACTGCAAAATGGGCTCAGGCAGCTGCTGCGGCGCGAGGTCCCAGATCCCGATCGGGTTGCCCAAGCCGTGACCGCACTGCAACGAGTGGGCTTGCACACGGCGGTCATGAAGTCGGCGGTTGCCGGTGTGGCTGGTCAGCTCAGAACCCACGTTTTTGCCGCCCGCGATCGCTCGTTGGTGGCAGCGGCGCTGCGTCTGGACCCGATTTTGGGCGGCAGTGGATCGCAAAAATCAAATGCAATTCGACAGTTCGGCGCTTGGTTCGGCTATCCGCCCTGTTGCGTCGATGCCTTCGTGATCGGCGGCGACCGCGATGATTCGGTGTTGGTTGCCGAGCGAGCGGCCCGCCAGTCCGATCGCGCGCTGCCGTGGCCGCAAAACTGGGCGGTAGTGCCGGTGCGCCTCGGTTCGTGGCTGCCGTGCGCGCCCGACTGCGCCCAGACCTTGCGCCAGACGACGGCGGTGGCCGAGCTGTTGGCACAACACACGCCTACGTGGCTGGCGGCTGCGCGTCCCCTGCTTCAAGCGCACGTTGTGACCCTGGGCTTCGATCGCACCGTCGTCCTGCTGGCAGGGCAGCGTGAGGGCAATCACTGGCGCTATCAACGGGTTATCGGTCTGGGTCAACTGGCCGGGCAGGTCCACATCGCCCGTCGGCTGCCGTGGCTGGCCTTTGAGTGGTCGATCGTTGAAAAACTGCGCGCCGGTGACGCCTTAACAGTGCAGTCTGTGGCGCACGGCACTGAGATCGCGGTTTTGCGCCAGGGTGCCCAGATCCACTCGCTGGTTTTTGGCGGCCGAGCCCCACAAATTCTTGATTTTACCGCAGAATCTCCACCCCAACCGCAATCGGTCGCGGTTTGACGCTGGGGCGGCGCTGGGCGAAGGTGACCCGGCCGAACACGCCGGACGGCACCGAGGCAGTGGCGATGAAGACTGCCCCTAACGTCGTGCGCGCACTCAATCGCTGCTGTCTGCGTACTTGCCTCCTAGGAGCGTGCCGGAGTATTCCGACTCGCTCCTAGCGCCGTCTGGCTAGACGGCGGCAACTGTCCGAAACTGCACGAATTTGATTGGGCAAGTTCTCCGAGCAGTTCTTGGACAGTTGAGAATATCTGAATGGCTAGGAGAATGTCGGATCGTAATAGATTCATTGTGTATAACCGTATAGACATTCAAAATGCGTTTGATTTCCGACAGGCTCCTAGGTGCCGCGATACCCCTGTTTTTCGGCTGTGGCAAACCTGCGTCCCAACCGCCGACGGTGACGCCTGCAGCACTAGCCGTCCAGGCCCCAGATTTATCCGTGTTGAGCCGAACGGCCGGGCAGCACTGGCCGATACTGGAGCGCGGTCGCGCGATCGAAGACGGCCGCGCCGTGTTGCACCGCCACCAATGCAGCCGTTGTCACACCGTCGATGGCCAAGCGAGCCACGGCCGACCCTACGACTGCGTCAAGTGCCACACTTTTCTCAAGGACTTGCCCAACCACCCGGCTAAATACGCCGACATCGCCGCCAAGCACGGCAAGCCCATTGTCGTGCGCTACCTCAAGAACATCCAAAACTTACTGCAAGTCCCCGACTTGACGCTGCTCGGCGCCCGTCTGAGACCGGATTGGATCGGCAGGTTCGTGCGTGAACCCTACGATGTGCGTCCCAATGCCCACGAAAGCATGTACCGCACCACAGTCACGGCCGAAGAAGCTGCGATTTTGGTCAAGTATTTCGCAGCAGTTGCCGACGTCGCCGATCCTACACTGCCGCAATGGCAGCCGCCGGCGTTGCCCGCCAAGCCCGACGCCAATCGCTTGACCGAAGGCAAGAATCTGTTCACCACTCGGGCATGCGCGACCTGCCATTACTTTGGCAATGTCGACTTTGGTATCAAGCCGCCGCTGCCCGTGGCCGGCAAACCCACTGTCAACGATTTGGCGCCCAATCTGCGCTTTGTCCGCGAGCGCATGACCTCAGAAGTGCTGGTCAAGTGGTTGCTCAATCCCCAGTCCGTCCAGCCGAACACCACGATGCCCAAGCTGGGTTTGAGCCAAACCGAGGCGGAAATCTTGCGCGATTATCTGTACTTTGCCGATCCTCTGCTGGCGCCAGCGCCGAGCCTGCCTACATCGCCGCCGACCACAGCGCTGCACTTGTTGCCTGCAGCGGTAGCGCGGCCGGTAGGATGGGCGCAAGTCAAAGAGCGCGTTCTGGGCAAAGTCTGTGTCCACTGCCACATGAACGACCACGAAAACGACACCGGACCGGGCAACGGCGGCGGCATGGGCTACAAGGGCGTAGGCTTGTCGTTTCGGACCTACGAGCGCGCGGTGTGTGGGGCGCTGTCGGTCCGCAAGGTCGGCGCTATTCCGTGTTTGAAGTCCAGTCCAACGAAACGGTCCCGCCAATTCTGGCGACCATGCTGCAACGGCGAATCGAAGGCCTGCGCGACCAAGCGGCGGCCAGTCGTGACACTGAACGGCCACCGTGCCCGCTGGGCCTAGTCGGCATGCCACTGGGCTTGCCGGCGATGACAGACGAAGAATTTGCAATCTTGCGCGCATGGATCGAACAAGGCTGCCAAGGGCCGACCGCAGTGACCGGAAAGGCAGGTTTTACGGATGGCTTGCTGGTCGCCGACGGGCCGATTGCAGTCAACTCTGGCTGCGAGGTGCGTCAGCCCGCAGTGCCGCCGCCACCATGGGCTGTTCGCCCTGTTCTGGCCGTGAAACCAGCAGGCGCAGCGACTGCAGTCGATGCTCAGCGCTCGCCAACGCCCAGTGGCCACTGACATGCCACTGACATGCCACTGACATGCCGCCATGAATCCACGCTTGCTAGCGCTGTTGGGCGTTCGCCACGGCGAAGGTGCGCGCACCGGCCGCCTTTTCGTGTTGATTCTGCTGTTGACCCTGACGGTGGCAGTAGCCAAAGCCGCGCAACAAGGCATTTTTTTGGCCACCGCAGCCCGCGAGCGCATTGCCGATGCCTTTGTGCTGTCGGCGCTGGTGCTGGCCCTGTGTTCGCTGGTTGTGTCCGCTGTGGCTGGCCGAGTGGGTCCGGTGCGGCTGTTTGTCGGGCTGGCAACGGCGGTGGCGGTGCTGTTCATCGGTGCTTGGACCGTGTTTTTAGTGCACGCCGACCCTATGGCGTTGTATGTGCTGGTGCAAGCGTCGATTGGGCTGATGGTGGTCCAAGGGTGGTCAGTCGCCACTGAAGCCTTGGATGTCCGCAGTGCTAAACGGCTTTTGCCGGTCATTGGCAATGCGGCCGGCCTGGGTTGGACCCTGGGCGGTTTTGCGGTTGCCCCGCTCAGCCACCTCATCGGCGCGGTGGCGCTGGTGCCGGTGGCCGCAGGCTTACTGCTGGCGACGGCGGCGTTGGCGCTAGGAGCCTGTCGGAAATCAATCGGTTGTGAAATATCTATCCGGTTATACACAATGAATCTATTACGATCCGACAGTCTCCTAGCCAGTCAACTATTCTCAACTGTCCGAGAACTGCCCTGAGTGAATCCGTGCAGTTTCGGACAGTTGCCGCCGTCTAGCCAGACGGCGCTAGGAGCGAGTCGGAATACTCCGACACGCTCCTAGTGGTGGCCCAGTACGATATTGCCCCGATTCGCCAGACTGCGGTCAAACCGACACTTTTGACGTCTCTGGCGGCGGGCCTACACCAAATGGCCACCGTGCCGCTGTTGCGCACGCTCGCCGTCCTCGCGGTCGTCAGTTTGCTGACTGAGCAGTTGCTTGATTTTGTGCTGTTTGCCACCGCCCAACAAGAGTTGCGCACCCCAGAGCACATTGCCGCCTTCATGGGCGTGTTTTTTGGCGTGACCGGCGCCTTGACGATGCTGGCGCCGCTGGTGGCTGGCAAGGTGTTGGCCAAGCTCGGCAGCGCCACTACAGCCCAGATTCCGCTTGGCACCGCGCTGGTGTTGGCCTTGGCGCTGGTGGTGCATCCCAGTTTTGCGGCCGCAGTGCTCAGTCGCGGGGCGTTTCGGGTGACGGAGAGCGCTCTAGGCTCAGCGGCGCGCGGCCAAATGCAAACCGCCTTGCCGGGCACAGCGCGCTCACAGAGCAATGCCTTGCTAAAGGGTGTGATTGCGCCCGCGTTTTACGCGGTGGGTGGCTTGGGCCTCAAGTTCGCGCCGACCATCGATTTACGCTGGTTAGCGATCGCGGTCGCCGTGTTGGCTGCCATCGGCTTTGGTGTCGCCGGGGCGCTGTTGCGGCGAGCTTATGCCAGCCTAGTGCGCAACTCGATTGATGATCGACGGTTAGACCTCAATGAAGTCTATAGGTTGGATGACGAAACCCTACGCGCTTTGGCTGACGAACTGTACTGCGGGGACCGCAATCGCGAGCTGCTGGCTGCAGAAATTCTGGCCCAGTGTCGCGACAACCCCAAGGCGCGGTTGGTTTTGCGCAACGCCTGTGCTCTTCCCGATCGCCAGTTGCAGCGCTTTGCGGTGGCGGCGCTGACCAATGGCTGTCAACACGAGGATGCGCAGGCGTTTGCCGGGGTGCTGGCGACGTCGACCGATGCCGACGTGCGCAAATCCGCATTGCGCGGCTTGCTGCACTCTAGCGGCAGCTGGCAAGCGACCGTGGCGACCGCTGCCGATCAACCGCCGTCCGACGTCACTGCGCTGGCTTGTGCCGCCCAAATCGCCGACCACTGCGACAATGCCGGGGCGTGCCAAGGGCAGCTCTGCGACCGGCCTTGTGGCGCCGCAGCTGTCGCTTTGCAGCAGATGGCGACCAGTCCTAATGCGCTAGTGCGCGAAAATGCGCTGTGGGCGATCGGCGAGATCGGCGTGCACCGCGGCGGCGCGCTCCACTGGGTGCTTGGCGGGCGATCTGACCGCGAGCGCCCAGTATTTACAGCTAGTTACGCTGCGCTCGGTCGCATCGCTCACCCCGATGCGCAGCAGGCCCTGCTGGCCGGATTGGCCGACCCGCGGACCGCGGCGGCGGCGATGGAAGGACTGGCCGCCATGCCAGACGCCTTGTGTGCTCACCTGCTCCCGCTGCTGGATCAACTCGCCGCTGGCGGACAAATTGCGGCTGCCGTGGCTTTGGGCAGTGGCACCGGTCCGCACAGTGCGGCGGCGTTGACGCATTTGCTGCGCAGGCCGCAGCGAGCGGTGCGCTACCGGGCTGCTAAGGCCATCGCTGCTCGACAATGCTTTGATACAATGCGGGAAATTCCAAATTCCGCGGTTACACTCGTGGTCCACGATGAAATTTGCTCAGCCTTGCAAGCGACATTGGTCTTGGCTGGGGTGGCGCACCGCAATGGCAATCGCATTCCGCACACGGGCGCCGTCGCATTTTTTTGTGGCGAAGTGCAGGCGCGGATTGCGCTTTGTCACCGGCGAATGTTTGCACTGCTCGCGCTGCTGGTAGACTCCAAATTGGTCGATTTGACCCAGTACCATGTCCGGCGCAACGACAGCAAAAGTGTGGCCGCCAGTCTGGAATTGTTGGAACATGCGCTGCCCGCTCCACTGCGCGGCGATGTGCTCTTGGTCTTGGACGGCCAGTCGCTGCGCGAACCCTACCGGACGCTGCGTGAGCGCCCCGACCTCGATCAGACCGCGACGACCGACCCCTTGGCCTGCGTGATGGGCCCCACCGGCGACGGTTGGCTGCGCACCTGTGCCGCCTATGCTTTCAAGGACGACATGGCCCGCCGCTATCCGCATCCAATTTGCCCTGGCCAGCTCCAAAATCCCGTTGTTGCAGCGCGTTCACTTTTTGCGGGCGGTGTCACTGTTTGACGCGGTATCGGGGGAGGACTTGATGCAAATTGCCTCCGCCGCCACCGAACTGGCCCTGGGAGCCGATCAAACCGTGTTCGCCAAGGGCGATCCAAGCCAAGAGATCTACCTGCTGGTGGCTGGCTGCGTGATCGTCCTGGACGGCGGCGCGCCGATCGCCACGTTGCGGCCCCCTGAAGTGTTTGGCGAATTGGCCGCCTTGGACGGCGAACCCCGATCAGCCACGGCTGTGTGTGGCGAACCCACCACTTTGTTGCGCATTGCCCGCGGCGATTTGGACGAAATTATGGAGCGCAAGCCGCAAGTAGCCCGTGAAATCATTCGTGTATTGGCCCGGCGGCTGCGCGACAGTACCGCGCGCTTGACTAAGCACTAAATTCGCAATGGTGACTAAGCACTAAATTCGCAATGGTGACTAGGCACTAAATTCGCAATGGTGACTAGGCACTAAATTCGCAATGGTGACTAGGCACTAGATTCGGGATGGTGGCTAAGCACTAGATTCGGGATGGTGGCTAAGCGCTGAATTCGGATTGGTGACCAAGCACTGAATTCGAAATAGGATCAGGCGATCCGCTGGCCGGCACAGCTACTTGGCGGCCATCGACTGCATAAAGCCAAACGCGATCACAGCCACAATCGCCAACAATGCCGCAGCAACCACCATATAGCGGACTGGCGACTTGGGCTTGTTGTCTTGCACCATCAAGTCATGAAAACTCGACGGACTCGGACCGCGCCACGCCAACCGGCTAACTTCTTCCAGAGCCCGCAACGCGATATCCAACTCTGCGATATCAAAGGTCGGGGCCCGCAAAGTCGCCACCACCATGCCGCCGACGCACTGGGTCACCTCAAACCGCGTCCCCGCCAACTGGCCCATGCCCATGCCGCGGCCTTGGTTGCGCCACATCAATGGCTTAAGCGACCGATAGGCGATGGCCGCATAGGGCAAGCGGTGGCCACCCGCGTCCAGCACATCAAAAACACTTGTCGCAAGGCACCGCGGCGTCCACGCAAAAATGGCCTGAACCGGTCCCTTCACCGGCTGGTCCGGCACCGCAAAGTGCGGGTGAATATCGGCCACCACTGCAAAAATCGCACCGTTGCGGCGCAGTTCCAGCACCGCGGCATTCTCCAGCGCCAGCTTGTCGGCGGCTGGCGTATCGGTCGCCAATGCCGCAGCCAACTGAAACGGCGTGCCACCAAACTTGGATTGGACAGCCATCCAGCTGCGTCTTGTACGGTCATCCATGCGGCATCCGAATACGACTTCGCCGTTGCGTATGAAAATTATCGCGTGTTCGTGCCGCTGCGCCAAGTTCGGGTTGCGCGCAAACCTGTTGGTGCGCAGTTCGCAATCGCTTCACCGGTAAGCGTTTTGGCGAAAATACTTTATAGTCATTGTGTTAAGCTGCGCAACGGTGAATCGATACCCACTCGCCGTGGACCACTCAGCCAGCCGTCAGGCGCTCCAACTCAGTGACCACCCGCTCCAACTCGTCGAGCAACCGCGAGCGGCCATGCAACAGAAACGCGTCGACTAACTTGCGGTAATACCATAGAGTTCCGACCTTGCCACCTTTGAAACGCTCAAACGCCGCATCGCCAAGTTCGCGGACGTCACTGAGGATACTGCGGGCGTTGTGCAGCTTGTCGCAGGCCGAAACCAGCCTGGACTCTGCGGATTTTTCGGCAACGTGGTCGATGTACGCTTGCTTGCGTTGTGGCCAAGGTGGCTTGGGTTGCACGTCGCTGTCGGTGCAAGCAGCCACAATTGCCGCAACTTGCTCGCCAAACTCACGACGGATTTGCGCCAAGCGCGCTGGGCCGCCACCATCCTCTACGGCATCGTGTAAAAGCGCTGCGATTGCGCAATCTTCATCGCCACCATATTCCAATGTGAGCGCAGCAACCGAGAATACGTGAGAAACATAGGGAATTTGCGTGCCCTTGCGGGCTTGGTCCCGGTGCCACAGGCACGCTCGGCTCGTCGCCAGCACGAAGCGGTCGCTCAGCGGCGCAATCAATCGGGTTTCGGGCATGGCAGACCTACCGATGCGACCAGTTCGTGCTGATCCCGAGAAAACTCAGCCACGAAAATGCAGCGGCGAGATGTCCCCAGATTGTGCAGGGAGAACGCACTGGCGGTCAATCCATGGGTCTCACCGCGATCCCCCGCTTTGGGCGCATCTGTGCGTCGCTGCGGCGCTTTCCTCCTAGACAGTTCGCAGGACTGTCTCATTGGCGTACGCAAGTACGCCTCAGTCGTCAAGCCCCTTGCTCCTTGTCGAGCGACAGCGAGCGACAGCGAGCGAC
>SHZD01000135.1 GCA_009692465.1 Myxococcales bacterium
AAAAATCCAGCAGTGTCAGGCCACTCAGCAGCTACTCGGTCTTTGCGCGGGCCTTGGCCGGGTCGTCGCTCTTTTCGACGCCAAACATCAGCTCGGCCCTCACAATCGCGCAAGTGGCGGTTTGCGCGAAGGGCAGTGCCGTCAACCGATCGCGCAGCTCGGGCGCGCGCTGCTTGAGCTGCGCGATACATGCGTTGGTGTCCAGCAGCAACAGCGGCAGCGCCCAAGGCGGCCGATGTGACTGCGCGCCCGCCGGCCAACACCATCGGCCCCAAGGGTGGCACTGCGCAATTCGCACTCCTCTAACTATACACAGTCTGCCAATTTCGAGATCAACCTTGGATTGGAGCCGCGAGTCGGCTGCACAGCAGACGCGAGCTTGGCGACCCACCCAGCAAGCACGAGATCGCCGATCCGGCACATGGTGGCGGACTTGGGCGATCGAGTTTAGCAAATAGACAGCCGAGACTATTCATTGGCTCGGCTGTCTAAACGCCCAACAACCCAGCCTCGCGCACCAACACCACTTTGCCGCCCACCACCGGCAGCGGCAACGGCACCAGCACCCCGCCGCGCCATTGCAACCACACGTGCTCGGGATCCAGCAACGGCAAATCAAACCGAAACGCCACCAGCAGCGGATGCCCCTGCGGATCGACCTGCCGCACAGTCGCCAGCATGCCGTTGACCCGCAGCGTCGCTCCCGGTTGGAACATTTCGGTCGGCGAGCGCAGCAACTGCTCGGCCTCGGTCTCTAGCAGCGCGCCCTTGAGCGGCCGCAGCACCACGGTATAGTCGTCCTCCACCTGCAGTTCCATGTCAGACAGGGCCATCGCCAGCGCCCGCCAGCGCGCCGGGGCCGGTTCATTGCGCGACATGCGCCATAGCGAGCCATAAATCCCCAGCACATCCGGGGCGGCCGGCAAGATGGCGGTTTTGCCCGCGGCCAAACTTAACGCGGAGTGTTCAGCGGCCCAGTCGAGCTTGCGGATGGTAATCCCGATGTACAAGATACTGCCCAGAAACAACGTCGGCGCCAGCACCAAGTGGGTCACTGCCAACGCCATCGCCGCGGCGCGCCAACCGGCCGTCACCGCCTGAACCGCCGTGCCCGTCACCCGCGCCAGCGGAGCCAACAACGGCGCCACCGCCGCCGCCACCACCACCGCGCCGCCAATACTGGCCACCGACAACAGCCGCCCGGCCGGAAACGTCGCCGCCACCGGCACCAGCGCCAGCACCGACCCGCTCACCAACCACAGCATTGCGCGGCGGGCATCGGCACCGTGGGCCGCCAGCCCCTTGACGAACAACGCGGCTACGCCGGCGGCACCCAGCACCCCCAAACCGGCAAACAACCAGATGCTACCCGGCAGCGCCACCGAGATTTCCACCGGGGTATTGAGCGTCATCACCCCGAGCAAGCTGGGGATGCGCAACGCCGCCGCCGCCAAGTACAGGCTCGGATCGCTGACCGGGTCGATGTAAGCGCCCGAATGGCGCGCGCCGTAGCCCAAACTTTTGTACATCGCGGCATAACAGACAGCCAGCACCAACAAAGGCCACAGCGCCCGCAGTCGTTGCTGCCAGCGTTCGCCCAGCCGCGGCCCGCCGAACAGTTCAAAGCACACCGGCAAGGCCAAGGCGCTGAGCGCCGTCTCGCCACCGGCCAGCCCAACCGCAAAGCCGAGCACCGCCAGCCACCGCCCCGCTTGCCAGCCATGCTGCCGAAAGCGCAGCCACGCCACCGTCGCCCACACCGCCGGCGCCGTCGCCACCAAGGCATTGCGATTGGCCAGCCACACCGCAGGCAGGCAATGGGCATCGTCTAGGGCGTAGAGCACCGCCGCCAGCCCGCCCAGTCCCGGGCCCAGCGCGCCGACCAGCAGCGCCGCCACCCCGGCCACCATCAGCGCATACAGGGCGATCGAAATGGCATGGGCCAGCGCCGGGGCGCCACCGAGCCAAGTATGGTCGGTCCACGTCAGCCAGCTCGACAGCGGGCGAAAAAAGCGCACCTTAATTTCGGGGACGGCAAACCACGGATAGCCAATGTCTTGGGCCGCCAGCATGCGGGCCGGGTTGCCGTCGCCAAAGTCGTACATTTGGCTCGGCCCCGGATGAAACGCGATTTTGCCCAGCGCCACCGCGGCATGGGCCCAATCGTCAATCATCAGACCCGCTTGCAGGCCGGGCAGGGCGACCAGAATGGCCAGCGCGACAGCTAGTTTGCGCGGGTGGGCAGTCAGGGTCCGTGCCAGCCAACTCGACAAATTGCCGAAGTGCCCAGTGAGACCGAAAAGGCTGAGCTTGCCGTCCACGAAACCTTCCCCGAAACCGTACACAAACCGTACACAAACCGTACACAAACCGTACACAAACCGTACACAAACCGTACACAAACCGTCCAATTCGCCAGCCAGCCCCGCCCAACGGGGCCGGAGCGGCGGGGCAGTCTGCCCGTTGGTGGGCAAATCGACAACAACGCCCCTTCGTGCCATAGTCGCCCCATGCTCCGAGCCCGCATCGCCGCCACCGCCGCCTACCAAGCCGGAACACCGCGCACGACTGCCGAACTAGCCATCGCGTCGGCCCAAACCCGCAGCATCGACGAACTGCAGCGCATGATTGGCATCGACAGCCGCCATTTTGCCGACGCCGGCGAGACCGTCGCCTCTCAGGCCGCCGTCGTCGTCCAGCTGGCGTTGGACAAAGCGGGCATCGCCCCGTGCGACGTCAAACGGCTGATTCTCACTAATTCCACTGGCTTTGACATGATGTGCCCGGCCACCTCCAATGTCGTCCTCGACATTTTGGGCATGGACGGCACCTGCGGCTGCCTCGACATCAACAACGCCTGCGTCGGCTTCTTGTCCGGGCTGGACTACGCCGCTCGCATGGTCCACACCGGCATTTCGCCTGTGGTGGTGGTGGCTTCCGAACTGGGTTCGCAGCATATCCGCCCCGATGACCCGCGGCCGTACCTGATTTTTGGCGACGCTGCCGCCGCGGCGGTGCTGACCGAGCCCGAAGCCGGTGCCCACGTTGGCTTTTCGGCGTCGCACTTTGGCAATTATGGCAAGTACCGCGAGAGCGTAGTGATGTACCACGCCAGTCTGACCGGGCAGCGCGAGACCCTGCAGTTTCTCAAGCCAGGCAAAGAAATCGCCAAGTTGGCGGTGCTGGGCCTGCGTACCGTCGCCGACGACATTTTTGCGCAATCGGGGCTGAACTGGGATGCCGTCGATTGGGTGGTGCCGCATCAGCCCAACGGGACAATGCTCAAAGATATCGCTGACTTGTTTGGTATTTCTACCGAAAAGCTGGTGCCGATGGTCCAGTACGTTGGCAACGTCGGCTCGGCATCGACCGCAGTCGGTTTGGCTGAACTGTACCGCACGCGCACCGTCACCAGCGGCCAAACGATTTTGCTGATCGGTGTCGGTGGCGGCCTGAGTTACGGCGGTCTGTTGTATCACGTAGGTTAGGGTCTGGGCAAAATCAAGTCGATTTTGCACCCCGGCCCATTGCTTGCTTGGTGGGTCGCTAACTCGCGGCTTTGCAAGCCGACTCGACGCTCCGTTTCAATCGCGGATCGATCGAGTTATTTTTTCACGAGCCCTTAACCTAGGATTTTGATTGAAAACGCCCCCGAATCTCGCAACCGCTTGGTACGTCGCCAATTTTTCGGTCGCGGCCAAGTACCATCGCTACGAAACCCACGGGATCGAAACGCTTCTGCAAGGCAAGCCGTGCATGATTGTCGGCTATCACGGTCGGCCGATCGCTTGGGATGTGCTGATCTTAGGCGCCGAACTGTACAAACGCCTTGGCTATTTGCCGCACGGCTTGATTCACGGCAGCTTTCGCCACGGTCCATTATTTAAACTGGTAAGCGACCTCGGATTCGTGTTTGGCGACGGCAAGCCTCTTGAGCAAGCGATTGCCCGCGGTGAGCACATGCTGGTCGCACCCGGCGGTACCCGCGAGGGCTGTCGCAGTTTTGCCCATCGCTACAAGGTCGACTGGGATGATCGCACAGGGTATTTGCGCATCGCCGCCAAGTACCGCCTGCCCATCGTGCCGGTGGCGGCGGCCGGTGTCGATGATATTTTTGAGGGGCTCAACAATGGCGATGCACTGGGCAAAGTGCTGCGCCTGCCGTCCAAGCTGCCATTTTGGTTTGGTTTTGGCCCGCTGGGCCTGTGGCCGTTCTCGCCGCCGTTTCCGGTCAAGGTGATTCAGCACATCGGCGCACCGATGGGCTTTTTTGTCGACGAGTGCATCGATCCGACCGACAAGGCGCGCCTACTGCAGGTCCACCATAGCATTGGAGCGCAAATCCAACGTATGCTTGACAACCTGCGCCGGCAATAGTCGCGGCGGTTCCACATTTCGATTCGGGTCCATATGACAGATCGCAAGGACACCTCGGTACCCGTGACTACTGCCGCGCCAGACCAATGGGCGGTCATTTTGGGCGTTTCGTCGGGCTCAGGTCACGACATCGCCAAAGCACTGGCGCACGATCCGGGCCTGCACATTTTTGGCGCTCATCGTGGTAACTGGCCCCAGCAGATGGCCGAACTGGATGCAGATGTCGCGGTGCTGGGCCGCCGAATTGAACACTACGTCGGCGATGCCGGGACTGCAGAAGGCGTGCACGCCGCGGCTGCCCAACTGGCGGCGACGGTGCCCAAGCACTCGGTGCGGATTGTGGTTCACTCGATCGCCAATGCGTCGCTGGGCATGATGCTGCCCGGTGGCACGGGTACCCGTCGCCAGTTCATCGCGCACAACTTTGCCAAAACTATGGATTCGATGGCCAACTCGTTTTGCTGGTGGGTCCAAGAGCTCTACAGCCGCGAGTTGTTGACTCCTGGCGCCTTGATCTTGGGTTTGACTAACCCGATCAGCGATTCGCTGATCCACAATTTTGCCCTGATTACAGCGGCCAAAGCGGCGCTGCAAGTGTATGTGCGTCATTTGGCGTGGGAAATGGGACCGCACGGCTATCGCGTCAATCTGCTCAACTTTGGTACTGTCGACACGGTTGCGGTCAAGAAAGCGTTTACCCCTGAAAAATGGCAGCGCTTTTGCGACGTCGTGGCCCAAGCCATCCCCGCCCATCGCATGCTGACGACGCCTGAAGTCGGCAAGTTTGTTTCGCTTTTGCTGCGACCAGAGGCCAGTTGGTTTAACGGTGCAACCATCGATTTTACCGGCGGCCAGTCGCAAAGCTTGCTCGATTGCTTGCTGTATGACGATTGGGATCCTCGCCCAGCTTTGCCAGGACAAGTACCCACCCTATGAAACCTTCAGGAGCCCAAACCATGAATCCCGACGTTCGCTCGCTATTGACCGAAGCGCAAATCTCAGTTCTGCGCCAAAACTACAATCGTGCGCTAATGAATGTGGTGGCCACCAAGCTGGTCGCCGCACCGTATCCGCCCATTGCAGGTTTGGTCGCCTATGCCGCCGAGCGCTTCTACAACGATGCGCCGCCGGTGTTGACGCCGGTCGATCGCGAGCGCTGCCTGATAGCGATTTTCGTCGCCGGTCGCCGCCCGGCGTTTGCGCTGGCCGTGCATGTGTATTGGGGTTTGATGGAAGGGATGACCGTCGAAGAAACGGCTGAAATCATCGCCCTATCCGCATTATACGGCGGAATCGACATCGGCACCGACGGCATGCGCACCCTGTCCGACACGCTCAAGCAACTGGCCGCGGCGTCGGATGCGGGCGGCGACGCCGCGCAGTCACAGGTCTTGCTGCCGGCCTTGGTCGCCGCGTTCCGCAAGTAGGCCGGCGAGTTCGAGCGCCTCCGCCGTGGCCACCATCGCCTATGTGACCGACATCGAAGGCCTATGGCCCAAATTCGCGGCTTTTCTGCACCGCAATCCGGTAGTGCGCTTGTGCGGCAGGAACCAGCACGGCGAGTACCTGCACGTCAATCCCGACTGTGTATTCGTTTTCGGCGGCGATGCCGTCGATCGCGGCCCGGCAGCGCTGCGCCTGTTGCGCCTGCTCGTCGACGTCAAGCAGCGCCAGCCTGAGCAAGTGGTGTTGCTGGCCGGCAATCGCGACATCAACAAGCTGCGCTTGCTGCACGAGGTGGCGCCGTCACCCGCGGATCGCCTGCTGCCGCCACCTACGCCCGCTGAGCTGCGCGACGCCAGCCGCGCTGAACTGCTGCCGTGGATTTTGACGCACACCATGAGCGCCAAGCTGGCTTTTGGTTGTCGCCAGCAAGAGTTGGCCCACAACGGCGCTGCTTGCGACGATGCGGCGGTGGCGGATAGCTTGATCGCCGATGTTTCCGCCGACGGCCTGCTGCTGCGCTTTTTGAAGTTGGCCCAGTTGATGTACCGCCACCAACGGACGCTATTCGTGCACGGTGCCGTAACTGCTGCCAATTTTGGGCTGACGCCGACCCAGCTGGGGCGCACGACCGATGTGACGCAATGGCAGCACGACCTCAATGGGTTCTTCGCCCAAGCGCTGGCGGCCGTCGACCGCGGCGAGCGGGCTGGTTACGCGCCGCTGGTGGCGTATCAGGCGCCGTTGTCGGGTAAGAAACTTAATCAATCTAGCGTGGTCTACGCCAGGCCGACCGACGATTGCTTTAATCCGCAACTGCCGCCGGCCGCGGTCGTCGCCGCGTTGGTGGCGCAGGGCATCGACCGGTTGGTGGTCGGCCATTCGCCGATTGGTGACGCTCCCAGCCTGATTCGTAGCGCGGATTTTGAGTTGATTTTGGCCGATAACAGCTACAGTCGGCTGGAGCACGGTGCGCAATTGCTGTTGGACGGCACCAGCGCCCAGTGGACCGGGCGGGCGCGGCTGGACGACGGCAGCGAGCACATGATTGCGACCTGCCATCGCAGCGGGGATGGCGGTCCGTTGGGCACCCTGGATGCGCAAACGGGGGGGCTGTGCGGCGCTCGTCTGGCCGACGGCCGGTACCTGCTCAGTCGCGGGCTGCCGGGCTGGCAGCGTTCGCAGGTCGCGGCTATGCCGATGCAATGGACAGTGCCTGTGTCGTTGAAATGAACAGTGCCTGTGCCGTTGAAATGGACAGTGCCTGTGCCGATGCAATGAACAGTGCCTGTGCCGATGGTCGACGAGGCAGGCCAAGTAATGCGCTGAAATCCGCCGCAATGCGATTGTTTTAGGTTGCGTGCATTCTGGGAAAAACCGTATCCTACTGAGTTGGCGGCGGCTGTTGGGCCACTAACCGCCTATCGTCAGCCTATTGGCGCACTTGTGACGTTCCAACAGCTCATTGCCCCAATTTGGACACATCCATGCTTTGTTCACGACTGGATCGCTTTGCATCGCGTTGTCGCGCGCCGCGACTGGGAGCGTTCGCTACCAGCCTGATCACGGTTTGCGGTGTGCTGATCGGCTGCATCAGCGGCGGCAGCGGTGGCGGCGGTGGCGGCGGTGGCGGGCCCGTGGGCAGCGACGACGCGCAGGATCTCGATCTAACTTCGTTTGAAATCAACGCAGACTCGGCGGTCGGCGGCGATGGCCCGCAGACTGGCGATACCGGCACGATCACCGATACCGGCACGACCAACGATACCGGCGATGCCGATCCGACTGGAGATACCGCGGTCGGGGACTCCGGCGTTGTGACCTCCGATGTGGTCAGCGCCTGCACCAAAGCTGCCGATTGCAACGACGGCAATGCGTGTACGACCGACGCTTGCACCGCTAGCAAGTGCATTTACACGGCGATTGCCAACTGCGCCAAACAACCCGCCCCTTGTGACGCCCAAAACGCCTGTCCCGCTGGCGGCGGCGTGTGTGACAACGAAGCCCACGCCTGCGTTCCGTGCCTAGTCGCCAAGGACTGCGGAGCTGGCAAAGTCTGCGCCGGCAAAACCTGCGTGACCGCACCGAGTTGCAAAAGCGATGTCGACTGCAAAGCCGCTGGCAAAGTGTGCAACAAAGTCGCTAGCTCTTGCGTCGAGTGCAACCAGGCCGGTGACTGCGGCGCCGACAAGGCCTGCATCACCAACCAATGCCACCCAGCGCCGCCGTGCACCACCAGCAAAGAATGCGACAAAGTCTGTGATTTCAAAAAGAGTATTTGCGTCGATTGCCTCAGCCCCGAGGATTGCCCTGCCGGCCAGACCTGCAGCCCTGAGCACTTGTGCAAACCTGCCCTGTGTACGGGCAATGCTTGCGGCGCCAACAACAGCTTCTTTGTGTGCAAGCCAGGCGGCGCGGGCTACCTCGCCGGGGTGGCGTGCAATGACACCAACCCGTGTACGGTCAACACGTGCTCGGCCGACAAGGGCTGCTCCACCAAGTTTAACGCGGCCTTGTGCGACGACGGCGACAAATGCACCAGCAACGACGCCTGCAACGTCGGCCAATGCTTGGGGGACAAAGTTGACTGCAACGACAGCAACGGCTGCACCAATGACACGTGCAGCGCCAAACTGGGCTGCGTCACCGGTCCGGCTTTTGGCAATTGTGACGACGGCAACCAGTGCACCACTAGCGACCAGTGCGAAAACGATAAGTGCCTTGGCATCCCGAAAGTCTGCGAAGACGGCAACATTTGCACCAAAGACACCTGCGATCCCAAGGACGGCTGCACGGTCGACACTGCCGAAGGCCCCTGCGACGACAAAAACGTGTGCACCACCAACGACACCTGCGTTTCAGGGGTTTGCCTTGGCACCAACAAGGGCTGCGACGACAACAACGCTTGTACCGATGACAAATGCAACGTGGCGGGCGGCGGTTGCGTCTACACGAATAACGCAACGTTTTGTGACGATGGCAACCAGTGCACCAGCAACGACAAATGCTCGCTTGGCAAGTGCTACGCTGGGGCCCTCAAGAACTGCGACGACGTCAATGCGTGCACTACCGATAGTTGTCTCACCGGTGCGTGCCAAAATGCCAACAATACGCTAGCTTGTAACGATGGCGATCCCTGCACCACCGGCGACTTGTGCAACACTGGCGCGTGCAAGGCTGGGCTCAACTCGCTAGTTTGCAATGACAATGTCGCCTGCACCGACGACAAATGCGAAAAGGCCATGGGCGGTTGCACCTACATCGCCAAATCTAGCAACTGCGACGACCTCAACGTGTGCACCGAGGGCGACAAGTGCGCCAACAAGCTTTGCGTGCCGGGCGTCGCCAAGACCTGCGACGACAACGACGCTTGCACCCAAAACACCTGCGTCAAAACCACCGGTTGCACCTACCCCGCCGATACCGCCAAGTGCGACGACAAGGACCTGTGCACGTCGGACAACTGCGCAGCGCCCAGCGGCCTGTGCGACCACAAGAAGGTACCCAACTGCTGCACCAAGCAACTCCAATGCGACGACGGCGACTCGTGCACCGACGACATCTGCGCCGGCAACCAGTGCGTACACAAAGTCAACGGCAAGTGCTGCATTGAAGACTTTGAATGCAATGACAATTCGCTGTGCACATCCGACTCATGCCTGCTGGGCAAATGCCAAAACACCCCGTTGCCACCGACACCGACGCCGGCCGTGATTGGCGATTTTGAAGACTTGGGCGACATGCAAGATTGGACGCCCAACGCGCCAGTCGGGGTCGTCGGCTGGTCGCAATCGAGCACAGCGGGGGCCGCAACCGGTAGCGGCGCGCTGTTGTTTGGCAATCCGAGCAAGCTGCAACAAGCCAGTGGCGCAGTGTCGGTCATCGTGCTCGGTCCCAAGTTTACTGTACCGATCGGCGGCACCACGACCTTGTCGCTCAGCTGGAAGCAGGACTATGTCGGTTCGACGGGCTACACGCCGTTGGTCGTCACCGTGGTCGCCGCCGCCAAAGACAACGTGGGCGTCAGTGGCCCGTACAACATCCTCAAGAAGTACCAGCCCTTGGCGGTGGATTTGTCGCCGTACTCAGGTCAGGTGGTGCAAATCAAGTTCACCGGTACCATCGGCGCGCTGGCGACCACCCCCAACTCCGGTTACGGAGTTTTGGTCGACGACGTTGCCTACACTTGGAATTGCAAAGGCAAAGTGTGTACGGCGGACAGTGGCTGCACCAGCAACTCGCTGTGTTCCACCGGCAGTTGCGTGGTCGGCTCCTGCAATTACAACTTCAAGTGCTGCACAGTAGCCACCGATTGCAACGACAACAGCCCGTGCTCGACCGATTCCTGCCTCGGCAGCAAATGCGCGCACAGCCCCATTGCCAGCTGCTGCGGCACGGACAAGGACTGCAACGACAACAACGTGTGCACCTTTGATGTGTGCGACGCGACGACCAAGAAGTGCAAATTCTCAGGCGTCGCCGAATGTTGTACCAATGTCAGTCAATGCAATGACAACGAGGCCTGTACCATCGACAGTTGCGACGCCGGGGTGTGCAATTTCAAGAATACCTGCTGCACGACCGACAAAGAGTGCGACGACAAAAACGAAAAGTGTACCGTCGACAAGTGCGATGCCGCCAGCAAGAAATGCGTCTACACCAGCACCGGTGTTGCCGGCTGCTGCTTGCCCACCGTGTGGAAAGAGACCTTTGACGGCCCTTTAGTCGGGTGGACCATCAGCAATGCGTTTGGAGTTGCCAAGGGTTGGCAACAATGGGCCTCCCCGCCGACACCTCCGGGCGCTAAGTCCGATCCAGGAGTGTTGTATTATGGCGACCCGCCTCTGAAGAACTTCAACTTTGGGGCCAATTCTGGCACTGCCAAGTCGCCCAAGATTGTCCTGCCCAATGCGGCTGCTAAGCTGACACTCAAAGCATTTTTGTACATGGATACCGAGGGTGGCGGTGCAGGCTCGTACGACGACTTGTACATCTATGTGTGGGCCGACGGCGTCAAAGTTGCGACCGCGATTTGGAACAAGTCCACCGTTGGCTTCACCACGGGTGCTTGGTTGTCGATCACCGGCGATTTGACGGCTCATGTCGGCAAGACCATTGAATTGGAGTTTAATTTCAATACAAAGGACAGCGTCGGCAACAGTGGGTTGGGCGTTCTCATCGACGACTTGACGGTCGAGCGCACTTGTCCTTAGGTCCGGTGCAAAATCCAGTGGATTTTGCGCTTGGTCCCATGGCTTGTTTCGTGGGTCGCGAGCGTGCGCCTGGGGCGTCACGCCGCTCCGTTCTGGTGCGGAGGTTTTTCCGGTTAAGAGACAATTGGTTGGCAGGTGGCGGACCCGATCGGGTTGCACGTGTTCGGCGTGTCATTGCGTGCTTTGAAGGCCGCCGGGGTGCCGCTTTGCACATCAAATCGCCTATCCAATCTTTTCGCCGATCGAGCGAGGGACTCTTGCAGGTATACTCGATCGCCCAAGTCCGGCACCATGTGCCGGATCGGCGATCTCGTGCTTGCTCGGTGGGTCGCCAAGCTCGCGTCTGCTGTGCAGCCGACTCGCGGCTCCGATCCAAGGTTGATGTCGAAATTGGGAGACTGTGTATAGCCTTGGTTTGCCGCGCCGACCTCGCTTTGAACCGGCAGCGGCGCTCTATGCCGAGTCGACCTCAATGGGGGGCCTGATGCGCTTTAGCTCTGGAATCAGCCGCCATCCGCAAACTGCGCAAGCCGTCGCCGAGGCCGCGCAAGCTGCTTTGCCGGGCCTCGACGGCGCAGAGCCGGATTTGGTCCTGCTGTTTGCCACTCCGCACCACAGCGCCCAGTTCCAAGAGCTGCCGCTGACCATCGCCAGTCACTTCCCGCGAGCGCTACTGCTGGGTTGTTCGGGCGGCGGCGTGGTCGGTCAATCTACCGAAGTGGAACACTCCGCCGGCATTTCACTGACGCTCGCCAGCTTGCCGGGCGTCGACTTGCGGCCGTTTCACATCGAGGACGGCGACGTGCCGGAGCCCGAGCGCGCGGCGACCGTTTGGCGCCAGCGTTTGGGTTTGCCATTGCGCGTTGCCGGCGCCGCTTTGGAACAGCCCACGCCGGTCGTGGTGTTGCCTGAGCCTTTTTCGGTGCGGATTGAGCGCTTGTTGCGCAGTTTGGACGCCGCTTTCCCCGATAGCGTCAAAGTGGGCGGTGCGGCAAGTGGCGGCACCCGGCCGGGGTCCCATGCCTTGTGGCTGGGTCCGCGCTTGTTCAAGAACGGCGCCGTCGGCGTGGCGCTGCGCGGCGCGATTGCGCTGGATGCGGTTGTGGCGCAAGGCTGTAAGCCGGTAGGCGCGCCGATGCTTGTCACGCGCTCGCAAGGCAACGTGATTCTGGAAGTCGACGGCAAGTCGCCGCTGCAAGCCCTCAAGGCGATGGCCGCGGATCTGTCCGCTGACGACCTGGAACTGGCGCGACGGGCAGTGCTGGTCGGCATCGAAATGGAACCGGACCGCGTCGATTACGGCCACGGCGACTTCTTGGTGCGGCAGATTGCGGAAGTGGACCACAACACCGGTTCGCTATCGCTGAGCAGCCTGGTGCAACCGTGGCAGGTGGTGCAGTTTCACGTCCGTGACGGCCGGACTTCAGCCGCCGATCTGCGGCGAATGCTGGAACGGTACCGCGCCCAGCAGACCGAAGGCTCGCCGCAGGGCGCCCTGCTGTTTTCGTGTTTGGGCCGCGGCGAAGGCTTGTACGGCAAGCCCAACCACGACAGTCAGTTGTTTGAAGCGCTGTTGCCGGGGGTGCCGCTCGGCGGTTTCTTCTGCAACGGTGAAATCGGCAAGGCCGGAAAAACCACAGCATTACATGGCTTTACTGCCAGCATTGCCCTGTTTCGCGACCCGAGCGAATCGACGACGTCGCCGCAGTGGCAAGTGCGCGATTCGGC
Source organism: Myxococcales bacterium (assembly GCA_009692465.1). Classification (GTDB taxonomy): domain Bacteria; phylum Myxococcota_A; class UBA9042; order UBA9042; family UBA9042; genus SXRM01. The sequence goes on from SHZD01000135.1 coordinate 12,762, forward strand.
TGAGGCCTGACCCAGTTGCCGTTGACCAAGCGAACAGGACTATACGCGATCGCCCAAGTCCGGCACCATGTGCCGGATCGGCGATCTCGTGCGTGCTGGGTGGGTCGCCAAGCTCGCGTCTGCTGTGCAGCCGACTCGCGGCTCCGATCCAAGGTTGATCTCGAAATTGGGAGACTGTGTATAGCGTTACTGCTGCCGCTCACTTGGGCGGTTGCCGTGCCGGCTATGGCGTGGGATCTCGATCGCGCGTGGGCTTTGGCGGTACAGAACTTGCCCGCGTTGCGCGGCGCTCAGGCTCGCACCGACGCCTTGCGGGCGCGCATCGATACTGCCGCTGCTCCCCTTTTGCCAACCGCAAGCGTCGATATCAGCCAAGCGATACAGACCGCCAACTTTGTGCAGCGACCCGGCGCGGTGCCGCGCTCATTGACTTCGGCCGCGGGCAGTTCGGGGTTTTCGACTTCGCCAGCGCTGTACCCGTTTTTTCAGTTGACCGGCAATGTGCGCTGGACTGTTTGGGATTTTGGGCGAACGGCAGCCTCTGTTGCGGCGGCAGACTCGGCAACCCACTCCGCTCAGGCCGACGAACAGGCTGTGCGCCAACGTTTGTGGCTACAGGTGGCTGCCGGTTATTTGCAGACGCTAGCGGCAGACGCAGCGGTGCAAGTAGCTCAAGATACTCTTGTTTTGGTCAAGAAACGCCGCGATCTGGTCAAAATCAAAGTGGACGCTGAGGCCCGGCCGCTTCTGGATTTGCTGCGCGCCCAAAGTGACCTCCAGTCCGCCGAAGTGACACTGATGCGCGCCCAAGACGAAGTCCACAACGCCCGCCTGGCCTTGGGACTGGCTATCGGTCTGGATCGGCCAGTGGACGAAGCGCTGGAATTGCCGCGTGCGGCCAGTATGACCATCGACGATACGGTGTTGCACCGCAGCGACATCGTGGCCCAGTGGCTGGAGCAAGCCACGCGGGTGCGGCCAGAACTGCGCAGTATTGATGCAGATATCGATGCAGCGCGCGCTCAGTTGCAAGCCCTCGCGTTGATGGCTGCTCCCAACATATTTGTGGCTGGTCAGGCGGCGGTCGCCGGTACCGATTTTACCGCGCTGGCCTACAACCTGAGCGCCTCAGCCGGTGCCAGTCTGCCGCTCAGCGGGCTGTGGATGCAGGGGCCACAAGCTGCTGAACTGAGAGCGATTATTCGCCAATTGCAAGCCGACCGCGCCGCGATCCTGCTGCAAGTGCGCGGCGAACTGGATTCTGCCCGCCAATGGTGGCTGCAAGCCCGTCGTCGCCGCCAGCCCTTGGTTGCGCTGTTTGCGCTGGCGGACAAAGCCTATGACCACGCTCGGGCGCGCTATCAGGCGGGTGCCACCGCACTTGTCGATGTGATTGACACTGAATTTGCCCGCAATCAAGCCAAGTTGCAGCTCGCTCAGCTCGATCTCGACGAGGCGCTGGCCGTGGCGCGGTGGCGGGCGGCGATGGGCCAGATCGGCGGATGACCGCGACTGCTGTTCATTGAGCTTCACCAGCCAGCCACTCATTGAATGCTCAGTCCGCTTACGCGGCGCCAAAGGCTTGACGGCGGCCAAAATTGTCCGACACTGATTGGTTGGGCGCCAAATTGGGCACACGGGGCCTTCGCGCGCCAACCGCGTTCAATGACAGGCACATGATCGTAGGCACCCATTGAACAACATCCTAAAACAACGCCGTTATTTTGGCCCAAAGCGTCAATTGCCTGTCCCCAGCCCGCTTGCCGGCCGATCCCAACCGTGGCATGCTTGGGGTTGAGGTATTGCCGATGATCCGTGCCCCAAGTCTGTCGCCACCTTGCCGCCTGCTGATGCTCGCGCTCGCCGGTTGGGTGTCCTTGACCCTACCCGCGCGCACAGGGTGGGCCGACCACGACGCGCTGTTCAAGGGCGGCATTATTGCTTTGGAAGAAGGCCGCTCCGCCGACGCCCTCAAAGCTGCCGAAGACGGCTATATTGAGAAAAAACAAACGAAATTTCTGTTCCTCAAGGCATTAGCCCTAGAAAAACTGGGCCGCATCGACGACGCATGGCAGGTGATTCAAGTCGTATTGCCGCGCGACCTACCCAAGGAATTGCACGAGGAATTTGCTAAGTCCTACGAGCGGATAGAAAAGGGGCACGACGAATTCCTTGCCAAAACTGCCAAGGATGCCGCCGACCGGGCGGAGCACGTCAAGTTGGTTGCCGTCCAAGCCAGTGCTGCTCAAGCGCAACGCCGCACGCATCAAGGCACAGCCCGCACCCTGTTAATTGCCGCTGCCGGTTGCGTCGTCGTTGGCGCCGGGGCCTTGACCTACGGCTGGTATACCGCCGACAGCGCCATCGCGGACAACAATCTAGTCAACACCAGTGCTCACCAAGCGTACAAAGACCAGTTGGCGCTGGGCACCGTCACTTATTGGGCAGGAGCGGGCCTTGCTGGCGTCGGCGCAGTGTTGGCGGCCATTTCGGTGTGGGAATCCGGCAAAGCCGCCGCCCCCGCAGCCACCGCGACAGCTTGGCGCCTAGTGCCTATGGCCGCTGGGTCAAACGGTTGGGGCGTCGCCGCTACGGGAGGCTTTTGATGCGCAAGTGGATTTTGCTGACCGTGGCGATCGGCATGACCGGCTGTCTGCCCGCAGAGCTGACCGACGCCCAGTTGATGGGCTGGTGTGCAACCGCCGACGACTGCCTGAGAAAGCCAAGTTTTGCCTGTTGGATCAGCGTGTGCACCGCCAATCAATGCGTCAAGCAGGGCGCGGCCAAACCTGCGACCACCGACTGTCACACCGACCAGTGTTCAGCGGGTTGCAAGTGCTCCGGGCCCAAAAGTCCTGTAGGTCTAGGCGTTTGTGGGAAACCTATCGGACTGTGAGAATTCACCCAGCCCCCAATGCGCACGACTAGGCCCACCACTACTAAGGAACTGTCCCAGAATAAGTCATTGTGGGACTGGTTCCGTTTGCTTGCTTTGTGGGCCGCTAAGCTCGCGTCCTCGCTTGCTTTGTGGGCCGCTAAGCTCGCGTCCTCGCTTGCTTTGTGGGCCGCTAAGCTCGCGTCCTCGCTTGCTTTGTGGGCCGCTAA
>SHZD01000136.1 GCA_009692465.1 Myxococcales bacterium
CCTAAATATGTTTCGGGGAGAACCAGCTATCTCCCAGTTTGATTAGCCTTTCACTCCGATCCACAGCTCATCCCTTGACTTTTCAACGTCAGTGGGTTCGGCCCTCCATCTCGTGTTACCTCGACTTCAGCCTGGCCATGGATAGATCACAAGGTTTCGGGTCTGCTCCATGCGACTAATTCGCCATTTTCAGACTCGCTTTCGCTTCGGCTCCACCTCACGGCTTAACCTTGCCACACAGAGCAACTCGCGGACTCATTATGCAAAAGGCACCCAGTCACACTGCTTGCGCGTAGTGCTTCTGGAGCTTGTAAGCAAGCGGTTTCAGTATCTATTTCACTCCCCTTATCGGGGTTCTTTTCGCCTTTCCCTCACGGTACTGGTTCACTATCGGTCATCGAGTAGTATTTAGCCTTGGAGGGTGGGCCCCCCAGATTCCGACAGGGTTTCACGTGTCCCGCCGTACTTGGGATAAGAATGGAAGACTGTGTAGTTTTGCATACGGGGCTATCACCCGCTGTGGCCACTTTTCCAATATGTTCTGCTACCACACAGTTTTTTAGAACTTCCCGGGCTCATGCAGATTACCCGACTCTTTCCCGCAACCCCCTACCAGGCAACGCCTGCCGCTTACACACTGGTGGGTTTGGGCTGTTCCCCGTTCGCTCGCCGCTACTTGGGGAATCTCGGTTGATTTCTACTCCTGCAGGTACTTAGATGTTTCAGTTCCCTGCGTTCGCGCTTAGCAACGGCTGTTTAGGCCGTTCGGTTTCCCGATTCGGAGATCCACGGATCGACGCTTACGTACAACTCCCCGTGGCTTATCGCAGTTAATCACGTCCTTCGTCGCCTCTCGATGCCAAGGCATCCACCACTTGCTCTTCGTAGCGTGTTCACCGTATTATCATCTCAACATCACTTCGCGACTGCAGCGGAAGCCCGCAGCGGCCCTTCATACCTATTAGGAAGTTCACACCGCCCAAGAAGCACTTCGGTTCGCAACGTTATTCTGCTGCAAGTCAGCACTTTTCCCGAACAATTCTGCCAACGTTAGGTCGGCATCTCTATTGCGTGTGTAGATTTGCGCTCCAAGCGGGCGACCACCCTTGCGGGCTCGTCCCAATCCATTGCCGAACTGTCCACCCTTGCGGGCCTGAGCTCGTCCATGCTTACCGAGTTAACGGTGCTTTTTGCGCTGTGTTTCAGATTATCTCCCTTGGTCCGACCGTTCGCCCGTCCACCGTGTTCGCCTCCGCGCCTCTGCCACCGACCGCCTTGAGCGCCGCTATTGCTAGCTTTGCCCTTGACTGTCGATTTCAGCTGCGTTCTTGTCGAACTCGGGTTCAACCGAGCACTCTCTTTCCAAGGTTGTCTGCTACATTAATTTAGCAAAGCTGGCACGAATTTGACTGGGTTCCGCCGGCACTGGACGCCTGGACTTGCATTCCTTTCAGTCTGTAAGTTCAAGTGTTTTTATGTCGGCTCGCCAAGTTGCGTCGCGATTCCGAGCTCCTGCGTGTTCGCCAGATCACCATGGCTTGTGGCCATTGAGACTGACTGCACGGCAGTAGCCGGTTGCGCGCCGCTTTCGTGTTCAACTTTGCAGTATTCACTGCAAGACAGGTTTTCAAAGAGCCAGACGCCCGCTCGGGACGGTGGCAGATTCGTTGCCAGCAACTGCAAGGGCGCACTAGGCGCCTTGCGGCTTGGCGGGTGGAGCTGAGGGGGATCGAACCCCTGACCTACGGCTTGCAAAGCCGCCGCTCTCCCAGCTGAGCTACAGCCCCATTTTGCTGGGCTGCGTGCCCGAATTGGGTGGGCCTGGTCAGAGTTGAACTGACGACCTCACGCTTATCAGGCGTGCGCTCTAACCACCTGAGCTACAGGCCCCTGTCACGCGGTCCTAGCCAAGCCCGAGTACCGCCACGATTAAAGTGGTGATGCCACTGGCTGCGGCTAGCACATGCGCGACTGGACGTTCGGCTTAACACCGGCAGTGCCCGCTGACATGGAATGTGTGTCGGCCCATTCTGAGCCCCCGCGAAGGGAACTGGACATTGACCGACAACGATTACCTTAAACTAGAATTATCGGCCGTAACGGCCGACAATCGGTAGCAAACTCGGACCGCGACCGAAAAGGTCGCAGCCGAAATGCACTTGAGCACCGACAGTGTGTAGCGCATCGCAATTGCCGTAAGGCAATGGCCATGCGCATCAGGAGCCACCGAGTGGTCACTCCCTCAAAACTGGATAGCAAGTTACGTCGTGAAGTTCGGGTCTGAAGGTGCGCCCGAGGGCGACCTTGGTTTTCCTTGAAAGGAGGTGATCCAGCCGCAGGTTCCCCTACGGCTACCTTGTTACGACTTCACCCCAATCGCTACCCAGACCTTTGGCGACTTCCTCCTTACGGTTGGTACATCGACTTTAGGTCCAAGCAACTCTCATGGTGTGACGGGCGGTGTGTACAAGGCCCGGGAACGTATTCACCGCAGCTTGCTGATCTGCGATTACTAGCGATTCCGCCTTCATGCAGTCGAGTTGCAGACTGCAATCTGAACTGAGGCCGCTTTTTTCCGATTGGCTCCACCTCGCGGTCTTGCAACGGATTGTAGCGGCCATTGTAGTACGTGTGTAGCCCCAGGTATAAGGGCCATGAGGACTTGACGTCATCCCCACCTTCCTCCGGCTTAACACCGGCAGTCTCATTAGAGTGCCCAACTTAATGGTGGCAACTAACGACGAGGGTTGCGCTCGTTGCGGGACTTAACCCAACATCTCACGACACGAGCTGACGACAGCCATGCAGCACCTGTCTCCGAATTCTCTTGCGAGCACCCCAGCTTTTCGGCCAGGCTTTCGGGATGTCAAACCTGGGTAAGGTTCTGCGCGTTGCTTCGAATTAAACCACATACTCCACCGCTTGTGCGGGCCCCCGTCAATTCCTTTGAGTTTTAGCCTTGCGGCCGTAATCCCCAGGCGGGGTGCTTATCGCGTTAGCTTCGTCGCCGCAGGGTTGGTTACCCGCAACAACTAGCACCCATCGTTTACAGCGTGGACTACCAGGGTATCTAATCCTGTTTGCTACCCACGCTTTCGCGTCTCAGCGTCAGTATCCGTCCAGGAAGGCGCCTTCGCCACTGATGTTCTTCCGAATATCTACGAATTTCACCTCTACACTCGAGAATTCCCCTTCCCCCTCCGGTACTCAAGTCCTACAGTTTCCAGCGCACTTCCCGGGTTGAGCCCGAGGCTTTCACGCCAGACTTGTAAGACCGCCTACACGCGCTTTACGCCCAATAATTCCGAACAACGCTTGCACTCTCCGTATTACCGCGGCTGCTGGCACGGAGTTAGCCAGTGCTTCCTTCGAGGGTACCGTCAACCGCAGAGGTCATCTGCGTTATTCTTTCCCCCTGACAGAGCTTTACAACCCGAAGGCCTTCTTCACTCACGCGGCGTCGCTGCGTCAGGCTTTCGCCCATTGCGCAATATTCCCCACTGCTGCCTCCCGTAGGAGTCTGGACCGTGTTTCAGTTCCAGTGTGGCTGGTCGTCCTCTCAGACCAGCTAACCATCGTCGCCATGGTGGGCCATTACCCCGCCATCTAGCTAATGGTACGCGAGCCGATCCTCAGGCAGAAACTGTTGCCAGCCTCCTTTGGCCCCGATTCCCGCAGAAATCGTGGTCTTATGCGGTATTAGCGAACCTTTCGGCTCGTTATTCCCCACCCGAGGGTACGTTACCCACGTGTTACTCACCCGTGCGCCGCTTTACTCAGGGTTGCCCCCTTTCTCGCTCGACTTGCATGTGTTAGGCGCGCCGCTAGCGTTCGTTCTGAGCCAGGATCAAACTCTCTGATAAATTATTTGCGGTGCTGACCGTTGACCGTTTGTTTGCAGCAGCTGTTAAAGGCCTTTGCATTCGCCCGGTGTTTCAGGCAACCCACAACACTGTGTTGACCCGTATTCACGTTTTGGCTTGCTATCCAGTTTTCAAAGAGCGACCAATCGACTATTGCCACATCTGCCAACCGCAGCCAATGCAATCCCAGCACCCTTGGTAGGGCGCCACCAGTTCTGGATCGCAATCCAGATCCGGGTCGCAATCCAGTAACGGATTGGCGGTGATAACGTTGACTCGTAGTTGACGTCTGCGGCAGTTTCGGCGAACTGCGCTTACGTGCGGCAGTTACCGGTAGCCTGATTTTCGGTGGGACGGTATTGAGCGCTCAGCTCGTTACCGGGTGCCGTCGACTTGGACGTCGGCGGCGGGGGGCGAATGATGCGCGCAGTTTGAGCGGCTGTCAAGCACCCGAGGTTCAGTTTTTTTGTCGTCGCTTGCCAGTTGGTTTTTGGGCCGCTTTCGGGAGTTCCGTTTTAGGGTCGCCGTTTGATGGGGCGAGCACTGCAACTGAACCGGCCCGAGTAGGGCGACCTCCACTGTAACCAGTACCGATTTTGCTATAACCACAACCAATTTTCTACATCCCTTCGATGATCCGTGGACGGTCACACCGTCACAGCCCATCGCTGGGGGGCGGCATTGTAGCGACCGTGGGCGCGGTGTCAAGGCGCACACAGGACCGTGATCCCCCGCTTGGGGCGCATCTCTGCGTCGCTGCGGCGCTTTCCTTCTTGCTCCTTGTCGAGCGACAGGGCACTGGCATCCCAAATCGGGGGTCGCGGGGAATTTCGGTGGTGAATTTGGCAGGATGGGTCGGCTGTGTGGCCAGCGATCGGTGGAGTCGGTTCGGCAGCGGTTACGGTTGCGACCGCCGAATTACAATGGTTATTTTTGCGTAGCGGCTGAACCTGTTAGGCCATAACGGGTGGCTGTGTCGCCATGGAATCGCTTCAGCGGTGATCAGAAGCGGCAAACATCGAGCAACGGCGGCGCGGGTTGACCAAAATCCGTGGTTTTCATACGTTGACGGGGTGCGGCGGCCGGGTGCGGGTGCGCGATCGCCACACGCTGCTCACGACCCGTTTGGCGGTACCAGTCCATGGAACATGCGATGATCAAATACGCTTCTCCTGCAGTGCCCGCCAGTTGGGCGGTGCTTCTGATCGTCTCCGCGGGCTTGGGCCAAGCGAGTTGCGGTGAACCGGTTGCGGCCACAGCGGATGCCACAGCAAGCGAAACTGTGGCTGGCGACTCCGGTTTTGCCCCTGACAACGTGGGTGCGGACACCACCGATGGCGGCAAAGTTGGGGCAGACACTGCTGCGGATAGCTCGGCGAGCGACGTCGAGGTCCCTGTCAGTGAAAAGTTTTGGGTTTTGTACAATCGGGTGTCGGCGATCCCCGGCCAGTCGGCGACCAACGACTACGTGCTGTCGGGCTGGCAAAATCCCGCTGCGGGTATTGGCAGCAGTCCTGGCCTGTTTGGCGCCGGAATTGATCCGCAAGATCCCAAGAAACCTGCGATATTTCTGACCAAAGTTGCCTTCGCCAAAACGGGTCTGTCGTGCCAGCACGGCTGTTTCATGTCGCCCGATCTCAAGTGGCTCGCGGTGGCCAAGGGCACCGCCGACGCCAAGGGGCACTACACCTACGGGTTGGGCTCGGTCAATTCCGACCTGGTGGCGTTGGGGGTGGACAAGGACAATGGTTTGAAAGATATCAAGCACTTGGCCTTTGCCGGCAAGTACTTGTTCTACTCTCAAAAAGCCAACTGTTTGGGCACCGGATCGTGCCTGTACGACATTCATCGGCGCGGTCCGCTCGGCGAGACCAACTTGACGGACGACATCTTGACGCGAATGGCCCCCGACAATGACCCCGACGTGTTGGAGAGCGACACGACCTACAACGGCTTTTTTCGGGTCAGCGCCGATGCAACGACGGTGGTGTTCTTGACCCCGACCATTCGATCTCAGCGGGTTTACGTGTGGCGTGGCGGCAACCTCGCGCAACTGGACTACATTTGCCCCAACTGGGATGGCGTCAAATGCGTTGGCACCGGATCGCAATACAACGACAACGATCCGGTCGCGGTGTCGATGGACGGCAAGCGCGTCGTCACCTTTGCGATCGTGGACCGCTGGTTGAGGGCGCGAAAATACGACGTTGGCACGGAGAACCCGAGCACCTTTAGCAATTTGCTCGAAGTGCCGACCGGCAAGAAGTACTCCAAGCAAGCGGGCGGGGCTCCATGTGCGGTCGTGAGCGCGCAGGGGCACACTCAAGTACGGTTTAATCCAGAGTTTTCCATGGACGGCAAGCGCATTTGGTACGTCGGTTACTCCAACTGCGTCGGGGCCAGCGACAAGCCGTGGACGGACATCATGAGCCTAGAGGTGGACAAGATCGGCAGCGAATTGGGTCCGGCCGACGTCGTCAACTGGACCAAGAACCCGCGCGACAATTCGGCGAAAAATAAAGTTATTCAGGGGTTCGGTATGTCGCCTGAGCGGCAGGTGATTCTGGTGGCAGCGTCCTCAACGATCTCGGGGTCGGGGCAGTTGATTCCGGACACGGACTTGAAGGCCAAAAACGATAGCGAGGTCTATTCGCTGGCAACGGGAAGCGGCAAAATGACGCCAATCACAAATGAAAATGGTTGGTTGACCCTGGTGCCTCACGCCGTATTGCCGCACCCTGGTCTGTAGCAGCGGTCAGAACTGGGTTGCGACGACCAAGTTCGTGGTTTGGGCGACAGTCTGTCGCGTCCGCTGACTCTGTAGCCTGCCGGACCCGAAGCGCCTCCGCTTGGACCGGCAGCACTGGGGCTCAGTCGGGGGTCTTTCGACGGCTAAGGGCTAGTGATCACACCGCAGAGCCCGTCTGTATTGGAGCGAGTGCGGCGAGTGCGGCGAGTTAGCGACAGCCACAGCAGCCATGAGGGCGTGGACAAGCTGGCTTGATCGCGTGCCTACGGAACTGACCCATTGGGGCCTGATCGGGGAAAATTCCCCAGCAAAACTGGAGCGGTGAGACGCGCCGGGCGATCGCTGCCGACCCACGAAACAAGCACGGAGACGCCGAGCGAATCCGATTGGATCGGCTAACTAGAAACTCGGGGCGTGCCGCCGCCAAACTCCCGCGATGGTCGGCATTTGCGACCCACATTACACCTGCCGCTCAATGAGCTTGATGCGTCGAGGGTGCCGATTGGGCGGCAGGCGGAACTCTCTAGCGATGGTACGGCAGGCCTTTGAGCCGGGTCAGCGCGCGATACAACTGCTCCAGCAGCACAACTTCAGCAAGTTCATGCGGCAACGTCAGTGGCGACAGCGACCAAGTGGCGTCGGCGCGCTCGGCCAGCGGCGAGTCCACTCCATCCGGTCCGCCGATCACAAACCAGATCGTACGACCCCCGTCTAGGGCGGTTTTTTGGAGCTGGTCACGCAAGATATCGCAATCCAAGCGAATTCCGCTGGAGTCGAGCAGCACCACAAAGGCTGAAGGCGGCAATTGATGCAGGATCGCCGCCGATTCGCGGCTGCGGGCGCTGGCATCGACGCCCGATCGCGCGCGGTGCACTGCGCGCACGGATTTGCGCTCGTAGCGGGCAAAGCGCTGAATTCGCTGGGCATAGTCGGCGATCCACGCGACTGCGGCGGCATGGTTAGCAGTACCGGCGGCAATCAGGTTGAACTGCACGGGCGCCTAGAGACCTGACCGAATAACGCCGACCCGCATAAAATTCTCCAACAAAACTGCCGCGGCGAGACGCCTCAGGCGATCGCTGGCGACCCACAAAGCAAGCACTGAGATGCCGAGCAAATCTTATTTGATCGGCTAACTAGAGGTCGCTAGCTTTGTCATCTTCGGTTTCGGAATCTGCGTAGTCAGGCTCTGCAGCCTGAAGATCGGCGGCAGCGGCCTCGGCTTCTGAGTCGGCCACATCGCGATCGCTCAACGCCGCACTCGCCCACAATTCATCGCCGTAGTCGAACGCTTGTTGGAGCAACGAATCGGGCGAAACTTCGCGGACCCATTGGGGTTCAACCAGACCTAAGCGCGGGGCGTCGGCAAAAAGGCGCTCAAGCTGGTAGTACTCGCGCACTGGCTTGTGAAAGACGTGCACCACGATGTCGCCGTAGTCGAGCAGGACCCAGCGCCCATAGGTTCGGCCTTCGATGCTGGTCGGTTTTTCGCCAAAGTCGCGGCGCAGCATTTCTTCAACGCTGTCTGCCACCGCAATGGCGTGACGGTCGCTGGTCGCGGAGCAAATGACCACGTAATCGGTGTATTGCACGATCTCTTGGACGCGCAAGGCGACCACTTCGAAGCCCTTGCGTTCCCAGATCGCGTCGGCGGCCTTTTGCGCCAATGCCGCAGGGTATTGCGGTGACTTGTTGGAAATGATTGCAGTTTCGAAGTGGTCTGCCTCCACATCTTTGCCCGGTAGCCGATCCGTCACGTTCGCACCTGACCCTGACCGCGGACGACAAAGCGCACGGCCGTTAATGCTTCGAGTCCCATCGGGCCGTAAGCATGAATTTTTGTAGTTGAAATGCCGATCTCAGCGCCCAGACCCAAGCAACCGCCGTCGTTAAAGCGGGTCGAAGCATTGACGGCGACGCAGGACGCGTCGACGCCGGCGATGAACTGCTCGGCCGTTTGGGGGTTATTCGTCACGATCGCTTCGGTATGCCGACTGCCGTAGCGGGCAATGTGATCGCAGGCACCCTGTACTCCGTCGACAATTGCGCACAGGCACTCCAAGTCGAGGTATTCCTTGCCATAATCGGCTGGGGTTGCCGCCACTACCAAGTCGCCGACCAGTGCGCGAGTCCGACCGCAGCCATGCACTTGTACGCCGGCGGCCGTCAACGCGGCAATCAGGAGTGGCGTCGCTTGTGCGGCCACGGCACTGTCGATCAGCAAGGCTTCCATGGCATTGCACACCCCGGGGCGCGCAACTTTGGCGTTCAGGACAATGGCGGTCGCCATCGGCAAGTCGGCATCGCAATCGACATAGATGTGGCATACCCCTTGATAATGCTGAATAACGGGGACTCGAGCGGCCTTGCTGACCGCCTCGATCAACGCAGTACCGCCGCGCGGAATGGCCAAGTCGAGACCGCCGGCGCGACCGACCAGCGCGTCGACCAAGGCGCGATCGAGTAGCGCTGGAATTTGCATGGCGTCGGCGGGCAAACCGGCGGCAGTTAGCGCGTCGCGCACGACAGAGGCCAGTGCGGCGTTGGTGAGACGGGCCTCGGTACCGCCGCGCAAGATGACGGCGTTGCCAGCCTTGATCGCCAGCAGCGCGGCATCGACCGTGACGTTGGGCCGCGCTTCGTAGACGATGCCGATGACGCCAAGAGGGACGCGCTGGCGGTCGACGCGCAAGCCATTGGGGCGCTCGCTGCTGGAGACGAGCGCGCCGAGGACTTCGGGTAGCTCGGCAATCTGGCGGGTGGCGACGGCCAGTGCGTGGACGCGAGGCGCATCGAGCAGCAAGCGGTCGCGCAGGGCTGCCGTCAGTTGTGGGGCCGCGGCCAGATCGGCAGCGTTGGCCTGCACAACCAGATCGCAGCGCTCGATGAGCAAGTCCGCGGTAGTTTGGATAAATTTGCAGCGCTGCTGCGGTGTCGACGTCGGCAGTCGGCTGGCCGCCTGCTTGGCCAAAGCGAGCAAGCGCTCCACTTCATCAGCAATGTCAGTTTGGTGTGTCAAAGCCTGGCGATCATACTTGTGGTGCTGGTGCGGTCGATGCCGATCTGTTCAGAGAGGCCGCCCGCGGCGCTGGAGCACGGCTCACTGCGGTTTGGCAGATTAGGCGGCGAGCGATCGGCCGTCAAACCAGCGATGGCAAATTAAATTCAAGGCGGGACGGCAATACAAGAATCGCGGCTGGCGGTTGCGCTGGGGGCTGGCGGCAGCTAAGGTTCTCCCGCCGGATGGTCAGCAGGCAGCGCGGCCGAACGGACGACGGTGTCGGACCGCGCTAGCGTCGGCAAACCGGCTCACCATCACGACGGGCTGGCGGTCGGCTGGCCCAAACTCACTGGGTTTGGCGTGCGGTCCATTGAGTTGGACGAGTCGGTGTTGGGTTAGGTGGCATCAGGTTAGTTAGGCGGGCACCAGATTCGTTAGGCGGGCACCAGATTCGTTAGGCGGGCACCAGATTCGTTAGGCGGGCACCAGATTCGTTAGGCGGGCAATGTGATAACGCGTAAGTCGGGCGATCAAATCAAGAAAATGCGGGCTGCCGGAGCCATCGTGGGCGACACACTGCATTTGATGCGCAGCCTAGCGACCGAGGGCATTGCGCTTAAGGAATTGGACCGGGCCGCGGAAAGCTACATCCGTAGCAAGGGTGGGCGTCCAACGTTTAAGGGTTACCACGGCTTTCCAGCCTCGCTGTGTCTGTCGCTCAACCACGAAGTGGTCCACGGCATCCCCAACGGTCGCAAGCTCAAGAAGGGCGATATCTTGTCGATCGATTGCGGTTGCACGCTCGACGGCTGGGTCGGCGACGCCGCGATCACGGTGGCGGTGGAGCCGATCAGCGTCGAACTGAGCAAGCTGATCGCCATCACTAGCGAAAGCTTGGCGGCGGGGATCGCTGCAGCGCGGGTGGGTCAACGCCTAGGCGACATCGGCGCCGCCATCGAGGGCGCGGTCAATCCGCATCGCTACGGGATCGTGCGCGAGTATTGCGGTCACGGCGTTGGCAAAGAACTTCATGAGGATCCTCAGGTTCCCAACTACGGCGCCGCTGGCAGCGGTCCGCGAATCCAAAGCGGTTGGTGCTTGGCGTTGGAGCCGATGGTCAATTTAGGCGGCGACGCCGTGCACACTCTGGCCGACGGTTGGACGGTGGTGACCAGCGACGGCAAACATTCCGCGCATTGCGAACATTCGATTGCGATCACCGACACGGGCACTGAGATCTTGACCTTGTGCAGCGACGGTTCGCAACCCTAGTGAATAAAATTAGGATGTTTGTCGGCTGGGCGAGCGGGTAACACCGAGCCAGTCGGTGTTTTTTTGCGGCGCGAAAGCGGTGTTGGCGCGGAAAACCGGCGCGGGCTTCGATCATAGTAGGTGCGGTGGCGAGGCCCTCCGCCGGCAAATTCATGATCGACAATTGGCTCTCAGCGACGGGTCGCGCTTTGTTTGGTGCCGATTGCGCTGGCTGTGGACGGGCGCTACCCGTTGGCAACGCTGCTTTGTGGTGCGCCTGCTGCACTGTCGCCGTAATTTTGGCGCCTAGGCAGCCCAGTGCGCTCGGCGACCTGGTGGTGACGGCGCACTATGTCTACACCGGACCCGTGGCGGATTGGCTTGTTCGCGCCAAACTCACTGGCGCGCAGCCCCGCCTGGACGGGCTGGACGGCGGCTGGCGGGCTCAAATGGCCACGCTTACCCAAGGGCGTCGCTGCGTGGCCGTGCCGATCGGCCCTCATGCTGGCCGCCTGACCGAGCGCGGATGGCACTTGCCTGACTTATTGGCGAATCTGACCGCACCGCTGCCAATTTGGCGAGGTTTGCGGCGGACGGACTGCGGTGCGACTCGACGGGTGGATCGGCAGACGCTGCCTCAATTTTCAGTTCGCACTTGGGGTTGGCCCCAGCGCCCGCGGCTGCCGATTGTGCTTATCGATGACGTGATCACCTCTGGCGCGACGGTTGCGGCTGCAGCTGCGACTCTGCGCGCGGCCGGCCTCACTGTGATCGCTGCAATGTGTTTGGCGGATGCCCGGCCCCAAGCGATTGCCCATGCTTTGGAGATGGCCGGGTCTTGCAGGGCTGAGCGTGCATAGGTTCTGGGGTCCGCGGCCGTTTGGTGCGGGCACCCGCGCTCACCCAGCGCCAGACTGCAGAGCCGTTTTGGCGTACTGCGCGCCGAATTCGCACCTGAACATGGCGCAAATTCTGAGGTGCAGGCCTAGGAGCCTGTCGGAAATCAAGCGCATTTTAAATGTCTATCCGGCTATACACAATGAATCTATTACGATCCGACAGTCTCCTAGCCATTCAGATATTCTCAACTGTCCAAGAACTGCCCGGAGAACTGGCCCAATCAAATTCATGCAGTTTCGGACAGTTGCCGCCGTCTAGCCAGACGGCGCTAGGAGCGAGTCGGAATACTCCGACACGCTCCTAGAGTAATGCGAGGCCAGCTACGGCAAATCCGGCGGAGTTGCCGCCGACAAGCGCCGCAGTCCCCAGCACCAAGGCCGCGACGGCCAGAGCCGAAAGCGCACCGGATTGGCGCTGCGGCAATGGCTGCGCCAGGACCAGACCGGCGGCGGCGAGCAGCATGGTGGCCAACGCCCACGCCATCGGGTCATGTGGGGCCAATTGGGCCGCATTTTGACCAGAAAATCCAATAAACACGGCAATAGCAGCCCCAGTCGCGGCGAGCGACGCGCGACCGGGCACCGACGACGCACAGTGCACGGCGTCGCTAGCAGCGACGGCCAGACCGCCCGCACGGGCACTCCAAGCGCTAGCGACGGCCAATCGCAGAACCACATCGAGTGTCGGCCATAGCTTTTCGAGCCACGTAGCCGGCGCCAGTGCGGCTTGCGTTAGGCAGGCCAGGCCAACAACACCAAGGACTCCAATCGCAACTTTATGTAACCGTTTAGAATACGCCCAGCCGCATACACACACCGCCAACACGGCGACCGGCTGGGCCAACATCAACCACGCGCTGGTGCTGGCACCGATAGCCGGCGATCCAACTGGGGTGGGCGCCAGAACAACCAGAGTCGAAAGGCCATCAGGAACATCGACCAGCCTTGGGGACCACAACGTGGGGGTCGCGGCGGGGAGCGGCAACACCAGCAGAGCGGCGGCCGGCAGCCATGAAGACAAGCGCCCACGGACAGCGTGCAAGATCGCCAGCCAAGCTGCAGAACCTGCACCCAAAACGGCGACAGAGAGGGGCGGCCACCCCGATTCGGCTCCGACCGGTGCCCACAGGCAAGCGACGACCGCAGCCATGGCGACGCCCTTGGTCACGGCCTGACTGCGGTGGACCGGCATCCATGTCGCCGCCACAGCGAAGGATAGCCAAAACAGTTCAAGCCCTTGGGTAGGCGCACGCCCAAGGCAGCAGGCGACTACGGCTGCGCACGCCACTGCCCGCGGAATCGGACCGCCGTGCCACCACGCCAGCGCCGCGGCGACGGCAGCTGCGGCAGGCAGCACATTGATCCACAAGGAATTCACTGCAAATTGCCTTTGCTGGTTGTCACCGGTAGGCAGACCGGCGCTGGCAGAGCGGCAGCCAAGGCCAAGGCCAACAGAGCCACCGCCCACGCCAGTTGGTGGGGCCAGTGGGTCACGGGCAGCCACAGCACGCGCGCGGTTTGACCGCTGTGCGCGCTCAGGTAATCGGTGGGCGCTCGCTGGCTATCTGTGCGCACACTGGGATAATCGGTGGACGCGGCGACCAATCGAGGCGGCACTGCCACCAGCGTGGTAGTCGGGCCGGCAATCAGGATGGCGGGCCCAGTTTGCGCTCCCACCCAAGCCACGACGCGATCCGCTTGCCACACCGGAACCTGCACGGCGCGGCCCGCCTGCAAATCGACCCTGTGGGCGGCCGCGGGCGTCGTCGATCGTCGAATGGCCGAAACCTGAGCCGTTGGCCGAGCGAAAGTGGCCACCCATGCAAAAGTGCCGGCGGCCGTTGCCGTCGCGCGCGTGGGGTTCAGGTGTGCGGAAGTCTGCATACCTGGACCCGTCACCGTACATTGGAGTTGCTGATCGGCAAGCGCAGTGCACTGACCGCTCCAGACCCCCGGCGCTGCCACCGATCGACCAGCCTGATTGTGCCACGCCGCAATCGCCGGTTGATTGGCGGTCTGCTGAGTCACCACCTGCACATCGAGCCAAGTGGGCGACGACGTCCGCGCGTCTGCCGCCAGCCAACCGCCCATGCTACCTAAGGCCAACGCCACAAGCGCGCCGCGCACAACGGTGCCACGACGCTGCCAAACGCTGGGTCCGGTGCGGGCAATCGCCACCGCGACGGCGACCAGAAACCACAAGATCACCGGCAGCGATTGCGCCCACGCGGTCAGGCCCAAACCGTCAAGGGCGAGGACGTCGGAGCGACTCAGCCCATCGGCAACGATCAGGGGTGCGCGCGCTTGCGGCCACTGGCTGCCCAGCCAGACGAGTGCGGCGCCTACGGTCGCAGTCCATGCCGGCGCGGCAGGCTGGCCCAAAACGTCGGCGATAGCGTGAAAAAAGGAGCGCGGCACAGCATCGACGCTGTGGGTCGTCGATTGTGCTTGATCGGCCGCGCTATCCACAGTCACCCAAATGCGAGACCAACCTCGACTCGCCGCCGCCAGTCGGCTGGAAAAAACGCGAGCTTGCGCCTTGTCCAGCGAACCAATCGGAGCAGTCGGTGATCCAGTTAACCATGGGCTAGGCCTAGGAGCGTGTCGGAAATCAAACGCATTTTAAATGTCTATCCGGTTATACACAATGAATCTATTACGATCTGACAGTCTCCTAGCCATTCAGATATTCTCAACTGTCCAAGAACTGCCCGGAGTAAATCCGTGCAGTTTCGGACAGTTGCCGCCGTCTAGCCAGACGGCGCTAGGAGCGAGTCGGAATACTCCGACACGCTCCTAGTACTCCAAGTCCGAAATTGGCACCGCGTTGGGGTGCGAATTCGGCGCGGAGTACGCCGGACCGCGGCTGCGGTCTGGCGCAGGGGTGAGCGCGGATGACCGCGCGAGGGGGCGGCGCGCCCCCTAACCCAATCAAGCAACTAGTAGGCGAAACCGCATGGATAACTGCTTTGCCTTTCTCAACGACATCTCGGAGCGAAATTCGGGTTTAGCCTACTAGCCGTCCACGACCGCGACGCTGACGCGCTGGCCGCGCAATTGGCCCGCAGCGATCACGAGGTTGCGCATGGCTCGAGCGGTGCGGCCTTGTTTGCCGATGACCTTGCCGACATCTTCGCGGCGCACCGATAGCTTGAGGACACAGCTATCCCCCGCCAACTCTTCGTCCACTTTGACGTCTTCGGGATAATCGACCAGCAGGGTCGCGATGTATTCAAGTAAGTCGCGCATGGGTCACCCGCGGTGCAGTAGGGTCAAGGTTGCTCAAAGCTAGCACTGGACGAGGTTCGTTAAAACTAGCGGGGGACGAGGTTCGTTAAAACTAGCAGGGGACAAGGTTCGTTAAAACTAGCAGGGGACAAGGTTGCTCAAAGGGAGCGGTGGCCGGCGCCCGGTTCCGAGTTTGTCGCATCCGGTGCGTGCCCAGACGTGACTGGCCTGGTCTTGATTCGTGACTGGCCTGGTCTTGATTCGTGACTGGCCTGGTCTTGATTCGTGACTGGCCTGGTCTTGCGCACGAGGAGCCGATCGAACTTTTCCGACTGGCGGCCAGCAGGCACAGGTTCGCCACGGCCATTGGCGTATGGCGCCGGGGCGCAGGCACCAAACGACGTTCAATTCACCTAGGCGCGTTCAAATCAACCGGCGTTGACTCGCAAAAAGTGGACCCGGCGTGGATGTGTCGGCTGGCCTGAGCACTGGGGTGACTGACCGAAAACCGAACCGCCGCGACCGATCGAAACCTGTCCTGTGGCGGCCGACTGAGAACTTGAACGCCACCGATGCGCTTTAGCAGTGACCGGCGCTGGGTGACCGGCGCTGGGTGACCGGCGCTGGGTGACCGGCGCTGGGTGACCGGCGCTGGGTGACCGGACCAATTGACGCCGAACCTCAAAAAATTCCCCAACGAAAATGGAGCGGCGTGACGCCCCGGGCGCACGCTCGCGACCCACGAAACAAGCACTGAGACGCCGAGCAAATCTTATTTGATTGGCTCTCCACAGACCGGACCAATTGCCGCCGAACCTCAAAAAATTCCCCAACGAAAATGGAGCGGCGTGACGCCCCGGGCGCAC
>SHZD01000007.1 GCA_009692465.1 Myxococcales bacterium
CGATTTGGGATGCCAGTGCCCTGTCGCTCGCTGTCGCTCGACAAGGAGCAAGGAGCAAGGAGCTTTTCTGTCAGGGGCGTACTCTCGTACGTCCCTGACAGAAAAGTGACGCAGTGACGCCGAGATGCGCCCAAAGCGGGGGATCGCGGTAGTGCTGCGCTGCTCTTAGCCCAGGTCCAACCGCGGGCGCAGCCAGCGCTGAAAAACCGGACACCGACGCACGTGCGGGCAACGATTGCGGCAGACGTCGACCGCAATGTCAGCATGGTCCTTGCGCTTGGGGCACGGCAAATAGCGAGGCCCGGCTTTCTCAATGGCTAGCAAGGTTTTTTCGGCAGGTAGGCGCACGGTGTGAATAGTAACCAAGCCGCGATCCCGGTCAAGACGGCTTCGATCGTCGCGAGCGCCACAACCACCCAATCACGGCTAACCACGCCAAACCCGCCGGCCACAAGCTCCACGACCACCCGAGTGGCTGGTAGCGCCAATCGACGGTGTGGGTGCCAGCAGGGACGGAGACCGCCCGGAACATCCCGTCGGCAATAGCCATTTCGACGATCGTCCCATCGACAAAGGCGTGCCATCCGGGCGCCCAGGCGTCGCGCAGCACCACCACCGCCGCGGCCTGACCGCTGGTGCGCAGGGCAACATGAGCGGGTCGATCGGTGACCACGTGGAGCTCAATTTGGGCGCCGTGCGTATGGACCAACGGCCGATCCAAGATCACGGTGGTCGCTTCTGCGTTGGCCAATGCGGCTACAGCGGCTGCGGCATTGGGTTGTACGACGACAGCGAGCGGCACTTCCCAGCGCAATCTTGGCCTTGGATTGCCGCGCACGACACTGCCTGTGGTGGTCCGCCCCACAATTGGCCAGGCCGCGAAACTACGCGCTGCTGCACCATCTTGGCTGTCGGCCAGACAATGAGACACAGCCATTCGATCGAGCCAAGGACTCGGCTGTTTGGTCTGAAACATCACGGCATAGCCATCAACCGATCGACCGGCCAATCTGTTGGCAAAGTAGTTTGTTTGGGCCGTGATCGCCGGTTCGTAGCCCCCAGCAACCGCCACTTGGCCGGCACCGCCCCAGTTGGTTTGGCGCAAAGGCGCCGCCGTGGCCAACCGATGCGCTGGACCGACCCACTTCGCCAGCGCGGTCGCGTCGTCTGCGGCCCAGTGCAGGCGCGCACTTGGTGTCCGGGCCGTTGCTGGCAGGTGGGTAACGGCAAACGCCAACCCATGAGCCAGACCGATGATCGCCAAGCTACTAGGTCCCCAACTCAACCATCCAGCCGAGGCAGGAGCCGGTTGCTGCCGACCTGCCAGCGCCTCAGCGGCCAGTAGGCCAAGGATGACCGTAGCCAAGGCCAGCCAGCGCGAAGGCACGCGGAAACTGCCGAAACCGGGTATCGCATCGGCCAACACCGGCAACAGCCCGCCATAGGAACCTAGAGCCAGAATGACTGCAAAAGCCGCCACCACCAGCAAAAACAAGGCGCGGCGCGGCGCGGTCCATACGCCGATGGCCGCCAGAGCCAGCCAGACCGGACCGACAAAGGCTAGCGTCTCGTGGTAACTGAAGTCGGCTTTGTGCGATCCAACACCGCCAAAATGAACCGGATCTACGGCTGACCACAAGCTGCGAGCCGGTGTCGAATAGGCAGTCGCGATTTCGAACGGCGTCGACAGCGCGCGGTTCAAGGCGGGCGCCAACTCGAGGGTGGCCAACCACTGCGGCAAGGTCAACACCGCGGCCACACCGACCGCGCCAGCCACCGCGACTACGGCCGCGACCGATCCCGGCTGGCGGTCAAGCCATCGTCCTGATGGGGTCTGTTGTCGCGTGACGGGTTGATAAACTCGCACTGCCAGGACCAAGCACAGCCCAACCAAACAATAGAACGTGATTTGCGGATGACCGGCCAGCACTTGTAGCGCGAGCGCAGTCGCCGCCCAGCCAAGGTCAGCCAGTTGGCGCCGGTCGACCAACCGAATCGCCGCCGCCCACAGCCACGGCCACCACGCCCACGCTTGGATCAAACTGACGTGGCCAGCCCAAATGTGGCCCCACGTGGGACCGGTAGTTGCCAGCCACGCACCAATCGTTGCCGCCTGCCACCAGCGCAGGCCCGGCCGCCAGATTTGGGCCACTACGGCGCCGCCGGCAGCCAACCAGGCCAAGTGTAACCACACTAATGCCTCGGTCCCGTGCAGCGGCGCGATCACTACGGCAAGCAGATTGGGCGGATACAACAGGCCCAACTGCCAACCAGCCAGAGTCGGCACCCCACCGAGCAACCATGGATTCCATAATGGAAATCCGTCGGAGGCCCACTGCGCAGCCAGCGCAAGCCGCATCGGCAGCTGGTACGAGTACATGTCGGTACCGTTGCCGGTGTAGATGCCGCCATTGAGAGCCGAAAAGGCTGCAGGCAAAGCCACCATTGCCGCGAGAGTCGGCGCTAGCCAGCGGTACTGGCGAGGGCTAGGCCCGGCGACAGGTGCAGCGGGCGCGCGCTTGGCTGCCGGCTGAGTCTTGGGGGCCTTAGTGGCCACGGCTCAGGCGCCCGCAGCCGCGGCTGGGGCATGGGCCGGCGCTAGAGCTTGGGCAATCGACGACAACTCTTTCAAGTTGTAAGGCTCCTCGTCCCGGCGCGGCACAGCGACCACGGTTAGCGCGGTGCCAACCGCGGCTTGGGCGCGCTGGACCGCGGCGGCATCGGCAACGGCCATGTGCCCCAAGCTGCGCACGACTGCGGCGATTGAATCCGCCAACACGCGCGCCTGGCTGGTGTCGACACCCAGCGCCGCGGCCATGGCGGCGACTTGAGGCCCCAATGCTTGGCCAAGGTCCACGGAGTCGTCAGCAAGCGCGACATCCACCGCCAGCACGCGATTGACCAACCACGCGGCAGGATCCATCCGTTGCTCGCGCAACTGAGCATACAGAGACACAGCCTGCTCCGTGCTCATGCGATCGCAGGCCGAAACCAGCACAAACGCGGCATCTGGGCCGGTCAGCAATGCCTGAACTTGCCGGGCACGCTCGACAAAGCCATCGAAGGTCTCGGCGAGCTGACCAAAAAACTCAAGCAAATTCGAGAACATCTCAACGCTGGTGAAGCGCTGCAGCCCGCGCATGACCAACGAACCGCTTCGAAATACGCCGGTTTTGAGCCGCGACGTCGGAGCGATCACCCGGCGAAACGCTGGCGAGTCGAACAAGTCGATCAGTCGCCGCGGAGCATCCAAAAAATCCAGCGCATGTTCGGCGGGCGGGGTGTCGAGCACAACCAAGTCCCAATCGCCACAGGTGGCGCATTCATACAGGCGCTCCGTGGCCATGTATTCCTGCGAGCCGGCCAGCGCCGTGGACGCCTGAACGTAAAACGGATGCTCCAGAATGCGGCGGGCGCTCTGCTCGGACTTGGCATAGCGGCCGACCACGCGATCAAAGGTCCGCTTGACGTCGAGCATGGACGCATCCATGGTCACGGCGCGGCCATTGGCGGGGTCGCTAGGCAGGTAGATTCGCTGGACGTGCTCGTCAAACGCCTGCAAACCCAAGGCGTTCGCCAATCGCCGGGCAGGATCGACCGTCAACACCAGAACCCGGCGCCCGCGCAGTGCCGCCGCCATGCCCAGGGCGGCAGACAGGGTCGTCTTGCCGACACCACCGGTGCCGACGCACAGCAAAACCTTCTTGGTATCCAGAAGTTGTGCGATAGTAAGCGGCATAATTCCCAAAACCCGGCGCGGCCGGCACGCCTTGGTACACGGCGGCGCGGCAATCGTCAAACCCGGCCGACCGGCAAGCAGGTGACAGCGCGCCAGCGGGCGGCTACCTTTGCCAGCAACCGCACCGGAGAAATCATGGACCCGCGCAAACATAGGTTACTGGAATTGCTCCTGACTGACGCCTTCGTGTATCGCGAAGACCCGCCATTCGTGCTGTCCAGCGGAGCAACGTCGCCGTATTACGTCGATTGCAAAAAAGTCGTGCTATCGGCCGAGGGCCAGACACTTGTGGGTGCGCTTGGCTATCAGGTCGCCCGCGAACTCGGTGTGTGCGCGGTAGGCGGGCTGACGCTGGGCGCGGATCCGATCGCCTGTGCTATCGCCCACCACAGTTTTGGGCGCTCTACGCGCCTGCAAGCGTTTGTGGTGCGCAAAGAGGCGAAGGGCCACGGCACTGGCAAGTGGCTCGAAGGGACGGTGGCGCCCGGCAGTTTGGTCGCGGTGGTCGATGACGTGCTGACGACGGGGCGTTCGACGTTGTTGGCGGTGAAAAGGGCTCGCGAGGCTGGTTTGATCGTCACTGCGGCGATCGCGCTCATCGATCGCGAGGAAGGTGGCAGCGAGGCGCTGGCGGCGGCTGGGGTCACCGTTCATGCGGTGGTTACGCGTACCGAACTTATGGCGTTGCGAGCGTCGGCCCAGCGTCATCGAAGCGAAGCGGCAGTCGCGTAGGTGAGTTGCAGCACGCCGCGGCTGGTCCTTCGATAGATAAACCGTGTTTGCTTGTTGCATGGCGACCGGGGCACTGAGCGCCCGCGGAGTTGTCGGCGGCGGGCCCTGAGTTTCTACTTAGGGCACCAACAAAATCTAATCGATTTTGTTTGCGCCCGTTTGCTGGCTGTGTGGGTCGCTAAGCTCGCGTCTATTCAGCCGACTCGCCGCTCCGACCCAGACGACTGTCGTTGAGTTAATTGTGGTGGGGCCCTTAGAGGGTGTTTATCTTCAAACGCCTGCTGCGCGTAACCCGTCGATGAGTTCGCTGGACTCATCGACCCCGCCATGCTTTGTTGTCAGCCCTCTTGCTCCTTGCGACGCACTACAAGTGCGCCTCAGTCGTCAGAGTGCCTCCGCCTCGCCTTGCGGGCGCCTGTTTGGGCTCGCTTCGGCAATGAATGTAAACACCCTCTTAGGCACGCGGACAGCCAAGCCGGGCCTGGTTAGCGATCGCATTGGGTGTCCTATCGACATGGGCAAGTAGCGTCAGGCCGGAGGCAACAGGGTGGGACTGCGAAGTGGCGACCCTGCAAATAAGCCGCCCAAACCTGACCAATAAAGGCCACATCGGCGAGAATTGCTGAACAAGAAATACAGCGGCGAGACGCCGGCCCTCTGGCGGTTGCACACTTAGCGAGTGCTGGCGACCCTGAGATTGCAAGGAGCCTGCGCACAATTCCGGTTTGATCGGCTTTCCAAACCCTGTGCCTATCCCCATCTGATCGCCAGATCCCGTCAGTCAAAGGCCCAACCAACGCCGGCTACCATGGCGCCACCGAAATTATTGAAGTTGGTCATGGCGCGAGCGCCGATGTGCAAGTAAGCGTGCGGCCTGTCAAATTGCTGAACTTGATAGCGGATGCCAAATTCGCCGTGAAATTTGAGAAGGTCCGAAGGCGCAGTTCCTGACCAAGTCAGGCCGATTCCACCTTCCACATAACCGCGCAAACGCCGAAAGCCATCGGCTGCCGACTCGAAACCCACGGCGCCGCCGACGCCGATCACGGGCCCGCCGGAGAACTGCTGCTGCGGAACATGCAGGCCCAACCACGCTTCGGTGCCGACATACAGGTTGCCTCGGTGGCGCCGCGCACTGCCGCGGACGACGACGCCGATTGCTTGGATCAAGTTGGAACAGGTCTTGGTCGGCACCCCAGTGCACGGGCCCACTGCACGCCGATCGAGATCATCGGGCAAGATGGCGACGGCAACCGCAAGTTCGCGGGCACTGACCTCATTGCGATCGTAATCACCGCCAAGGGCAGGTCGGCCGACCAGGGCGACGGCGGCCCATACCGTCAACGCTAGTGTCCTCACCAATTGGCCATAATCCTGCAAATCTGCTCCAAATTGAAGGAAACGACCCAAACACGATTGCACGAGCGGCGGTGCAGTTTAGGCCGCAGAACCCAAGAAGCAAACGTCAAGGGACTGAGCGCGACGCTTGGCGCGCCTGTTGGTTGCCAATGGCGACGATAAGGTTGCGGCGGCCGTTCTCAATCACGGAATTTTGGGTGACGACGCTTATGGCCAAGCCAAAGTGACCGATGACCCGGGTAGACGACGGGCCAAGCCGATCAGGAGTCAAGATAGCCAAAGCAAGTGCACTTGGGCCGGAGCGGGTTTGCGGCCTGCAGGATTGTGACTAGTTCCGCACGCCGCCAAATCGGCACCCTCGATGCATCAAACTCTCTGAGCGGCATGTGCAACGTCGACCGCGGCTGCGGACCACCGCAAGGATTGGGGGGCAATGCGCCCTCAAGTGTCTAGTTAGATTAGGAACTGTCCCAGAATAAGTCATTGTGGGACTGGTTCCGTGTGCTTGCTTTGCTGGTCGCTAAGCTCGCGTCCTAAAAGGCCGACTCGCCGCTCCTGTGTTGCCCAGATCGATCGAGTGATTTGAGGACAGTTCCTTAGAGGGTGTTGATCTTCAAACGCCTGCTGCGCGTAACCCGTCGATGCGTCGATGAGTTCGCTGGACTCATCGACCCCGCCATGCTTTGTTGTCAGCCCTCTTCCTCCTTGCGACGCACTACAAGTGCGTCTCAGTCGTCAGAGTGCCTCCGCCTCGCCTTGCGGCGCCTGTTTCCGCTCGCTTCGGCAATGAATGTAAACACCCTCTTAGGTATGTTGGCTTTTTGCCGGTTGCATCTGGGGCCCGACCGCCAATTGGGTCGGGGAGGAGGCTGGCGGCCGGGCCCAGCAGATGCACCGAACGTACTCAGCGGAGGGCAGGGAGGATCCGACTGAGTACCCGGTCAAAACACCAACGACACGGAATTATTCCCAACGCCCGGAACGCGGCCAGCGTGGACTTAGAGACGCCTTGCGCTACCCTAGTGCAATCGCAGCGACGGCCGTTGCGGGTTCGGGATTGCATGCGGATTGTTCGACAACTAGGGCAATTCGCCAGTCCATGCATTAGGTTAGTGGCCCAGGGTGTAGTTTGCCTGTTGATCACCGCAGTTGCCATCGCGTGCACCGGTCCGCTAGCGGCGACGCCAGACGGCGACACCTCAGCAATCGATGGTCATGGCGACGGACAAACCCAAGAACTCGCGTTGGCAGAAACGACCCCAGGCCGCCTTTTTCACCTTGATCTCGGTGAAATTGCGCTCGATCCGCTCACAGGCTCTAGCAAGCCGGTGGCATTTTCGTTGCCCACAGGCACAGCGAGCGCGGCGGTTACGACCTCGGGACCAACCGGCGTGCATCTGGCCTTGTTGCGCTGGCAGTCGGGCGGCGGCCCCTACCTGATCGTTCCCAGCTGGCTGGCCGGACCGTTTGCCCCGGCGCTGTGCGTCGATGGCTGCACTTTTCGCCAAGCCGAACGGCCCGAACAGCAGGTCGCGCTGGCGCCCAATGCGCCACTGCCAGTCAACCTCGCCGGAAAAAACGAAATCATCGTGTACGGTTATACGTGGTCCACGGCGGCCAAGAGACTACCCAGTGGCGCGACCGTGCGGGTAACCGTCGACGCCGTTTTGGCGCCACCCTTATCCAAGGGACGATTATCGATAAACATTTGCCTGACCGGCGCCGGGGGCATCACCGCGGCACTGGCGCCCAATCACGCCCGAATCGCCGAGGCGGTGGCCGTTGTCCGCGAAATCTTCGCCGCGATCGCGGTGGACATCGCTGTCACATTTGTCGACGTCAACGCAGCCCAGTTTGTGCGGCACGATGCTGATGACTCTGACATTACAGAACTATTTAAGTCTGGCGCCCATTCGCCCTTGGGCATCAATGTGTTCTTAGTCCAAGAATTGAACTTGGAAACTGACGGCGCCCCTCAGGCCATGTCCGGCCTCTCTGGTGGCATTCCAGGGCCGATTCGCCA
The DNA here is from genome assembly GCA_009692465.1 of Myxococcales bacterium. GTDB lineage: Bacteria > Myxococcota_A > UBA9042 > UBA9042 > UBA9042 > SXRM01. The sequence goes on from SHZD01000007.1 coordinate 7,854, forward strand.
GCGTGGCTCGGCTCAGGCTGGGGTCGTGGTCGCGATCAAGCTGCAGCCGGGCCAACCTGATCGGCTTGGGGTGGCCATTGCGCACGAAATCGGGCACTACCTTGGCCTGTTTCACACAGAGGAGCCGCCAAGCGCCCGAGGACCGCCCCTTGCCGACCAACTGACCGATACCGGCAAAGGTGAAGACGGCAACCTGATGTATTGGTCGCCGCAGGCTCATAGCAAGGTGATTACCGCGCAACAGGCTGCAGTTATTCGGCAAAGTCCGTGGCTAGACCTGGATTGAGCTGCCTGCTTCGGTGTCTCGTTGCCCGCGACCGTCGCGCCTACATCTGCGCAAACTGAGCGACAGTTTGGTAATCAAAACCGAATTAGCAGAGCTATTTCGCTGGCATTGGGCGACCAGGCTGGCACCAATGTCCACGACGGAACGGCCGCTGTGGTTTTTTCCGCTGTTCCGGGGTAGATCGGGGGCGCCGACAACGCAGCGAATGCAGTGGCTACACCCAGCATCACCGTCAGGCCGCCTGCCGCAACCGTTGCCACCGACATCGCATTGACGCTGGCCCGCCGCTCATTGCCTTCCTGCAGGGCCGCAGCGCATTCGGGCAGCTTGGTCTTACTGTCCGGGTACCCTAGACGGCACGGTTGGCCCTCCGAGTTGAGGTATTCCTTGCGCGTTTCCTCCAGCGGCTGACCGGTGTCCGGATTGAAACGGCCGGTGTATTCACTGAGCCGCAGCCAATACACCGCCCCGATAATGCCCGTAGCGCCCAGACCAACGGTCGTTGCCAGACCTGCTCGCCACGTCCATTTGTGATCGTGGGGCAATGTACCTGGGTCCACCGGCGCAACCATGACCACCTCGACTTCCTTGACTTCACCCGGGCCCACCGCCACGGCCGCGCGATCAAAAGGCAGTCGCTTGTCCATAGTCACCCGCACCGAATGCGTCCCCGCACTTACTTTGACTTCGCCAGCGGCATCGACATCGCAGGGCTTGCCGTCGACTTCGAGCTTGGCGCCGCTCGGCAACCCTTTGAATTTGAGGATTCCCGGCCGCGATTTGAGAATGTCGCGAATCGCCGCCGCCCGCGCCACAGTCAACTCGCGATCTTGCACATAGTCCTTGTTCACTGGGGCCAACCGCAAGAAATGGTCGTAGTAGATCAGCGCCTTTTCCAACTGGGTCGCGCGGTCATAGGCTTTGGCCAGCGCCAGCGCGATCAGTGACTCTTTGTCGTAGCGCGCCCAGGCCTTTTGAAACAATTCACGCGCAGCATCGTAATCGCCGGCTTTGAAAGCATTTTTTCCCTGTTTGAAATACTCGCGCGACTCCTCGCGGGCCTTTTCCTCGTCCAAATTCATGGGCTCTTCGGCAAACGAATCGACAGGCAGCACCGCGGCCAACGTCGCGCCAAGGACCGCCAAGCGCAGCAAAGCTTTGCTGCATATCATTATAATATTCATGCGGTTACTTGTTATCGTCGTCGAGACGAAAGTCGTCTTTGCCACCCTTAGAGCCCTCAGGCTTGGCGGCGGTGGCTTTTTCTGCATTCGCCTTGTCGGCGGCGGCCTTGTCGTGGTTGGCCTTTTCCTCCGCCGCCTTTTCCTTTAGGGCTTTGTCGAGTGCAGCCTTTTCGGCCGAAGCCTTGGCTGCCGCCGCCCGTTCCGCTGCGGCCCGCGCTTCAGCCTTGGCCGGTTGCGGTGTTAGCGCACCGGCGGGGGCTCCGACCGATGCACCAGCGCCCGCAGGGCGAACCTTGGCCGCTTCGATTTTGCCACTGTTTCCCAGCGCAGCAACTGCAGGTTGGCGACCGGCTGCGGATCCAACTTCCGCTGGCCGTGCCGGACCTTCGCCAGCTGCGACCCCCGGTGCTGGGGCTTGAGGTTGGCCGCCAGGGGGCGGAACACCCTGCACAATCGATGGGTTTACTGCCAATGGCTGTCCAACCACGGGCGTCCCGGCCAATTTCGCCGCTGCAGGCGCTCCAGCCACAGTAGGCGCTAGCGCCCCAGCAGCAGGCCCAGGCCCGGCAGGTGACCGGACGTCGGCCCGAAAAGGCGCGGCGACGGGTACGGTTGGTGCCTGTTCGCGCGCTGGATCGCCAAGACTAAGCGCAACACCGACACCCAGAACAACTGCCGCCAACGCGCCTGCGGCCACGAAGTACCCAGTCCGGTCGGGAATCACTTGCAGGTGTTGGCGATTCGCGTGTGCGGGTAGTGGACCAGTCGGGTGCACAAACTGTGCGATACCCGTGGATGAACTGCTGGCTGAACCAAAAACATGCTGTACTGAACCTGCCAGCGCGGCGACTTCAGATCGAGCAAGTTGCACAGTGGCACCACTGAGCCCATCAGCTCCAGAAGAGGCCGTGAGGTCTGCCTCGCGGGCGCGAGCTTCTGCCGGTTCGCGCGCTTTGCGAGTAGCCGAGACCAAGCGATCGACCAGTTGCACCGTGGTCTGCGGGCGGCGCGATGGGTCCTTTTCGAGGCACTGCATCACCACGCGCTCGACCTCAAAAGGCACATCGTCGGGACCACCCGAACGAAAAAACGGCTTGGGTGGCATGTTGATATGCGCCACCAGAATTTTCATCGCCGTCTCGTCGTCAAACGGCGCATTGCCCGTCAACATCTCATAGAGCATAACGCCAAGAGCATACACATCGCTGCGGCCGTCGATGGACTCGCCCTTCGCTTGCTCAGGTGACATGTAGGTCGGCGTGCCCATGATCATGCCGGACTCGGTCAAGTTGGACTGCCGGGGCGAGGTCGGATCCGTTTGCAACTTGGCGATGCCAAAGTCCAATACTTTTAGAAAGTTCGGGTCGCCGGCCACCGGCATCAACATGAAGTTCTCCGGTTTCAAGTCGCGGTGAACCAACCCGTGCCCATGGGCCTCTGTCAGCGAATGACACGCTTGTACGGCGATATGGACGGCCGTTTCCCAGTACAGACTGCGTTTTTGATCGATGCGGTCGGCCAGCGTTTCGCCTTCCAAAAACTCCATAGCCAAATACAAGGCCCCGTCGGTATGGGTACCAAAATCAAAAGTGTGAATTGTATTAGGGTGTTTCAGCCTGCTGACGGCCTGCGCTTCGCGGCTAAAGCGCTTGACGTGCTCGACGCTACTGAGGTGCTCGGTGCGCAACACTTTGACCGCAACGGTCTGCTGCATGGCCAAATTGGTGCAACGGTACACCGCGCCAAAGCCACCGATGCCGATCACGTCGTCGATGCGGTAGCGGCTGCCAATGACCGTGCCTAGTTCATACGTGCGCCGATCGTCGTTCACAGACACCGTCTGCGTACCGTCCGTCGGGCAGACTTCGTGTTCAGTTTCGCTGGCACAACGAGGACAAACACGCATCAACTGCTTCCTCGGCCATCGCGCAGCGAGCGGCCACCGCGCGCAGTGCCTGTAAAGTAGCACGGCCTGCGCACCGGCACAAAGATTGGACGATTACTGTGCTTTGTCGGTGTAGCCTGCGCACAACCGTTGCAGTTTTCCCGGCCAATGTGCCGCGGCCGCCGAGTGTTCATTTGCAACACTGCAGCCAACAGCTTCGCAATTGTTTGACAGGCGCGCCTATCCTGTTTTAGCTTTGCTAGGATGCCTGTCGTCGCGTTTTTGGCACTTTGGTAGCCAGTCATGCGGCGGCGCTCGCATTTGGACTGGTGCGGTCGTTGTGAGAATTCACAGGCGTTGCGGCTCTCGATCGCGTGCACGTTGGATCTCAACGCCGCGTTGGCCGTCGAATCGGTGTTGAGCGGGTGCCCGCTCTAGTTAGTTTACCCCGCAGCAGGGGTTCGTTTACCCCGCAGCAGGGGTTCGTTTACCCCGCAGCAGGGGTTCGTTTACCCCGCAGCAGGGGTTAGTTTACCGCGCAGCAGGCCGCGCACAGCGGTCAGTTGCCAAATGAGGTCGTTATGAGCTCCGCGAACCGCCACCTTCGACTTGGCATCGTCTACCGTGGCAGTATCATTCATGAAGAGCTCATTGACCGCCGGATCGACATCTCGATTGGCCGTCGCGCGGGCTCTACGATTCATGTTGCGCCCAAGTCGCATCCAGACTTCCCTGAATTTATTGACTTTTTGGTGATCGAGAACAACCAGTACCACTTGGTGGTGCCGGCGGATCCGAACGCTAAAATCAGCCTGCGCGGTGCGGCGAATCCGGGCGAGCCCAAAAGCATCAAAGGCCGCCGGGCGATCCCGGTCGAATCCGTGTCCGCCGGTTCGATGGTCGCCGGTGAAGTCACCGTGATGTTTCAGTTTGTCCGCGGCGACACCATTCCCATGATCACCCGCGAGCGCACCGTCTTGCGCCTTGGGTTGGTCTACGACGACCGCCTGATCGACGACCGCATTTATCCGGACGAAAAAGAAGTTTCCGTTGGTATCCATCGGATTAACACCATTGTGCTGCCGGACGAGGACTATCAGGGCCCAAGCCTGACGTTCCTCAACCACAAAGACGGCTCGATCTCGATGCGCGCGCCCGACGGCATGAAGATCCGTCTGGCAGTCGACGGCGCCCCGATGGAAATCAAGGAGTTGGAAGCCAAGGGCAAGGCCCGCAAAGAAGGCACCGACATGGTGTGCCACTTGGGCTTGGGCACCCGCGGTCGGGCGACGATGGGCCAACACACCCTGTTGTTTCAGGTGGTCAAGCAGTCGGTGACGATCCCGGCCATGCCGTCACGCACCTTGAGCGAAAAGGTGGTGGCGGGCGTGTTGGCCGAACCGGCGTGGTGGATTTCGTTTGGAGTGTCGTTCTTGTTGATTTTGGGCGTGATTTTCCAGGCCCACTATTTTGAGAAGACGACCGGCGCGTTCCTCAAGGCTCGCGCTGAGGAGCAAGTTGCGCGGGGCTCTTTTGAACAGATCCTTGAAATGAAAGAGGAAATTAAGGTCGAAGAGCCTAAGATCGAGGAAGTCAAAAAAGTCGAAACGGCGATCGTCCCCAAGGAAGTCGAAAAGAAAGCCGAAAAGAAGCCAGAAAAAGTCGAGAAGAAAGAGGATAAGGCCGAAGCCAAGGTTGAAAAACCCCAGTCGGTCGGCGAAAAGATTGACCCGACGGAGAAGACAGCCCGCGCGACCAAAGCGATCGAGGAAAAAACGGTTGCCGGAGCGTTCAAGGGTTTGGGCGGGTCGACCAAGTTCTTTCAGGAAGCTGGCGAAGGCGAAGCGGGCGACGTGGTGGCCAAGAACTTCGGCGGCGCTGGCGATGGTGAAGGTGGCGACAAGGGTCCTGGTAGCGGCGGCGTCAAGCTAGCCGCGGGAGCCAAAGCTGGCGGCACGGTCGAAAAAGTGGTCAAGGGCAAGTCGGCTGGCTTTGAGCGCAAAGAAGACGCCACCAAGACCGAAGTCAAGAAAACCGAAGCAGCGGTCGTCATCAAGATGTCTGGCGACACCACAGGCTCTGGCGAATCTAAAGCCGATGTCGCTAAAGTTGTGTCGCGCAAGAATTCCGCGGTGCAAAAGTGCTATGAGCAGGCGCTGCGCGACAATCCAGACGTGGGCGGCAAGGTTAAAGTCACCTTCACCGTGGGCACCGAAGGCACGGTCACCGATGTCAGCGTATCGGGCGCCACTGGTGGTTTTGCGGACTGCATCAAGGCTAAATTCGAGAGCATCCGCGGCCTGCCGGTTCTGGCTTCGCCGCAGACGTTTGGCCAGAGCTACGTATTCTCCAAAGGTAACTAGAGAGCCGATCAAATACGATTTGCTCGGCGTCTCAGTGCTTGCTTTGTGGGTCGCGAGCCTGCAGCACTTATTCAGTGGCCTGCGGGTTGGCGTCAGGCCGCTCCGTTTTGTTTGGGAATTCTTTGAGGTTCGACGTTAATTGGTCGGGTCTCTAGCGGGCGAATCGCCCAATTCGCTATTGATGCTGTTGAGACTACGCCAACAGTGACCATGCCGTTCGCTGGCCTGCTGCCCTTTAGGGCCCGCGTAAAATCGAGTCGATTTACACCTCCGCCCATGGCCTGTTTGGTGGATCCCTAACTAGGGGCTTTTCAAGCCGACTTGGCGCTCCGTTCCTATCGCGGATCGATCGGGTCATTCTTGTTCGGCCTTTTGGGCTAGGGCGCTCCAGCTTGGGGCCTTGACGCTCCTGCTTTTCACCCGACCGCCGCACTCACCGCTGCGACCAGGATTCCCCATCGAAATTCCCCGCGGCCCCCGATTTGGGATGCCAGTGCCCTGTCGCTCGCTGTCGCTCGCTGTCGCTCGACAAGGAGCAAGGAGCTTTTCTGCCAGAGCCGTACTCTCGTACGTCCCTGACAGAAAAGTGACGCAGTGACGCCGAGATGCGCCCAAAGCGGGGGATCGCGGGCGACAGACCCCGTTGCCAGCCAGCCGGGCGCCCAGGTAGAAGTGTGCGCAGAACGCGTTTGTCGCGTTCATCGCCCTCAATTGTTCATTTTCGCCGGCCTGTGCCCGCCAAGCCAAGGCGCCGTCATCACGGTCGGCTTCGCTCATGGGTGAACCGGCCCAGCGACTAATCTGCGGTGTCGCGGTTTTGCGGCCGCCGCCAACTCATCGCGGAGCGACGCCCTACAATCCGATCACGCAATGCGGTCACTAGTCGTTGTCATTTCGTGTTCGATTGTTAGCACCGTAGCGCTCCTAGATCATTTGCGCTGCCGATTCGTCGCACCTAGTGGGCATGCGCAACGGCTTTGTGACCCAAGCTTGGGCCGCGGCATCAAGTCCAGTCGTTCTGGGTGCCGCTGAATGGGTTTGACACTATGTGACGAGCGCAACTACCATCATTGGCGGCGACGGTAGGCAAAACGCCTGCAAGTTCGCAGTAGGATTGACAATTTAGCAAATCACTTAGGCAAACGCGACGACCGTTCACGGAGCCTGTGTCGGGCAAAGCTGACAAGTTCGAACTGAAAATTCTGTACGTTTACATCAGTTTTAGGTAACGCACGCCGATCCGCCTGCCTGAGCGTTCACTTTCAGGTCCAAACTGGGTCTTCGCCTCCGCAACACCGGGGCCGAACGCGGCAACAAACGTGGCAACAAACGTGGCAACAAACGCGGCAACAAACGCGGCAACAAACGCGGCAACAAACGCGGCAACAAACGTGGCAACAAACGTGGCAACAAACGCGGCAACAAACGCGGCAACAAACGCGGCACTGGGCGCGGCACTGGGCGCGGCACATCGAAACGACCCCGCATCTTCACGAGACAGTTGAGACCAGAAGTAGTTGAGACCAGAAGTAGCTGAGATCACGGCTAGTTGATGGCAGTACATGCCGCCGCCATTTGAACCACCGGCACTGCACCGGAAGCGAGAAGACATGGGTCTGGATACGAACCGCGTATTGCGCATCGGGGTTGTCTACCGCGGCCACGTGGTCGCCGAGCGCGTACTCGATCGCCGCATCGACGTGTCGATCGGCACCCGTTCGGACTGTACTGTTCAGGTCAATGGCACCGACTACCCTGATTTCCCTGCTCAAGTCGCGGTCGCCGTTATTCAGGCCGGTGCGTATCACGTTGTGGTTCCGCCCGATCCTGCTCACGCCATTACCTTGCGCGGCGGCCCAGCTGGCGCGGCCGATGGTGGCAAGCAACAATCCGTCATGGTTCGGGGCGTCAAGTGCCTGCCAGCGGAACCGTTCAACGGCGGTTCTCTGGCGTTGGGCGACATCATCGTCATGTTCCAGTTCGTGCGCGGCGACTCGGTGCCGACGATTACGCGTGAACGAACAGTGCTGCGCGTCGGCTTGGTTCACGATGCCCGCTTGCTTTCGGATCAATTGTTTGAGTTGGGCCATCCTGTCTCGATCGGGCCAGGCAAGCGCGACACACTGGTGCTGCCCGACGTCGATTACAAGGGGCAGGCCGCGGTCTTCTATGGCGCTAAAAATGCCAATAATTTTGACGTAAAACTGCCCAAGGACTGCCTGCTCAAGGTCGCCATCGACGGCGTGCCGATGGATTTGGCGGAGCTGGTCAGCAAGAAGCACGTTTCGCAGCAAGGCGACACCTTGCATCTCAAGTTGCCCATCAAGTCCCGCGGTCGGGCGTCGTTGGGACCCTACACGCTGCTGTTTCAGGTCATTCGACAGTCGGTGACGGTGCCGGCGATGCCACGCAAGACACTGGCGGGCCAGATTTTTGGCTCACTTTGGGCTGACTCGGCTTGGACGGTGTCGCTGGCGATTTCGTTCTTGCTGTTTGGTTCGATTGTGGCTCAAGCCCAAATTTATTACGAAACGCACACTAAGTTCATGCAGCGGGCTCAAGAAGAAGAAGAGCGCCAGCAGTCGATCTACGATGTCCAGGTGGAAGAAAAAGAGGAGCCCAAGCCAGAGGAAAAGAAGCCCGAAGTGGATATCTTGTCGGCCAAGGCCAAGGCGGAGCAGGAGAAGGACGAAAAGAAGCCCGAAAAACCCAAGGAAGTCAAGCCTCAGTCGGCTGGCAAACAGCTGAATCCCGACGAAATAAAGGCTCAGGCCCGCCAGCGGGTGGAGCGCGACACGGTCGCCGGCGCTTTCAAGACCAAGTTTTTTCAAGAAGCGGGTGAAGGAGAGGCCGGAGACGTCGTCGCCCGCACCTTTAGTGGCTCGGGCGAGGGTGCCGATGATGCCGCCGGCGTCGGATCAGGTGTCAGACTGGCCGCGGGCTCAGGCGCTGGCGGTGGTACTGTTGAAAAGGTCAATGCGGGCAAGAGTGGCGGCTTTGGCGATCGCGATCAGGATGCCGCCAAGACCGAAATAAAGAAAAAGGAAGAGACCGTTCAGGTTGTCCTCAAGACCGGCGGTATGGACGGCGATGGCGAAGGCAAGACAGAAATTGCCCGGGTGATTCAGCGCAAAAACTCCGCAGTTCAGCGTTGTTACGAGCAGGCCTTGCGCGAAAATCCCGATATTAGCGGCAAAGTCAAAGTGACATTCACCGTTGGCATGGCCGGTACCATTACCGATGTCAGCGTGTCGGGCGCTCAGGGCTCGTTTGAAGACTGCATCAAGAGCAAGTTCACCTCGATTCGTGGCTTGCCGAACTTGCCCAGTCCGCAAACTTTCAGCCAAAGCTACATCTTTCAGAAAGGCAGCTAGAGCCTGATTGCGGTGACGCGCGGCGTTGTCGGTCTAACTGGCGGCATTGCTTGCGGCAAATCGACCGCGGCGGCCTTGCTGCGCCAATGGGGGGCACGGCACTGCGACGTCGATGCCGTTGGCCATGCGCTTTGGCAACCCAACAGCGTGGCCATGGCCCAGGCGATCGCAACATTTGGCCCAACTATCGTGGCAAGCGACGGCAGTCTGGACCGCAAGTGTTTGGCGGCCATTGTGTTTTCGGCGCCACAAGCTCGTCTGGCGCTGAATGCCATCGCACATCCGCCGATGGTCGCCACGGTCAAGGAACAAGTGGCCCAATGGGCGAGCGAGGATCCAAGTCCGGCTGGCGTTTTTGTGATCGACGCTGCGCTGTTGTTTGAGATGCAACTACATGATCTATGTGAGGAAACTCTGGCGATCACCGCGAGCTCGGCGGTCCAAATTGACCGACTAATGAGCGTGCGCGGTTTGACCTTGGCACAGGCCCAGGCGCGCCTCGATGCGCAGCGTTCGCCGCAGGATTGGCAGCGACTAGTGACTACAGTGTTTGACAATAGTGGCTCGCTGAACGAGTTTACTGCCCAGTTGGCGGCTTGGTGGCGGCTAAGTGGCGGAAACTGCGCCAGCGCCGGGCATTGACCGAGCCGTAGCCGCCCAGCAACTTGGCGACGGACTGGTGTTCGCTGGCCGATTTGACCGGCACTCACGCCTTTAAGGTGCCATGACGCCACTGCGAACTTGCTTGGTTACGGGATTCCCGCTGGACGCGGCGCGGCGAGTTGCGCTTGAGCTGGCGAGCGGCGGCGACCATGTGCTGTTGTTGGCACGCGACAAATTCTGTAGCGAAGCTAAAGCATTGGCGGACGAAATCAGCCAAACGGCCAGCGGAAGCCTTGAAGTGTTGTGTGGCGATATTTTGGCCTTGGACTTGGGTCTATCCGGGCCGACGGTGTGTCGGCTTCAAGCAGATGTGTGCGAAATTCATCACTTAGCGGCGATTCACTACCATGGCGTGCAGGCGCCGCGGATGCGACAAGTCAACGTCGATGGCCTGCGCGAAGTCTTGGAATTGGCTCTGGGCATGCGCCAGCTCAAGAGAGTTTGCGTGTGGTCTACGGTTTTTGTGGCCGGCAATCGCACCGGCACGGTTTTTGAGCACCAGCTGCTCAAGGGCCAAACTTTTCGTAATCCTTATGAAAAAACCAAGGCACAGGCCGAAGAACTGGCGCGATCGGCGATGGCCAAGTTGCCGATTACGGTGGTGCGGGTCCCCAACTTGCTGGGCGATAGTCGCACGGGTGAAGCCGCCCGTGTCGATGGCGTCTACGCGGTGGCGAGCGCCATTGTGCACACGCCTGATGCGGTACGCCTTCCGGTGGCGGGAGCGCATGTACTGCACGTTGTCCCAGTCGATTTCGCTGTAGCAGCTGCTGTTCGCCTCACCCGCCATGCCGATGCCATTGGCGGCACCTTTCACGTTGTCGACGAACGCCCGCTGACAGCGCGGGCATTTTTTGACGCTGTTGCCGACGCGGCGGGGCGCCCGCGACCCGTAGTCACGCTCCAAAGCAGGCTTGGGCTCGTGCTGGCCAAACTGCCTACGCTTTCCGGACAGACCCGCCACGACCACGCGCTGCTCAGTTGGTTTGAAAACGACGTCCGGTTTGACAATGCCCGCTCGCGCTCGCTTTTGGGCGGTCTGAGTTGCCCTCCGGTGGTGACCTACATTGATACTTTGGTTCAATGGTTGCGCGATCGCGACGACTAGATCGCCCGGACGCCTCCAGCGCGCCAACACGAGTAGGCTCGACGTCCGCTGCCGACCTAGAGACCCGACCAATTAGCGCCGACCCTCAAAGAATTCCCAAACAAAACGGAGCGGCCTGACGCCAACCCGCAGGCAATTGAATAAGTGCCGCAGGCTCGTGACCCACAAAGCAAGCACTGAGACGCCGAGCAAATCGTATTTGATCGGCTAACTAGAAACTTGGGGGCGCGCCGCCCCCAAACCCCCGCGGTGGTCCGTAGCTGCGGCCCACATTCCACATGCCGCTCAAGGAGTTTCATGCATCGTGGGTGCCGATTTGGCGGCATGCGGAACTCTCTAGCGCCTTGGGATCGGTCGCCCGGCAGGCCCAAGTTCACCACCGAAATTGCCGCGAACCCCGATTTCGGATGCCAGTGCTCTGTCGCTCTCTGTCACTGGGCAAGCAGAAGCGAAACCGAAAGTGGAAACGGCCTTGAGGCTGTTGAACATCCGACTGGAGTGCCGACGCACAGTTGCGCCCAAAGCGGGCAATCGCGGCAGTCGGTTGCGGTTGATCAAGTTGGCTCACGCTGTTATACAGTTTTCGCTGTTGGGCACGTTTTCCTCCTGCGGTCCGCCCCACCGAGTTCAGGTTTGCTGATGTCCCAAGTTCCTGCCCAGCGGACGACCGGCATAGACGGTCAGACCCGCATCACCTCAGTGCGCGATTTGGTTGCCGGCTTGGTGTCCAAAGATGCCTTTTTGGTGATGGTGCGCGGGGCAGAAATTGGCCGCCGTATCACGTTGACCGACGAAGCCGCGACGATCGGCCGCGATCCTGAGAGTACGATTGCGCTCAAACACGACAGCATCTCGCGCTATCACGCCAAAGTAGAGGCGTGCGAGGGTGGCCATCGTGTTGTCGACAACATGAGCACCAACGGCACGTATCGCAATCAGAATCAGGTCCAAGGCTCGGCGCAGCTGATTTCTGGCGACTACATTCAGGTCGGCGACACGATTCTCAAGTACCTGTGTGGCGACAACATCGAAGCGGCTTTTCACGAAGAGATCTATAGACTTACTATTGAAGACAGCCTGACTCAGATTGCCAACAAGCGCGCCTTGAACGAATTCTTGGACAAGGAGTTTGCGCGCGCCAAGCGCTACCAGCGCGATCTAACAGTCATCATGCTCGATCTGGACCACTTCAAGCGGGTCAACGACAGCTTTGGCCATTTGATGGGCGATTTTATGTTGCGCGAAATGGCCAAGATTATCGGCACTCGCATTCGCAAAGAGGAAATGTTTGCCCGCTACGGCGGCGAAGAATTCTGCATCGTGCTGCCGGAAATGAACAGCGAAAAGGCCTCGACCTTCGCCGAGACGCTGCGGACGCTGATCATGGGGCATTCCTTTGAATTTGAAGGAAATACCCTGAAAATGACCGCTAGTTTAGGGGTCGCCGAGTTGACCACAGAAATGGGGCGTTTTGAGGATCTGGTCGGTTTGGCAGACGAAAACCTGTACCGCGCCAAGCGCGATGGCCGCAACAAGGTAGTGTCCTAAGGAACGGTCCTCAAATAACTCGATCGATCTGGGCAACACAGGAGCGGCGAGTCCGCCTTTCAGGACGCGAGCTTAGCGACCAACAAAGCAAGCAAACGGAACCAGTCCCACAATGACTTATTGTGGGACAGTTCCTAACCTGCTCTGCGGACAGGACTTCGCGCTCGTTGTTGTTTCCGGCAAGTCAGGACGAGCGGCGCTAACCCAGTGCTGACCACGCCCAAATCACTGATTCTTTGGTGGATCCCTGTGCTTACCTCAAGCCACTTAGAAACAGGTCGTTAGGCGCATGGTGGCGTGGCTCCCGCTAAGGGCCCAAGCAAGAATTACTCGATCGATCCGCGATAAAAACGGAGCGTCGAGTCGGCTTGCAAAGCCGCGAGTTAGCGACCCACCAAGCAGGCAATGGGCCGGAGGGCAAAATCGACTTGATTTTGCGCGGGCCCTAACCCGCGTGCAAGGACGCTGGCAGCGACACCTGAGCCGTGCGGTGTTGTGGCTGCCCCTTGCGCTGGTCGCCTGCGGCGGTCAGACCTGCAATGGCTGCAACGGGCCGCTGCCCAAACCGCAAACGCCCGTCGAATTAGTCACACCAGCGGTGGTGCAAGCGCGGATCACCCAGCACGGTTTTGACCTTATCGCAGCCAACTTAGTCCAGGTCCTGCAAGTTGTTCTGGGTGGCAATAGCGGTGGCGGCGGTAACGTGGCCGTAATCGATGTGGCCAAAGTACTGGGCCCGCAACCGCTTCAGTTCACTGGCGGATTGGGCATTTTCAATGGCAAAGCGGGCGTGCGCGACTTGGTCATCACTTTTGACCTCAAGTCGGCCAGCATGCAGTTGGTGGATGGCAGCATTCCAGCGCGCATTCGATTGTCCTTTGATCACGCGCGTATCGGAGCCCAAAAGGGTGTGGTATTCGGGGCGGTCAGTGTGATTGGCCTAGATTCCGACGCGGCGTGTCACCTCAAGAACGGCCTAGGTGTGAGCAGCCAGACCCCGCATTTGGCGACGTTTTCGGGGACCTTGGATGTGGTGCTGGGGGTCGATAGCGCTGGCAAACTGGCGATCGAAGTACAGGTCGCCAAACCGGTTCTGCACGACATTGGCTTTGCGCTGGCCAAAGACTGCGCGCTCAAGGAGTGCACCGACCAGTTTTTGCTAGAAGCGCCGTGCTTGGAATGCGAGCTGTGCGCCACCGGTCAGCTGGCCAGCGATGCGATTGGGGCGGTCAAGGACCTGTTGGGGCCGTTGCTGACTCAGATTTTGGAGTTGGCCGGCAATCTTGTGGTCAAGCAAGTGCTGGCGGGCGCGATCAATGGCAAGCCGCTGGACGTTGAGATTCCGGTTGATATCAATGCGCTGCTGGCGGGCGCTTCTCCGCTAATCGGTGGTCTAGTCGGTCAAAGTGCGGGACCCGTGCTGATGCGAACGCGGCCAAGCTCGCAAGCATTTGTGGTCAATGGCGGTGCGCTTCGGGCGCGGTTGGATGCGGCGGTGTTTAGCGTGGCCGCACCTTGTGTTGTCGATCCGGGCGCAGACGCCACCTTGGTGTTTGCCAAGCTGCCCCAAAGCTTGCCGCCTGAATTGCCTGCACAAATGTCGGCATTTTCGGGCACTGGATCGGCGACGCCCACGCTCGTCGATGTGGGCGTGCTGGTCGGCAACCGCGCGCTGCAGCAGGCTGGTTGGTCGTTGCTGCGCTCAGGGCTGTTGTGCGTCAACATCGACAGCAGTGCGTTGTATAGCTTGTCTGCGGGCCAGGTAATGGTCACGGCAGGCGCGCTCGACCTGGTGCTGCCGGGGATTGGCCAATTGGCCCCGGCTGGCGCGCCCATTCGCATCGCGGTTCGGCCCAATGCCAGTCCTTCCGGTGCGCCGTTTGTTCAGCTGCACCAAGAACAGACGGCGACGGTGGCTGCCCTGCACCTGCGCGATTTGGGCGTTGCCGTCGAGGTCTTTGCCCACGGCCGCTGGTTGACTTTGGTAGAGTTGCAGGTGCAGGCAACCTTAGTTGCGGCAATTCAAGTGCTTGGACAGCAACTGGTGCTACAAGTGCGGCAACTCAACAACGTCGCCATTGAAGTTGTTGGCGATCCGATTGCACCGGCCGCCAATTGGCAGCAACTGGCGCCGGCGGTGGCGCAGCTGGCGGTGGCGTTGCTGTTAGCGCAACCGTTGCAGTTCGAAGTGGACGTGCAGTCGACGCTCAAGAGCCTGCTCAACTTGCCAATTGCCGCCAGTGTCGTCGGAATTGCGGTTACAGGCGCCGACAGCGACTGGCTGCTGCTTGGCATCGCCTTGAAAAGCGGAGGCCCGCCGTGACTGCGCCAGCGACGCTGCCGACCGTGGCTCTTGCCGAAAAGTCTTGCCCGCCCCACAGGCCCAGTAGGGTGCCCACTTGTCCACCTAGTGCACCCACCGACGGCGCTCGCCTCCAGCGATTCAGGTCAAAAGTGCGGCCGGTTCGGCAGTTGCTCGTCGCCGGCGCGGTCAACTTGCTGCTGGGGGCGGTGGTGGTGGCCACAAGCTGCGATGATGCGCAACCGGTGCACCACCTGAGCTGCGCCACCAACTCCCAGTGCCCTTCCGGTTGGCATTGCGACCCCACCGGAGTGTGTCGCGGTGATGTCAGCTGCAGCGCCGACAGCCACTGTTGCTTGGCCGAGCGCTGCCAGTCTGGTCGCTGCCGGGCGCGCCAAGCCTGTTCGGCGACCGCCAACTGCCTGGATCCCGCCGACCAGTGCCGGCACGCCATGTGCGTGCCACGTAACTGCAGCGACGCCAGCGAATGCGGCAAAGGTCGGCGTTGCCTGTGGGGCCGGTGCCACGCAGCGACGCCGTGTGGTGGTCACTGTGGCGGCGGCCAAGCCTGTGCGGTCCTCGTGGGGCAGTGTGTCGCGGCCGCTGGTGCGAGCTGTCCAAGCGGCGAGCTGGCAGTGATCGCCAATGAGATCGAGCGGATGCCTGAGGGCTGCTCTGCCCACCCAGCGACCGTCGCCTGCCAAAAATTGCCGGCTCTTTCGCAAGGCGATCGCGGGCTTCCGGGGCAACTATTGGTTTCTACAGGCGAACTGGTTCATTTGAGCTATGATCGCACCTATGGCGATTTGGTGATCGCGCGGCATACGGCCTCGCCGCCCTTTGGTCTCAAGTCTCTCCGCGCCATCGCTGGGGTGCCCCAACCGGCAGTGATCGTTGGCGATCCGAGTGGTCCGCGCGGTGGCGTGGCCGAAGTGGGCCCTGATCTTGGGCGGCGGTTGGCGGCGATGGCAGCCAAGGACGGCACAATTTCGCTCGTCTTTCGCGATGACACCCACAATGGCCTGCGTTTTGGCACCATTGGCGTCGGCGACACGTTTTCCAGTCACGTGGTGGCCGCCGACCACGGAATCGGCGAGCAACTGGCGATCGCGTGGTCAGCCACAGCGAACCCGGTAGTCCTCGCGTTTGCGCCCGAGCAGGTCGATGGCAAGCCGGCCAAGGCCGCCAAGATTCATGTTTTCTCCGCTAAAGTAGCGAACCCAACGGGTCCCGCCGACTGGATCGCCAGCGAACTGGACAGCGAAATGGTCCAACCCGCGAGCGCTCCATGTGGAGGCAGTTGCCCGCAAGCTCAAGTCTGCGCCGCCGACTCCAAGGGCCAGCCTGGCTGCCAAACGACTACTGCTGGTTGCACAGGCTGCTTGATCGGCCAGAGTTGCGTAAGTGGCAAGTGCGCGCAGGTGCTGGTCGTGGCCCCAGACTTGGACCGCGGTTGGCGTGGACGGGGAACCTCCTTGGATCTCTTGTTGTTAGCCGACGGCACCTTGACTGCGGCAGCGTACAGCGCGGCTAGCGGCGACCTGATGCTCTACCGGCTAGTGGCAGGCCAGTGGCAGAAGACCCCAGTGCCCAAAAGCGCCATACCTGGAACCCCAAAGGATTTTGGCCGTTTCGTGCGGCTAGTCGCTGGCGACGCCGGCAAGCTGTGGGCAGCCTGTGAGGACGCTGACCGTGGGCGCTTGTTGCTGATTCGGCAAACCGACAAAGGCTTTAGCGTCGATATAGCCGACGACGGCGTCCGCCCGGACGGTTCGCATCGCGTCGGCGCTGACGTCGCCGCCGTCCGCCATCCATTTGGAGGCGTTTTGCTGGCGCATCAGGACACCAGGCGTTCGGATCTTGTACTGCAACGACTGCCCAAGCCGGGGCTGATCGGTGGCCGTACCGTGGCTGAATCGCAAGACATCGCTGGATTTTCGCCGTCGATGGTTCAGCTGGGAAGCAAAGCCTGGGTGCTGGCGTCGACGGTGTTGTGGCTGGATCAGGATGGCCATCTCAGTAGTCGTGTACAGCTGCGCGACCTTGTCTGGAACGGCGATTGACGCTACCCTGTCGGCGCTTTTTTGCGCGTTGAGATGGAGCAAGCGATGACACAATCTGAGCACAAGACCCATTTGGAGGACCAAGCTTGTTCGCCGCGACCTGCGGCAACTGCCGTGACGGTTCCCGGTGGCTTGCTGGATTTGTCGGCCGCCTTCGAATCAGCGCTGGCGGCGATCGAAAAGTTTGAGCCCAAGACCGAAGCCAAAACCGCCGACGCTGGCGCGCCTGCCTACGAAGGCGCAGCTGGTGGTGCTGTGGCGCCAGTGGACGACGCCCGCCTCAACGCACTGACAGCCAGCTTGACCGCGCAATTGGCGTCGGCCCAGCGCGAGGTCGAGAAGTGGCGCATGGAGGCTAGCGAAATACGCCGCAACTTGGGGCGGGCCCACGCGGAAGCCACTCAGGCCCAGGCGGACTTGGCCAGCATCCGCCGCATGCTGGCGCGCGCCGAGCAAGACCTGCCGCAACAAGCGAGTCGCAAAATCGTAGAGGGCTTGCTGACTGGCTTGGACACCCTCAGTACGGTCGTCGACCACTTGATGCTGCACGAACCGCTGACTGAACACGGTCGGCAAGCGGTCGAAATGCTCAATACCGAATGGCGCCGAACTCTGCAGCGAGTTGCTTTGGAGCCATTTGATGCAGTGGGCTTGCCCTTCGATCCGCAACGTCATGATATTATTGCACGTATTGCAGACCCGATGCAGCCGAATGGCACGGTCCTGCGGCAAGCGGCGCGCGGCTACCTGTTTGGCGGTCGATTGCTGCGCTCGGCTCAAGTTGTGGTCAACGCTGCGGGACCAACGGCGCGCAAGCAGGAAGCAGAACCGTTCGACAACACGTAGTTCGGTTAGCGACTATTGCAGACGTTCCGAGGCGCGATGGGCGAATTCGATCAGTTGGTCAGCCGTACACACCTTGGTCGAACAACTGACTGATGCCACCATCGGTCGGCGAACATTGGCAAAAACCAAAGTGACGACTCCATTGAAGTAGGCGCGAAAGCCCTGCTCTGCCACTTTGTTGGTCGGCGCCACGTTGCTGTACGTGTTGCGCATTGTGTTGAATCGGGTGCGACTTTCCGCCAAGTTGGCATCGCGCCAAACCTGCAAAGCGACACCAAAGCCGTCGCCCTTTTCTGGTCCGAAATAGATCGCGTTGTAGGTTGCTGACGGCGCGGTGCCGGGCAAATCCTGACGGCGCAATTTGGCCTTGTTGCCCACTACCCGTTCGACGTCGGCGGCCGACAAATAGCCCGTGATGTCTAAAGCGGGTTCGGCATGCTCGCGCGGTCCGCCAAGGGACTCAGGCGCAGCCGCGACTGGCGAAGCAGCCACGATCACTGGGACCGGTGCGGCGGCGGCCCCAGCCGGCGGCGCGGGCTCCAATACGATTTGCGGTCGGTCGGGAGGAACAGGCGCCGCAGCCGCACCAGGGTCGGCGCCACCCAAAGGATTGGGGCCTACCCGAGCAGGCCTGCCGGGCAGCGCTGAAGGGTCGTTGGGAGTCGCGCCACCCATGGCCAAGGACGGCGGCGGCGGCGGCAAATCCGGCATCGGCGCCACGGCTGCAGTCGGCGCCAGTGGTACCGGGACTGCAGCGGCGGCCCGTTCGTCCACGCTAGCGGTTGCCGCTACTGGAGCTGGTTCGGCCCAAGCCCCTCTCGCAGCTTGTGGGCCGACGGCTGCCTGCTCCTTGCTTTTGCGTTTGACCACAGGAGGCTTGGCGCTGGCTCCGTCGGCCTGGACGCCGGCACTGTCCTTTTTCTTGCAGGCTGGCGCGGCAGTACAGAATGCCACCAGTGCGCAGCCAGCGACAAGGCGCACGGTCATGCGAAAACCAAACAGCATTGCTGACTTGGGGCCCAAGACCCCGACGCCAGCTTGAGCACGGGGCATCGCCGTTGATCCGATCATGAGCACCTTCGCGCAGCGCTGGTCATCTGTTTTTCCTAAATCTTTTTACTGGCTTAACTGGCTTCTCGCCCTGATCGACCCGCAGAAGTGTAGTTGAAAAGCACTGGCGCGGCCACTAAAGGCGAGTGCGAAAATAAGGCGTTCGATCCGCGAATGGAACAAGGCGACAAGTCGGCTTGAAAAGCCGCGAGTTCGCGACCTACCGAGCAAGCATGGGCCGAGGTGCAAGATCGATTGGATTTTGCACGGGCCCTTGTGAGCCGATAACTTGGATTTTCTCGCCGATTCCGTGCATTTTTGGTGGGTCTCGAGCGATCGCCCTGGCTTCAGATGACGGCGGGTTGCCGCCTTGTGGTTCCATTCTTGTGGGCGAAGTAACGGCGGTCCAGCGAGTGCAGGTTGAGTCCGCAGACCGATAAACGTGCGGGCCCGGCGAAAGATTCCTGACGCCCAGCCATGAACTGCGAGTTGCGCAACTCGCGTGCAGTGGCAACAGCTGCCCGCTCGGGCGCCGACACCCCGAATTCACCACCGAAATCGTCCGCGGCCGCCGATTTGGGATGCCAGTGCTCGGTCGCTCTGTGGCGCTCGACAAGGCGCAAGGAGCTGAACGATGGAGCGGTACTTGCGTACAGCGATTGAGTGAAGCGACGCAGCAACGCAGAGATGCGCCCAAAGCGGGGAATCGCGGACACGGGTTTACCTTGACCAAAGGCCCGGCGGCGACCACAATACGGTCGGCTTGGTGCGTCTGGCAGTCCAGTGACGCCCCGCGCACACCGTTTGTGGCGCTTCAGCGTACTAGACGGCAGGCGAGCCATACACGCGGCTCAGATGGCCATAGGCTCACATAAAATGCACAAAATCTATCGGAAGTTGTTGGCGACTAAGACTCATCTGACCAGCGCCGGTGTCGCTGCAATGGCCGTGCTGATGGTGGGCTGCGGCGGCGGCAAAGAACAGACCAAAGTCGGTCAGGCTGCCGACGAGGGCGCGCGCTCCTCGGTCAACAATGACCCGATTCAGACCGAAAATACCGGCTCTGCGATCATTGAGCGTATCGACGTCAACGGCGACCAAAAACCCGATGTTTTCAAGCACTACTCGTTGGTTGACGACGCTCCTGACGCCAAAGGGGTCAAGGTGCAGAAGAAGGTGTTGATCCGCAAGGAAATCGACGTCAATTTTGACCAGCGCATCGATATTGTCGAGTACTACAAAGGTGCTTCGGGCAAAGAGATCAGGGAGCGTGAGGAATTCGACCTCGACTTTGATGGTCGCGTCGACGAAGTGCGCAAGTACGAGGACGGCACGCTCAAAGAAGTCCAGTTGGATTTGGGGTTCGACGGCCGCGTCGACACGTGGATGTTCTACCAGATGACCCAAAGCGAAGAAGGCAAGCAAATCAACCGGTTAGTTGAACGCCGCCGCGATACCAATGCCGACGGCGTCATCGATGTTTGGGAGTATTACGTTAAGGGCCAGCTGCACAAGCTCGGAACCGACTCCAACGCCGACGGCACCCCTGACCAATTTACGCGGGTCGACGAAAAGAAGCGCTAGCTGCCGGGCATGTAGAGCCGATCAAATCACCTTTGCTCGGAGCCTTCTTGCTTACTTCGTCGATCGTTTCGTCGATCGTTTCGTCGATCGTTTCGTCGATCGTTTCGTCGATCGTTTCGTCGATCGTTTCGTCGATCGTTTCGTCGATCGTTTCGTCGATTGCGAACTAAGGAACTGTCCGCAAATAACTCGATCGATCTGGGTAACACAGGAGCGGCGAGTCGGCCTTTCAGGACGCGAGCTTAGCGACCAACAAGGCAAGCAAACGGAACCAGTCCCAGAATAACTTATTCTGGGACAGTTCCTAACAGCTTTGCCCGTCGATTCGCCGCTCTGTTCCTTGCGCAGATCGCTTGAGTTGTTCATTTAGGGCCCCAGCACAATTAACTCGACGACGCTGGTCTGGGTCGGTGCGGCGAGTCGGCTGAATAGACGCGAGCTTAGTGACCCACACAGCCAGCAAACGGGCGCAAACAAAATCGACTAGATTTTGTTGGTGCCCTTACCCGCCGATACTCAGGCTATCTGCCACTGCCGGTTGCCGGATTTGCCATTGGCGCCACTGGCATCGGCTGGCCCGAAGGTCGGCGATCGGGCGGCGGGCTCAGCAACAACTCGACTAAATACTCGTTGTCGCGCGACAGGCCGACAACCCGCCACAGCGACGCCTGCAGGGCCACATTGCGGACGCGCGCGATCAAGTCACGTTCGGCGTTGGTGTCGATGGCCAGAATCAAGCGGTTGGCCGCGATTCCCGAGCGTTTTTGCCATTGATCCAACGCCCAGCGCAGCAGTTCGGTAATTCTGGCGTCGCTGTGGGCGGCGTTGGCGTCGAGGCTGCGCTCCAGGATCGCCACACCTTGAGCGGCGATGCGCACCGTCAAGTGCTGGTCGGGGCGAAACTCAGCCAGCCTTCGCCACGGAAAAGTATCCCAACCTGGCAAAATGGCGGCGTTATGCCGTTCCGGTAAGCGCAAACCCAGCGAAGTCTCGACCGCTAGCGCAGGATGCCGCGGGGCAACGGCCACATGCGGCGGCGGCGCAATCGGCGCTGACGACTGCGGCTCAGGCGGTGACTGGCAGCCGCGGGAACAACTTGGCCCAACCAGCGCGATGGCCGCTGCGCGCAGCAACCACGGGTGCTTAAGGCAAGCACGCACAATCATTTGGCTACCCACGAAAACTGCAGCGGCGCGGCGAATTGCAACGGTGGCCCGGTCAACATCTTTTTGACGCCAAAGCCACGGCACGACCCATTGTGCGGCGAGCACTTGCCGGGCGCGCCATCGGGGACGGTGCCGCCACAGGCGACCAGCTGTAGCGGCTTATAGTCTTCGATTCGGTACCAAGAACCGTTGTAGACGAAGGCAAAACTCTGACCCGAAATCGCGTCGCCGTCGGTGTAGTAGCCGGCGGTAATTGGCTCCGCGCACGACGAATCGGTAACGCCCAGCCGCGGATGGATGACTTGGCCAGTCGACATCTGGACTCCGAAAAAAATCCCGTACTGCGGTGACCACACCAGCGCGCCGTCGCGCAACACATCGACAGTGGCGCCGATGGACAAGGTCGCGTGGCCGCGTTGCACCATCACTCCGACCGCTTTGCCTTCGGCGTCAGTGACCCACAAACCACCGACTGCGCCAGTGACCGGGGCTGTCGATTTGATGTCCGCTGGCGAAGCGGTGTCGATCGTGGTGCCAATCGCCGCATCAACTTCCACCACCGAAACCACGACATCGGCGACGACGGCGATCGGTTCCAGTTGATTTTCTGTGGCTTTTTCACCACAGCCGCCGAAGACAAGCGAGGCGACCGCGGCCACCAGCGCCGACGCGAGCTGAACTGGCCGCGGCCGGTGTACCGCCACTTCGCTGCGAAAGGCTGGTGTCCGAGCGGGCCTGAGGAACTGTCCTGAAATAACTCGATCGATCTGGGCAACACAGGAACGGCGAGTCGGCCTTTGAGGACGCGAGCTTAGCGACCAACAAAGCAAGCAAACGGAACCAGTCCCACAATGACTTATTGTGGGACAGTTCCTTAGCGGCGAGTCTGCCCGCGGGCACCACCGATCAGCGGCCAAAATACTCATGGTGAATCCTGATTTTTCTTGCCGGTCGGCGCGTCTTTTTGCCACGCTTGCCGCACTTTAGCCACGGCTTCGGTCTGGTGCTGATCCGCCAGCTTGGTGACATCTTGCATCCAGCTGGGTGGCGCACCGTCCACGGACCGCGAGCGCTCCCACCACCTCAACATCTCTGAAAACAGCGCAGCGTCACCACTGCGACCCGTGCGATCGAGTTCGTCGTTGACCCATTGGCGGTCAAACGCCAGCGCCATCACCGCCTGCATGGCCTCAGTGTGCAAAAATCGTTGCATCACAAGCTGTTGGGGGTCGTGTTTAGCCTTGCCCGCAATGACTGCAGGGCGCAGTTCATGGGCGTCCGCCTCGCCGTACTTAGTGTCGCCGCCGGTGTCTTCGAACGAATGCCGTTCGGCTTGATCTTGGGCGGTGCGCTCGACTTTGTCGCCGTTGTCGTCGTCCTTGGTGGCGCCACCTTTAGCCGCGCGGATCGGGATGGCAATGGCATCGGGCGCGGGCGCACTGGCGCCCCGGTGCGGAGCGGGGGTCCCAACGGCAGATTCTAATGCAGCCAGTGTTGCGCCATCGACCGCGCCGCTTGTAGCCAGACCCGCCGTTTTTTGGAAGCGCAACAGGGCCGCCCGCGTCTGTGCATCGATCACGCCGTGCAGAGGCAGTTTGACTCCAAGTACCACCATCAACGCCGCCTGCACCCAGCGCTGTAGCTTTTTGTTGGGGTCGTCTTGCTTGGGCCGAATCGTCTGTGGCGACAGCACTTGCTTGCCGATCGCATAGGTCGGCAGCAGGTCCTCGGCTTGCTTTTGCTCGGCGCCGCCTTTGGCGAGCAGAAGCAGCATTTTTCGTTTGCGTTCAGAAAGTTGTGAAGGAGAAATTGCCATTGACTACCCCGGCGCGAGCGCGACCAGCATAGCGCGCAGCAAGCGGTGCCGCTATGGGTCGGGCAGCGCGTTCGGGGCAGGCAAAACTTGCAACAGCCACCGATCTAAGATCACCTTGGCCGCATGGGCATCGATCACGGTCCGGCGGCGAGCGGCGCGCATCCCCAGTTGGCGCAACTCTTGGTGAGCCAAAACGGTGGTGTCGGCCTCGTCGACCAACACGACCGGACGCAGCTGGCTGTGGCGCAGCGCGTCGGCAAAGCGCAGCGTCAGGCCACGACTGCCCTCGGTATCGCCGAGTTGAGTCGGTGGCAGCCCAACCACGATCACGTCGGGCCGCAGTTGGGCAAACACGATTTGCAAGCTGGCAATATCCTGCCGCGTGCCTTTGCGCTGCAGCACGCTGTGAGGCAACGCTTGGTCACCGCGCGGACTGGTCACGGCCAGCCCAATGCGGGCGCGACCGACGTCAAGGGCAACGGCATGCAGAACTGGCGCGACCGGCGTGGACATCGATCGGAGCCTAAACTACGGCTGCGGTGCTGCCAAGATGGGCCGCTAAGGCGCCCAAAGGCCCCAATTCACCACCGAAATTCCCCGCGACCCCCGATTTGGGATGCCAGTGCCCTGTCGCTCGCTGTCGCTCGCTGTCGCTCGCTGTCGCTCGACAAGGAGCACGGGGCTTGACGACTGAGGCGTACTTGCGTAGGCCAATGAGACAGTCCTGCGAACTGTCTAGGAGGAAAGCGACGCAGCGACGCACAGATGCGCCCAAAGCGGGGGATCGCGGTAGGCGATCCGCGTGGCACGATCGCCGCGATCGCGCTACTATCCGCGTTGCGGGCCACTGCCCGCACAGGTCGCCGCATGGCCGCGCCCGTCACCGTCTACCGCACGCAGTGGTGCCCGTATTGCTTGGCCGCGGAACGCCTGTTGTCCAAGCGCGGCATCGCCTATACCGAAGTATTTTTAGATCGCGACGCCGCTAAGATGGCTGAACTCAAAGAAAAGTTTGATTGGCGCTCAGTGCCAATGATCATGATTGGCGACAAATTTGTCGGCGGTTACAACGACTTGCGCGCGTTGGATCAGTCAGGCGAGTTGCAGAATCTGGTGGCGGCCCAATGAACGCAATGCTGGGTCGCTTGGCCGCTTTGGTGATGGTGCTGACTGCCGGCTGCGGTCTGGGCACCAATCCAGGGGCCCAACTGAAGGAATCGGTAGAGGATTACGTGCGGTCGATGCGCTGGGGCCACATTGAACGCGCCGCCAACTATGTGCCTCAGGCGTTGCGGTCGCAGTTTATCCGCCAAAAACGGCTGGCCCAAAGTCAGTTGCAAATCCACGAGTACGAGATCCGCGCGGTTGAATACACCCAAGGCTCGCCACGGGCGCGCGTCATCGTGATGGCGGTGTGGAGCCGCGCCGCCGATCCGGTCACCCATCAGCAGCTTTTGTCCCAAGAATGGCGCAACGAAGGCCGTGGCTGGGAGCTAGCTCGCCAGCATGAAGTGCAGCAGTTGCCGCAGGGAGCCGAAGTGCTCGACCTCAAAGATGCGCTATGAGTCACAGTCATGGCCCCATGGCAGCCGTTGATGCCTGAAACCGCCGTTGGCAAACCTGCTGCCGTCCACGCTGAACAGGCTCGGATTATTGTCCAAAAGTACGGCGGGTCGTCGGTGGCTGATGTCGAAAAGATTCGACAGGTTGCCGCGCAAATCGCCGCTACCCGGCGCCAGGGCATCCAAGTGGTGGCGGTGGTGTCGGCCATGGGTAAGACCACCGACCAGTTGATGAATTTGGCCCATGAAGTCACGGCGACGCCCGATCGCCGCGAATTGGACATGCTGTTGTCGGCCGGCGAGCGCATCGCCATGGCACTTTTGGCGATGGCCGTACGCGATCAAGGCTTTGCCGCCACTAGCTTGACCGGTAGCCAATGCGGCATTTTGACCAACGACAGCGCCGGCAACGCGCGGATCGTTGAGATCCGCCCGTTTCGGGTCCAAGATGCGCTCGAGCAAGGACATGTCGTCATCGTCGCGGGCTTTCAGGGCACCAGTTGGCGTCGCGAGGTGACGACGTTGGGCCGCGGCGGTTCGGATACCACCGCGGTGGCGTTGGCTGCCGCCTTGGGTGCCGATTGCGAAATCTACAGTGATGTCGATGGCATCTACACCGCTGACCCGCGCATCGTCGCCGCAGCGCGCCGCGTCAATACGTTGAGCTACGACGAAACCTTGGCGCTAAGCCGCGCGGGAGCCAAAGTGCTGGCCGCAGACGCTGTTGCGCTGGCCCGCATGCACGGGATCGCGCTGTACGCCCGCAAAACTGGTGGCGGTGGCGGCGAGACCGTGGTGCGCCTAGATGCAGCCCGCGACGCAACGTGGCTGACCGGCGTCGCTGGGCGCGCTCAAGCGGTGGTAATTGAGGTAGTCGACGCCCAGTGTGCTGCGGTCCAAGACATCTTGAGCGCCCACAACATCTGTGAAATCGCAAGAGTTTCAACGCCAATATCGACGATTTACGTGGTGGGCCGCGAGGTTGCCGATGGCGTCGATCCCGCCTTTGAACGCGCGATCGATGCACTCAAGGACATGTCCACTGGCGACGACCCGGCGGTGCGCTGCCACTTCGGCGCCTTGGCCAGCATCGTCGGTCCCGCTGTTGGCCGCGACATTCAGTTACCCGCCCAGTTTAGGCAAGTCGTGGCCAATTGTTGTGGCGGCGCGCCGTCTTGTGTACTTGTCCACGGCGTCACCCTGTCCGCTCTAGTGCCGGCTGCCACCCTGAACGCGTGCTTGACCGCCCTGCACCAGCAGTTTATCGATGGCCAGCGCGGGGCCTGAGGTGATCAAGGCCATCAACGCGGCGGCGATCGCTCTAGCAATGCTCGGTTGTTGCGGTGGCGGCCAGCTGGTCGAACCGCCCGATGGTCCGCGCAGTGCGGCCGAGTTGATCGCCAAGGTGGTCCGCCCGCAAACGACGACCCTTCAAGGCACGGGGCGCCTCGTTGCCTACACCGATGGCGAGCGGCGCAGCGCCACGGTACTGGTGGTCGCTGCGCGGCCCAAGTCGATGCAGATTCAAGCCTTGACCCCGACGTTGGACCTAATTGCGGTCGTGTCTAGCGACGGCGAGCGTTTTCTGTCCTACGAGCGCGGCAGCGACAAGTGTTGGGTGGGCAAGGCCTGTCCGCGCAATTTGGCGCGCATTTTGCCGTTGCCGCTGCCGTCGGAGGGCTTGGTGGCGGCATTGCTGGGCGATTTGCCGCTCCTGCCGGCGCCGGTCGACCAGCAGCGGCTGAGTTGGGATGGCGAAAAGTCGTTGTATCGTCTACAGTTGGGCGCAGTGACCGCCCTGCACCAGCAGGTGTTTGTGCAGCCCAAAGACTGGCGAATTGTCGGCGCGATCTGGTTTTTCGGGGACCAGCGCTTGGCGTCGTTGCACTACGATGGTGAGCTGACGCCGTTGGGGCCGCCGCGAATCATCAGCGTCAAAACCGTCACACCAAAGGCCGATCTGACGCTAGAACTGCGCGACGTCCAACTGGGCGCGCCCGTTGATCCGGCCGTATTCGCGGTGGCATGCCCTGACGGCACTGTGCAGGCCGAATTGCCCTGTGAGGACAAGTAGCGATGACGAAGCGCGGGCGATTTGTAGTGCTGGAGGGCACCGATGGCGCGGGGACCACCACTCAGGGCGATGCGTTGACCGACTACCTGCGCAGTCGCGACTTAGAAGTGGTGCGCACCGCCCAGCCGTCGAGTTTGCAGACTGGTACGCTGATTCGCCAAATCTTGCGCGGTGAAATTACCGATGGCAGCCGACCGATCGACGCCGCGGCCGTGGCGCTGCTGTTTGCCGCCGATCGCATCGATCACGCGCGCCGGATTGTGCTGCCGGCCTTGCAGCGCGGGGCGTGGGTGGTGTGCGATCGCCATCTGGGCAGCTCGTTGGCTTTTCAAGTGAGCGATGCTGAGCACGGCGGCAACCAAGTCGATGGCGACTGGGTGCTGGCGATCAACCAACACGCGCTGCAGGCCGATTTGACCTTGTGGCTCGATATTGAGGTGGAGGCGGCGTTGGCCCGCATTGCGTCGCGAGGTAAGCCACTGGAACGCTTTGAGACCGCTGCGATGCTAACGCGAGTGCGCAACCGCTTCTTGGCGCTGTACACTGCCCCGCCGACTCTGCTCGGCCCGCTGCAGCGCATCGATGCCGCGGCACAGCGTGAAACGGTCGCCCGTGCTATACGTCGGAGCGTCGACGACCTGTTGCAACGGCCGGAGCAGGCTCGATGACCCACAAACCAACAGAACCAGCGAACCCGGCGCCGTCCTCGCACATCGCCACCCAGCAAGGTGTGGGTTCGCCCGATTCGCCGTTCGGTCGTGGCAATGAGTCGAATCCGACCCTGCCGGAGTCTCAAGGCGAAGATTTGGTGATGACGGGCGCGCCGACAGTCGCGTTTACCCCTGACGACGAGCCGCGCAAAGCCGCCAATTCTGGGGTCAAGAGCCGCGTGGTCAGCATCGTTCACACGGCCAGTAACGACCAGACCATGGCCAATGCTGCGTCACCCGATTTTGAAGGTGTCGGCGACGCCCCCGTTCAAATCGGCGATGCGACCATGGACGCCATCGGCATCGACCTGCCGACTCGCCGCGAGGGTGCCAATACTCGCGAGCAACTCGATGAAAAGATTCGTGCGCACCTCGACCGCGCCACTGCAGAGCGTCTCGATCCGCTGCTGGGTCAGGTTGTCGGCGGCCGCTTTTTGGTCCTCAAGAAGATTGGCAGCGGCGGCATGGGTTCAGTGTACCGCGCCCGCCAAGAGGGCATGGACCGCGATGTGGCGATCAAGGTCTTGCTGGGCGACCTCAAGTCCAACGAAACCGTCCTGCGCCGTTTTACGTTGGAAGCACTTGCGGTTTCGCGCCTGCGCCACCCGAACACGATTCAGATTTTCGACTATGGGCAGACCCCCGACGGCAACCCCTACATCGCGATGGAGTTGCTGGAAGGTCTGACTCTGTATGACCTTTTGCGCAAGGAGCGGCCACTGCCGATTCGCCGCGCCTTGCGGGTCATGGGCCAGGTCGCTCAGTCGTTGGCAGAAGCGCATAGCAAAGAGATCGTACACCGCGATCTCAAACCGGAGAACATTTTCTTGGTGCAAGTGGGCGATAACGTTGACTATGTCAAAGTGCTCGATTTTGGCGTCGCCAAGCTGCGCGACCACAAGAACGACGCCGGCACGCTGACCCAGGCCGGGTCGATCTTTGGCACTCCACGCTACATGAGCCCTGAGCAATGCAGCGCGCAACCGGTGGACGCGCGCTCGGACCTGTATGCGTTGGGCGTCATTTTGTACGAGATGATTACCGGCAATGCGCCGTTTACGGGCGATCAGGCGCTGCAGTTGCTGTTGGCCCATGTCAACGAAACACCGGTGCCACCGTCGCAAGCGACCGACAAGCAGGTGATTCCGGCCGAGGTAGAAGAACTTGTCCTGCAACTACTAGAAAAGAAACCAGATTTTCGAGTGCAGGTGGCCGGTGATTTGGCCAGGCGCTGTCAGGATTTGGCCGACCAACTGCCCACCGCGTTTGACCAGCGCATTGGCAGCGCACAGGAAGCAGAAAGTCTAGGCGTGCGGGTGTCGTCGGCAACCACTGGCGCGATTGTCACGGCGCGCACGATGCGTAATGTCAGCGATGGTGCTCAAACTGCTGATATTTCTGCGGTGCCCGAACTGGTTATGCTGGCGCCACCGGCGTCCAAGCTGCCGCTGGTGCTGGGTGGTGCTGCGGCCGTAGCTGCTGCGGTGTTCGCTATGTGGGTCGCGACTCGACCACCCGAAGTTGTGGTCAAGACCGAAGTGATCAAAGAGCAAATCGCCGTTCCAGTGGCGGCGCTGGCCGACGACAAGTTGGTGCGGATTACGGTCAAGTCCAACCCGCCTGGGGCGCAAATTCTAAAGGATGACAAGCTGTTGGGCACGACCAACGCCACTTTGGATCTCGCCAAGGGTGCGCCCGACGAAACGTGGCAGCTGTTGCGCGATGGCTATGAACCGCAGACTTTGACCGTGTCGTTTGCGGCGGCCCAACTCTTGTCGATTGAGCTCAAGAAACTGACGCCCACGGTGGCGCACGATCCGGCCAAAGTGGCTAGGCCGCTGGATCGGTCGAGCGGCAAAGGCGACACGGGCAAAAAGGAAGCGGGCAAAGCGGAGCCGACGATGGCGGCCAAGCCTGAGCCCAAGGTCGAAGCCCCTAAAGAGCGGACCAAGCCCGAGGTGCCCAAACCGCCGCCGAAAAAAGACGACAAGATCGAAGATCCGGATCTGCAGTAGGCGCCGTCACCCGCACGTTGCGCGCTCGACACGACAGACGGCGCGGCGGTCGAGCTTGCCGAGCTTGGAACTACAGTAAGGAAGTGTCCTCAACTAACTCGATCGATCTGGGCAACCCAAGAGCGGCGAGTCGGCGTTTGAGGACGCGAGCTTAGCGACCAACAAAGCAAGCAAACGGAACCAGTCCCACAATGACTTATTGTGGGACAGTTCCTAAGCTCACAAGGCCTTGACGCAGCGAAAGCCGTAATGATATTGCGGATCCCCGGTTGGCCCCACTGTCTGGGCGCGGTTGTCGGCACGGCCGTCGCACGACATTTTGTCGTCCTTGTTGCTGTGGTTGTAGAAACTACCACCGCGAACAACGCGCAACTGCTCAAAATTCTTGCCAGTATGGTAGCCAACCAGCGGCGTGGCATTGCCTAGACGGCGCGGACAAATCGGATTGTCACACGGCTGATAACAGTTGGGCTTGGCCGAAGGTTGCGAGTTCGCGCCACACACACACTGCAGGCACACTTTTTCGCATTCACCTTTGGAGCGCGTAGTGAGCAAGCAAGGCCCACAGTCCTGACAGCCGTACGGGTTAACTGGATTTTCCCAGTCGCAGGTCAGCTGTTGCTTGGCATCGCTAATGGTAAATTCCGCAACATTTCCAAATAGATCGTAAACACTGGTCCCGCCAATTAAGACTACGTCAGCGGTCGAAACCTGAACCGGTCTCGTCAACTGCGTGCCGCCATTGCATTTTGCAATATTGACGTCTTTGTCGCACTGGCTTAGCGGCCCTTGGAAGCCGGGCTTGGCCCACGGGTAAATGCGCTTTTCAGCCACTGTCTTGACGGCACCGCCGGCCGCCATCTCCCATTCAAACTCGGTTGGCAGGCGTTTACCGGCAAAATTACAATACTCCTCAGCCTGTTTGAGCCGTACCGCGACCACCGGGTAAGTGTTATAGCGAGCATTGGTGAAGTAGTCGCCGATGCCACTGGGACCATTGTCACCTGGGGGCAGCGAACATTTCTCCATCTCGACGCAAAACCGGTATTGTTCGTTTGTGACTTCATGGACATCGATGGCAAAGGGCTTGATTTCGACCGTCGCCGTGGGCTGGCCAGGATCAAACTGAACGTTCTTGTCGCAATCCGCCTTGGTCCGCGGAATGCGGCAACCTTGTTCGCCGACCCCAAAAACGAACGTGCCCGCGACCGCGAGATTGGCCATTTTCGTCAGCGCCGGCGGCTCCTTGCCGGTTGCGCAGGTCGTCAAAGTCAGAAGCGCACCCAGCATCAGCGCACAGGTTGCCGCGCGGTCTAGGCTGACCGAAGGACCAGCCACAGGCGGCGCCAGTCGGGTTGCGTAGCGGCCGTGGCCTTGCGACTGACTCATTTGCGCTCCACGTCCAAACCGCCCAGTGGGACCACTTCGATGCCGTGTCCAAGGGCCGGCCCGTCGACGAGTTCTTCCGTCGGAATGCCCTCACGCAGGCCGTCCCAGCCAATCAACACCAAACCCAAACCCAAAGCAGTGCCTCCAGCGGTGTAGCCCAAGTCCTGAAAGCCCACGTACTGCTCGAAAGTCGGGGTGCCGCGGTACTGCTGGTTGGCTAGATACCAGAGAGCGCCGCCGCCGGCCAGCCCTATCGCCCCCAACACCGCCAGCGGCCAGCCAAGCGCCGAGCGATAGGTCGACACCGAGTTGATCCGCCGCAAACTCAGGCGCAGCTTGACCAATCGGTCGTCGGCAACGTTGATCTGGATGTCACCGGTTTGGTAGTCGACGCGGGTAATGGTGACTTGGTGCGCTCCGGGCTCAACGTCCAGTTGACCGGCAAACGGCGTCACCGCCGCCACTTTGCCATCAATGGCAATTTGGGCCCCTCGGACGTTGCACCACACGCCAATCGCTCCGCGTTTGACGGTGGATTTCATCGACCACACCACGGAAACTTTGCCAGATTGCGGCACTTCCAGCTCAGCATCCAAATCGGAATGCTTGGCCAACTTGAGCACAATCGGGTGACGACCCGCGCGCATGCGCGTGACCAACGGGGTCGAACCGATGGTGACTCCCGCCTCCAGCACTTGCGCGCCCGGTGGAACGGACTGGATCGACACTTCTGGCAGCGCCTCAAACGCCCGGCGTTTCAAGTCCTCTATTTGCCGGAGGGTATCGGCGCGGTCGGGCGACTCCAAGCCATCGTTTTGTTGGCGATAGACTTCTAGGTAGCGCTCTAGCTGTTTGACGGCTTCGCCGTACTCGGCCAGCTTTTCTCGGCACTTGGCCATGTTGTACAAGAACGCCGACCGCGGCTGGGTAGCAAACGCCTTCTCGAACAGCGCAAAAGCTGCCGCGTATTTCTTGTCTTTGTACGCGGCCTTAGCCTCATCGCTCAGCGCATCGGCGTGCTGGGTGGTCGGATCCGCAGCCGGTGGCGGTGGCGGTGGCGGTGGCGCGGTATCACTGGCAGGCGGTGGCGGCACCGGCGGATCGTCAGCCAGCGCCAGTTCAGGTCGGACGGTGAGGCCAAAAATGGCCACCGCGATAGCGATTGTGCCCAAGCCTATGGACCTGATTGTCGCCCACTCTTGCACCCACTTTTGCGCCCACTTTTGCAACCACGTTTGCACGGTTCGACCCAAAAGGCGCTGCTGCAACGCAAAACGCGACGGCAACCTTAGCATGGCGCAGCACGGTGTGGCAAACGCTTGAAGTTTTAGTGGATTAGGGAAAATTTGCGAACAAGCCAACAGGCAGCGGCTACTTGTCCACGCTGGTGCAAATAATGATCAACTTGTCGGCCCACGGCCGCACATCCAACGTCCGGCCGCCACGCGCAACCGAGCGAACCGTCCGCGACTTGGGCAACTCAAGGGCATGGCGGACGCGAACAGGCGGACCCGCAACGACTTCAAGCATTTGCAACGCCATCTCGCCGCCGTCTGGCAGCTTGAGGGTATTGCGCTGGCCAGCTGTCAACCGCAGTGTATGTTCACCGAGCAAGGTAAACGTGTTGAATTCGTTATGAAGTGCTTCCAATTCGCGGCGCAAGTCGCCCAATTTGGCATCCACCTTGGGCGCGGCCGCCTTGGTGCCTTCGATGATCCGCACCACAAAACCGGCGCTGGCCGTCGGCGCTTGGGCCCAACCGGTGGCTGAGCCTACTAGCTCGAGACAACTGGCCAATCCGATGACTGCGGCGAACAGTCCGCGGCGCCCGGGAACCAACCTCTGCAAGAACTGCACTAACGCTGTCAACATCAGCCCTCCCTCGGTTGGGCGTCGGCAAAGTGCCAGATCACGGTCGGCCGGTCGGCATCCGTGCCGGGCTTGACCGAAATGGTTTCGCCGTCAATTTCCATTTCTTCAATGATCACCTGCTGATCACCAATCTGCGCGTCTTCGGCGATCGCCGCCATATTGGCCTGCCCCGCCAGTGGCGGCAGTGCTGGGCGCATGGCGATCACGATCCACGCCGCCAGCGCCACCGCCGTGCCAAACGCCACACTGACCTTGCCAAAGCCCAAGTTGCGCGCCCAGGCGATCCACGTCCAACCTACCGCAGTCGTAGCGGTAGTGACAGGCCGGGCCGCCGCTGGAATCTTGGTCATCACCCGCCCGCGCAGCATCGACAAATCAGCTTGCACCTGGCTTGCTGCCAATTCGCCGACGATGTGCTCGGCCACCGCGGCTTTGGTCGCCAGCAGATCATCGGCAATGGAGCGGGCGATCGGATTGGCATTGAGCAACTGCTCCGCGACGGCCAACTGCTCGTGATCGCGCGTCAATTCGCCATCGACGTACAGCATCACCAGCTCAAGGTCGCGATCAGCTAGAGATAGGCCGTCACCGCTTTCAATGCGATCATCAGCAGGTAGGTCAGGACTAAGCACGGGTCGCCTCCTCGCGGTAATCGGCCAGTTCGACCTGCAACCGCTTGCGCGCATAAAATATACGACTCATCACCGTGCCCCTGGGAATGCCCAATTCATCGGCAATTTCCTGATACGAATAGCCTTGAACGTCGCAAAGCAACACGCACTGGCGATGGGTTTCGGGTAACAAGGCCAAGGCTTTTTCCAAGCGATCACCAAGTTGACCGCGGGCGTGTTCTTGCAGCGGAGAGGCGCGGCCAAAGCTGCCGATGGCTGGCAAATCGCCTTCGGCCAAGTCTTCGGCAGAGACGCGATCGTCCAATTCTTCGGCGCGGCGCGTCCGGCGACGGCGAATGCGATCGATGCAGCCGTTGGCGGCGATGCGATAGACCCACGCTCGAAAATTCGAATCGCGACGAAACATGTCCATGCGGGTGAATACTTTGACGAAAGTATCCTGCACCAAGTCCATGGCGTCGGCTTCATTGCGCAAATGCGACATGCACAAATTGTAGACCGGCCGCTTGAGCCGATCGACCAATTCGCCAAAGGCGGCGCGATCGCCGTCCAATGCTGCATTCACCAAAAGTAGTTCGCGCTCATCCACCACGGATCATGCGCTCCAATCGCGGGCAACGCCCGAGCACGCCGATTATTCACGGTTTGGCGATGGCCGCAAATCGCCGCCCTTTTCGCGAGCGCTGCTGATCGCGCAATCTGCTGGCCGATGTGGCAAAACGCCGGTGCCGGCAGCGATGGTTCGGCTTGAGACCGCGATGAAGCAGCGTGATGCAGTGATTGTGGGGGTGGTGATCGCCGTTGCCGCATGGGGTTGCAAGCAGCCAGCACCCAGTGCGCCGGCCGACGTTCCGGTTGCCGCTGCTGCATCTGTGCCTGATCAGCCGGTGGTAGACCTTGCCGCGCAGGCATCGCCGGTGATCGCCCTGCCCTCGCCGCCGACGCTGACCCAGATCGAGGTGCAAGAGTTGGTTGCGGCATGGTTGCAAGCCCAAAACGCCGCCAATTTCCCCGCGTACTCGATGCTGTATGCCAACAAGATGACTGGAATTCGTCGAGTTGGCAGCGTCGCTCGTCAGTTCGGCCGCAGTGGCTGGCTGCAAGATCGCAAGCGCATGTTCGGCAAAGTGATGCTGGTACAGGCGCGCCAGATTGAGATCACGATCGGGGCCGGGATTGCCCAAGTTCAGTTTGAGCAGTCGTTTGAAACGGGCGCCTTCAAGGATACCGGGCCCAAGCGCTGGACGGTAATCCGTGAACTCGGTGCGGCGCGAATTGCGCGCGAAGAGATGCTGCAATCGACCGTCGGCGCGGTGGCCACAGCGCAGTCGTTTGACAGTGCCCAACTGGCACTGGCGGTGAGTTCTGGCGGCCGGACTTGGCTGGTGGTGAGCCCAAACGCTCCTCAATCGGACCAGCCGCCACGGCTGCTGGCTCGGCAGGGACCGGCGGCGGCGGTGCGCTCGTTGACGTGGCCGGCGCCTGTGACTCATTCGGCGCCCGTGCCCAGTTCGGCTTCGATCCTGCATTCGATCCTGCAATGGCGCGATCGCGATGTGGTGGTCTACGGGCAGACCGGGCAAGCGTGCCGCGGTCAGGTTTCCGAAGTGGCTGCATTGGTTCGAGTTATCCCCCATTTTGGCCAGGTTCAGACCTGGGATGGCGTTGGCGGCGTCAAGGCTTCGGATCAGCAGGTTGCTGAGGAAATCTGGCAACTTGGCGCCAGCGAGGCCGTCGTCGCGGTGGCCATCAAGCCCTACGCGCTGGCCGGCAACCCGCCCAATTGTGAGGGAGCACTGTGGGGCCGCGCGGCCAATTTGCCGCCGCCCAAGGTGATGGCTCGCGATCGCACCAAGACTGGCCAATTGCACGAAACTGGACTGGAAACGATGCGCAGCAACTTGGCGTACAAAGAGATCCAAGGTGTCTATGCCGGCGAAGTTGAACCGCCGCGAGCGCTCCATTGGGATCAGTTTGAGCACTCGGTGGCTAGCGTCGTCAGTTTTGAGGGACACGGCCAGCGGTTGGTCGCCACTTTTGGTCGGTCTGGCGCCGGTTGTGGCGGCTTTTTTGGTGAATTTGGGGCAATTTGGCAGGCGCAATCACCAACGCCAAACACCTATGTTTTGCAATTAGCTAGCGATCCCAAAGCACTCGATCCGCGAATGCCGCAGGCCGCGGTCGACGTCGATGGCGACGGCGTGTTTGAACTGGTGGCACCGGACCAGATTTGGCGGCGAACCGGGGCCACTTGGCGACCTGTGCTAACCCTGCCGGTTCCCAATTTTGACTGCCCGTGTTGATACTGCGCGACGCAGCGCGGCACACCACAAGAACGCAGCGCCGTGCGCTTGCAATCATGTGAAACTTGTGCGATTTTTGACGGATCAGGAGTCCGCCGCATGTCCAGTCCAACCGTGTGTTTGTTCGATATCGATGGCACGCTGGTCTCCACCGGTGGCGCCGGTCGCCGGGCGATGGAGCGCGGCTTTGCCCAGATCACCGGATCGTCCACCGCCTGCGCCGGCTTTTCCATGGCCGGCATGACCGATCGCCGCATTGTCCGCACCGGTCTGGCCATCTTGGGCTTGCCAGCCAGCGAACGCGCCATCGATCGGGTGCTGGCCGCCTATCTGCGCGCCCTGGCAGAAGAGCTTGAAATAGCTAGCAATTTCAAAGTTCTGCCCGGAGCATGCGAACTACTCAAGTCACTCGCCCGGCAGCCAACAACCGCCATCGGCTTAGGCACCGGCAACGTCAAGCGCGGCGCCCGCCTCAAACTGCGCCGCGGCGGGGTGTGGAATCGGTTTCGCTTCGGTGGCTTCGGTTGTGACGCCGAAGAGCGCGCAGCGGTGATTGCGGCAGGGGCAGCGCGCGGAGCCCAACGCCTACAAGTGCCGCTTGATCACTGCAAAGTGTGGGTTATCGGCGACACACCGTTGGACGTCAAAGCCGCACGCGACAACGGCTATTGCAGCGTAGCGGTCGCAACCGGCGGCATTAGTTTGGCCCAACTGGCGCAATGCGAACCGACGGTGCTAACGGCGTCACTGCAAGACCCCGTTGTTTTGAAAACACTTATTGGCGCGATGTAGCTCACTGGCCCCAAGCGCGAGTTGCCGACCGTATTGCGGTTCGCGCCACACCACCCTACCCTTGCCGCCGATGACTCTCTTTAGCCTACCATCGCTACTGTTACCTTTGGCCCAAGTCGAAATGGACCCGATGACCGCGGCACTGCAGTCGCGCGGCATGGTCCTTTTCGTGTTGATTGCGCTGGTGATTTTATCGGTGACGTCGTGGGTCGTTATCGGTAGTCGGGCGATCGCGCTACGGACCCTGCGCAAGGAAGTCGCGACTTTTCGGGGCCAATTCACCGAACTGCTCAAGACCACGGATCTGCCGGTGACTGCGGAGCATTTAGGCAAGAAATACATCAGTTTGCCGCACACGCGCCTGTTGGCCGCCGCGCTCAAAGAGATGCACCAGCTTGAAGTGTTGGGTCCCTTGCGCGAAGAGGACATCGACACCTTGCAACGGGCGCTGCGGCGCACGGCCGAACCGTTGGTGGACGACTTGGAATCGGGTCTGCAGTTGCTGGCGACTACGGCGACAGCGGCCCCGTTTATCGGCTTGTTTGGCACGGTGTGGGGCATTATGGGCGCCTTTGGCGGGTTGGCCGATACGGGTACGATCTTGCAAACGGTCGCCCCGCACATCGCCCAAGCGCTCGTTGCCACCGCGGTGGGTCTGCTGGCGGCGATTCCAGCGTCGATTGCCTACAATGCGTTAAGTCGTGTGGTGCGCCGGTTGGTGACCGATCTCGATTGTTTTGGCGAAGAACTGCTGATTCAGATTCGGCGCCGCTACTTGCGGTCCAAGGACTAACAGCCGATGGGTATGGGCGGCGCAACCGGGGGCGGCGGCCGATCGCGCATCGCGCAGGGCACGCTGTCAGAAATCAACGTGACGCCGATGGTCGACGTGATGCTGGTGTTGCTCGTCATCTTTATGATGGCCTCCGCCGTCGAGACGGCCCGCATTTCGCGCGAAGCGGAGACCCTGCGCCAGGTGGCGTCCGAAGAAGCCGCAGGCAGGCAAGCCATCGACGAAAATCAGGTCCCGGTGGACTTGCCCAAGCTCAAAGCAGACAAGATCGCGGTTGGAGCTAAGCCCGGCAAACCCGTGATCAGTGTCGACGGCGAGCGCAAGATTTGGGTCGACAAGGAGCTTTTGGTCGATTGCAAAGTCAAAGCGACTGACGCTTGTCTCGATGGGTTTGAGGCGGCGTTGCAGAAATCCAGCAAAGGCCGAGGCTTGCGCGACGCCCATCTGCGCGCCGACCGCCGGTTGGAGTATGGATTCGTATTGGCGTTGATGGCGCGCATGCGCCGCGTCGGTATTGAACATTTCGGCTTGGTCAGCGAAGAACCGCTGGGCAAGTAGATTCCCCAAAGCGCACCCTAACATGCAAGCAGCACACGCCGGCATAACACGAGGAGATCTGGCGGTTGGCGCGGCCACGGCGGCGTTGGTCCACGCGTTTTTGGGCGTCGCGATCTGGTTTGCACCCGCTACCGAGACCGGTGCCGACAAGGAAGAAGTCGAGCGCGCCAGTTCCTGTGCGGCCGTCGTCAGCACCGCGTGTGTGACACCGATGGCGAAACGGTCGCGGATTTTTGACGCCCCTGAGCGCAAACCGCCGCCGCTGGAGGATCGGCGCTGTCCAGAGCCGGTGCGCCGAATTTTGCGTCGCGATCTGGAGTCGCCACCCGCGGTTGAAGTGGATTTGCTTCAGGCCGAATTGGTCGCCGCCAAGGGGATTGAAACCGGCACTGTGATCGCCCAACCGGCCCAAACGACAGTCAAGCCTGCGGAAGCCAAGCCCAAACTGGCTGAGGCGTTGGGGCAAGACACCAAGCTTAAAGACATACTGGCTGAGCCCAAGGCCGACGACAAGAAGGTCAAGAAATTGGGCGATATTTTGGGTCGCGCCGATGGCAGCGAGCACGGCGAGGGCAAAGTCAATCGCACCGGCTCGGCCTACGTAACGGAAGTGCAGCGCGCGATTTTGAAGTCCTTCCAAATCCCCGCGGGGATCCCACCGTGGGAATTGGCGGACCTTGCGGCGCTGGTGCGGGTGACGCGGATGACGGCGTCGGGCGCGGTCTTGGAGTGGAAATTCGATAAACACAGCGAAAATGACGCGTTTGACGGCGCCATTTCGGGCTTGATGAACGGGTACAAGTCGGGGCTGCGCTCACTGCCGGAGCCGCCGGGCCATATTTTGGACCAGATCAATTCGCGCGGTTTTGTGATCAGGTTCTCGCCCAAGCACTAGCATCGTCAGGCTATACTCGATCGCCCAAGTCCGGCCCCATGTGCCGGATCGGCGATCTCGTGCTTGCTGGGTGGGTCGCCAAGCTCGCGTCTGCTGTGCAGCCGACTCGCCGCTCCGATCCAAGGTTGATCTCGTAATTGGGAGACTGTGTATAGTTGCGTCCGTGCGCTAGCCAAGACAGACTCGCGGGCCGTGGTTTTACCGGCCCGAGGTGTGCATGTCGCTTTCTGAACCGCTGTCACCCGAATTTCAGCGCCGCCGCGTCCAAAACTGGGTCTTTCTCGGTTTGATGTACGCCATGTTCTACATGGGCCGCTACAACTTTTCGGCGGTCAACGCGCTGCTGGCCGACAAGTTTGGCTGGAGCAATGCGGACTTAGCGTCGATCATCTTCGCCGGCAAAATCACCTACGGCATCAGCGTCTTTATCAACGGCCCGTTTGCTGACCGCATCGGCGGCAAGAAGGCGATCTTGTTGGGCGCGGTCGGCGCGACGCTGTTCAATTTCGCGTTTGGCATGGGCTCGCTGTTCTTGGTCAAAGACGCAGTGTGGAACGGCAAAGTCTTGGTCCAGCCCGCAGAATTGGCCAGCGGTATGACGATGAGCACCGTGTTGGCATCGTTTAGCGTGATGTGGGCGCTCAATCACTATTTTCAGAGTTTTGGCGCACTGTCGATTGTCAAAATCAACGCGGCTTGGTTTCGAGTGCCTGAACGTGGCTCATTTGCTGGCATTTTTGGCATTATGATTCAGTCGGGGCGGACGCTGGCCTTTGCGGTCGGTCCGCTGATTGCTGGCGCCTTGCCGTGGCAGTGGGTGTTTTGGGTGCCGGCGCTGTGTTTGGTGATCCTGTTTGGGCTCAACTACATGCTGGTTGAGGACACCCCTGCCGACGCCGGTTTTCCCGATTTGGACACCGGTGACGAGACTGTTGCAGAAAAAGAACAGCCAGTCAGCCTCAAGTTCGTGTTGCGCAAGGTGTTTACCTCCAGCGCGGCATGGACTATCGCCGCGTCGTCGATGATGATTGGGTTTGTGCGCAACGGCGTCGACGACTGGTGGGCCAAATACTTCGTCAACGTTCAGGGCGCGCAGGCCATGCAATCCAAGGCAATGATCCCCTACAATATCGGGGCCTTGGTGCTCTCAGTTTTGATCATTTTGGGCATCTTGCGGGTCAAGCGCCAGGTCGACAGCATCGCCCACTGGTCGCCGTTCAAGCGTTTTGGTGCCAGCTTCGGCCTAGTGGGCGTGGTGTTCGTGCTGGTCGGGTTTGGCGTCCAGGGACTGATGACCGGCATGGACACCCAGACCAGCGCCAGCCTGTGCTTTCAGCTCGCCAGCGTCGGCATGCCGATTGCCGCTGTGTTTGGTGGATTGGTCAGCGGCAACGCTTCGGACGCCTTGTTTCAATCGCGGCGAGCGCCAGTGATTTGCTTTGCCTTTATCGGCATGGCGGTGGTGGGCACCATCCATAGCGTCGTCAACGGCGGACCCTTTTTTGCGGCGTGGATGCTGATCGGCCTGTCGTTTTTCATTCAGGCGGCCCACTCGATGGTCGGCGGCGCGGCGAGCATGGACTTTGGCGGACGCAAAGCTGTAGCCACGGCTGCCGGCCTTTTCGACGGCGCTCAATACCTAGCAGGCGCGGTAGTTGCTCTATTTATTGGCAAACTGGTCGATAAGCACGGCTGGGGCGTGTGGGCGTGGACCTATGTCCCGTTTGCCCTGATCGGCGCGCTGTTGATCGCCCGGTTGTGGAATGTGCGGCCCGGCCGCGGCGGGCATTAGAGAGCCGAGCAAATGGGATTTGCTCGGCGTCTCCTTGCTTGTTTCGTCGGTCGCGAGCCTGCGCCCGGGGCGTCAGGCCGCTCCATTTTTGGTTGGCAACTCTCGCAGGTGTGGCCTCAAGTGGTCAGGTCTGTAGAGCCGAGCAAATGGGATTTGCTCGGCGTCTCCTTGCTTGTTTCGTGGGTCGCGAGCCTGCGCCTGGGGCGTCAGGCCGCTCCATTTTTGGTTGGCAATTCTTGGGGACCGGCGAGACCGGAATTCACCACCGAAATTCCCCGCGGCCCCCGATTTGGGATGCCAGTGCCCTGTCGCTCGCTGTGGCTCGACAAGGAGCAAGGAGCTTTTCTGTCAGGGGCGTACGCTCGTACGTCCCTGACAGAAAAGTGACGCAGTGACGCCGAGATGCGCCCAGAGCGGGGGATCGCGGAAGAGTTGGCCGAGTCTCTGGCCATCGAGCGCCCGCGACACCGACAAAATTGAGTCGCCGTTGTGGATGTCGTTGTTTTTTCGGCGTGAGTCGCAAAACCTGAGTCTATTCGGCAAGCTCGCAGGTTAAGGGCTCGTGAAAAAATAACTCGGTCGACCCGCGATTGGAACGGAGCGGCGAGTCGGCTTGCAAAGCCGCGAGTTAGCGACCCACCAAGCAAGCAATGGGCCGGGGTGCAAAATCGACTTGATTTTGCACCGGCCCTAAATCGGCCGCCGACTCGCTCCGGGTTTGCTGGGGAGGCTTACTTTGGCTCTTTGGCCTCGCCCTTCTTGTCGTCTTTCTTGTCCTCGGCCTTGGGGTCGGCCTTGGGGTCGGCCTTGGCGTCTTCGGCTTTGGGGTCGTCGGCTTTGGGCTCAGCGCTCTTGTCGCCAGCGGCTTCGTCTGCTCCGGCCGCCTTGTCAGCTCCCAGCGGGAGGGTCCGTTCTTCTTCTTCTTGCGCGGCGGCAAACTCAAGATTGACCAGAACACGCACGCCCATGCCATCGTTCGGCTCACTCGGGTCGGTCTTGACGTAGACCGGCACCACCGCAATGTTGAGTTGCTTGGTGCCAAAACCGATCATCGGGCCGGCATTGAGCTGGAAGCGCCCGCTGTCCTTGGTCATGTCGGCCATTGCGCCAAAAGTCAGGCCTTTGTGCCAATACTGCGCCGATAACCACGAGTACACGCCGACCGGGCCACCGGCGTCGTAGTAAAAGTCGTTGAACCAGTCTGCCTCGAAGTTGCCATTTTCATAGTATAATTCTAGATTAAGCAACGGCGTCGCCTGATCGGCCACATAGGCGCCGGCTTTGACTTGCACGGCCAGCTTGTCGTCCATAAAGCTAAACGCGGGTCCGACGTACAGACCTAGCGCCTTGTCGGCACCGAGGGCCCAGCCGTACACCGCGACCGCCAGTGTCGGCCCGTCGTCCATCAGCGGCGCGTCGGTACCGGCGAAAAAGATTGTTTGGGCGGCAGGCAAGGCCACAGCCTCGGAGATGGACAAGGTCAAACTGGAAACGGCGGCGATGGCCACCACCGGTGCGGTTCCGTTCAGCGCGACGATACGCAGGAAGCTCCTGAAGATATGCATGATTTTTCTCCACAACTTGCGGCTTGGTCAATTGGAGTTGCCACCCAGTGCTGCCCGTTGGGGTGACCGAAAGCGCGACGTTTTCGCGATCAACTGCGTACGCTAGCGGCAACTGCCGCGCGAGACAATCCAGCGCCGCGATCGCCATGGAACGGGCGAATTATGCAGCCTATTTTATGGAGGAGCGTCGGGTGTGTTGGCCGGATCGACCGCGCGCTTGCCGCTGGGCTTAGTTGGTTCGAGCGGTGGCATCGGTGGCGCGAACTCGGTGGTCTTGCCGGCCGGCAGCGGCGGCTGACCTTCCCACGGTCCGCCGCGGTAGTCGGTCACGATCAAAAGTTCCTCGATCGACGCATAAGCGACGGCGGGAGCTAGCACGTATTCGTGATACAGACCATTGCGGCTGGAGCGGACATCGCTGACGTGGCCCACTTCGAGACCAGCTGGAAACACCCGATCGTGGCCAGTCGTCATCACCGCGTCGCCCGGTTGCAAAGGCGCCGCGCGTTCGGCACTATCCAGATACACAAATTGCGCAGAAAATTCATTGCGCTTGCCCTTGCCCTTGACCGAGCCGACGATGCCTTTGCCTAGCACAGTCGCGTGCACTTGCGACCGCGCATCGGTGACCAGCATGACGTCGGCGTAGGTGCCAGCCAGCTTTTCGATGCGACCGACAATGCCGTCGTGGGTGATCACCGCTTGGCCTTCGCGAACCAGCGCGGCACCTTGGACGTCCAAACGCAAGCGCACAACTTGAAAAAACTGAGAGACATCGCGCCCGACCACCCGCGCCGGCACGGTTTCGAAGTCGCGCCTCTGCTGGCGAAAACCACACAGGAGCTTAACGCGATCAAGCTCTTGAGCCTGAGTGCGGCTGCGCAGCGCCTCGCCGAGCAGGATGCGATTTTCGCGTTCGAGCTCGCGGTTGCGCGCTTCGGTGTCGGTGAGCACGACGTAGCCGCGCAGCAAGTCGCGGCTGCCAGACACCGCCGCTTGGGTCATGCGCGCTGAAGGCGAAGTCACGGCCAGCAAGACTTTTTCCACCGGCGACGTCTCGGTGCGGGGCCGGCCGTGGTAGTACATGCTCACCAAAGGCACAGCGAATACTAGCAATAATAACAGAGACTTGTGATAGCGTCCAAGCAGTTGCCACAGCATCGATGCTCAGTTTCCTGCCGCAACAAACCGACGATCGGTGCGCGTAGCGGTGATGTAGTGGGCGACCAACAATACCGCTGCGCCAGCATTGGCAGAAAAAGGCAGCCAAAACAGCGATGAAGCCGCCACAAACTGCGCGATCGCAGCGTCTGGCGTCGGGGCCCAAGCGCGATCGAGCAGCAGTGCCGACCACGTTGCCAGTACGCCCAGCGCCGCGGCCATGTGCAGCCCTCGCCGGAACCAGCCCCATCGACGCCGCCAGCGCATGAAATTGCCCACCAAAATCGTGGTCGACACGCCGCCAATCAGGTACGCAACCCAGTCTGGTTGGCCACTGCTCCACGCCGCCGCTCCGACTAACGGTCCGGCGCCGGTGGCCAGCAGCATCGCCGACCGCAACAACCAAGGCGAGTGGCGAATCTCTTGAACTGGGGCCAGTGCGACGTTGGCAAACGCTTCAACCGCCGCTCGGGCTGCGGAATCGGCAACGATCGGCCGACCCGGGTCGCTGGGTTCATCCAGCCCGTCGGGCGGATTCGCTTCAGATGGCAGTAGTTCAGGCATCGCTGGTCCGAGGGCAGGAGTGAACGCTATAGGCTGCAACCGAATTTCGCGAAAAACGTGGTGAGCGTCACGGCCAGACCACTGCCGGGAGTCGCGGGCTTGGCGACTCCCAGACTAGCTCAAAACCTCCAACGCCGAGCGGATTGCGCTGCACCGAGCGACTACAACCGCGATTTCCAGCAGTTGGACCGCCCACGGTTCTACGAGCAACATGCAGCGCCCAACCGAACTGTGCCGCCAATAGGTTATGGATACAAGACAGGCACAGGATTCTTGTAAATCGTCCACATATCATGATGGTAGACAAGTTTGAGTTCGTGCAGAGGCAACTGCTTTTCGAATTCGCCAGCAGGCTCACCCGGTTCG
Source organism: Myxococcales bacterium (assembly GCA_009692465.1). Taxonomy (GTDB): domain Bacteria; phylum Myxococcota_A; class UBA9042; order UBA9042; family UBA9042; genus SXRM01. The sequence goes on from SHZD01000007.1 coordinate 52,135, forward strand.
GTGAACAGGCCGATGTAATCGTAGTAGCGCCCGTGGTGTTGCCAAGAAAATGAATCGTGCCAATTCCATTGTGGAGCAGGTAGTTGGGTCTTTTTGTTGACAATAAACGGCTTGCTGCTGGTATCGGCAAACGAATAAGGCACGTAGCCGCCGACCAAAACCGCATAATACTCAGGAATATTGTTGAATAACGTAGCCTTGACAAACCGACTATCGAGCTTGCGCCGCAAAACCAGCACCTTTTTGTTTTTTGGAATAGCCCCCAAGGCCTGACGAATCGTGCCGAACTCAGTGCGCGCTAACATGAATTGACCGGTGGTCAGGATCGGCGCCAGCATGGCCGTGACCAGCAGCAAGATACCGCCAATCGCCACCCGCCCACGCAACCCCGCGGGCGGCCGCAGCGGATCCAGCGGCAACGCACACGCGATCAGCACGCCGATGACTTCAACCAGCCGAAAATTGACCCCCCACAGCCAAATCGGCTTGAGCAAATGGCGCGGCAACGCGAAGTAGGCCAAAGTGACCAACAGCAGGACCCATCCGACATAGGAGGTGCCGACCACTGCGATCGGGCCCAAGCGGCGCCGGACCGGGTCCACCGGCGCGTCGATCGCCACCGCGCGCGCACAGGCGATCGCCCACAGGGCAATGCCGCCGATCCACAACATCGCCAGCAGCTGACCGGGCTGGTACAGCAGGTTGTTCGGGGCGTTGAGCGGAGTCAGTCGGTCAAAAGTGCAATCCAGAAACTGGCGCAAATTATCGACCGGGCCGAAATACTCGCCGGAGTACACTTGGGCCAGCCGCTCGCTCAAGGTGCCGGTCGGCTTGCCATACACGTCTGAAGTCACGGCACCTTCGGCAAATACGAAATACGACAAGAACCACGGCAGCAAGATGCCCACGCTGGGCAGACCGAGCAGCCCATCGCGCAACGGCCACCACACCGCCCGCTGCCAACCGTGGCGCAAGCCAAACACCAGCGCCAGGGTCGGCAACAGCGCCAAGGCCACGGACCACAACAGGTAGTGGGTGATGGCCATGCTGCACAACAAACCGGCAATCAGCAAGGCGCGCAGGCGAGTCGGCTGCTGCACAAAGCGCAAGTGCGCCGCCAATAACCACAAGAAAAGTGGAATCGACATCAGGAAATTGAAGAATCCCATGATGAAATCGGCGTTGAGCATCCATGGCACGACGGCGAACACCAGCCAGCGACTGTGCCGGGCAGCCCGAATCAGCGACAGGGCGGATACGGGCAAGGCCACCAGACACAGCGACAAGATAATTTTGTTGGCAATTTCGATAGACCACAGATGGTTAGCCCAACTGACGATCTGGTAGTAGCTCAAATACGGCACGACGGCGTTGACGGCGATGTAGTGGCGCTGCAAGAGCGGGCTGGTTTTCCATTCATGTAGTATTTTAATGAGTTGTAGATGGGAGCCCGCATCGACAACCGTCAGCAAGTCGGTGGCCCACACCGGCCACAATGCAAATAGGGTCAGCACCACCATCAGCAGCCAAAACGTAACACTGCCAAGCAGTGGCGGCTTGGCCTTTGCATCCATCGTCTGCGCCACATTTGGCGGTGGAATTGAAGGCGCGGAACTGCCTGAAGTAACAGGATCTGGCGCGGGGTGGACCGACTCTGATTCCACTTGCGCCGCCGCCAATGCTGCCGGCGCCAGTGGTGCGTCGATGGGGACGGTCGCGTCAGGATCGGTTGGTGCCACGTAGGGCGAATCGGCATCGTCACCGACACTTGGATCGGCGGCAATTGGCGTTTCGTCGCTGGCCTGCTCGGGGTCGAATTGGGCAGCGGCCGCAACGGGCTGGGCAATGTCCGCGCAAAGTGCAACTGCATCCAGCGGTTGCGGCAGACAGTCGCCGTCGGCATCGCGGGCGCGATCGGTAGCAGTTGGCGTTTCGTCCCCAGATTCGGGCATGGTCGCGGCGTCGACTCGGGGTGAGGGCAAATAGGCTGGGCAATCCCCGTGCCACCGGTGGTGAGCCGAGGCGCGGCAGTCTAACCTTGACCACAGGTTTGGCAAAGCCTGTGCTTGACAGCCACGAATAATGGCTTATTTTGCGGCGCCCTTTTTTGCCGGTCCACTGTGACGTTTAGGAGATTCCCTGTGACCACGAACGCCCCACTCTCGATCCTTTTCGCCGCAAGTGCTGCCCTGTGTGCCTGCGTTGTAGCCACCGGTTGCGAAGATCCCAAGGCAACGACGACGGCGGCAGCGGATAGCGCAGACGTCGCCCCAACCGACGCAGCCAAGGACACCAGTGCAGACACCGCGACGACCGGTGCTGATGCGGCAACGCCTCAAGATTTGGCCCAAGCGCCTGAAGTTGATATGGGCTTGGAATGCAAGGAAATTCAGCCCTGTCTGGCCAAATGTTTAGCGGACAAGGATTTTGGCGCCTGTTGGACAACCTGTGGTAAAGACGGGACTAGCGCCACCAAGACCAAGGTCGGCACCATTGGCACCTGCGCGCAAAAATACTGTTACGGCAAAGCGCCCGGCAGCGCCCGTTTCGGTTGCCTCGCCAGCAAATGCTTTGAATCATTGGCGGCGTGTGGCGAATGGTCAGGTAGCGGATCCTGTTCACAATCAGCGGGTTGTGTGGCGCGCTGTACGTTTGGCGATGATGCGTGCCGGCTCGCTTGTTTGCCCAAGGTCAGCAGCGCTGAGGTCGGCAAATTCGGGGCACTGACCACGTGTGGCGCCGAAAAATGCTATTCGCTAGCGACATCGGACGAGGTCGCCGCCTGCATCGTGACTCAATGTGGCACTGAATTGGGTGCTTGCAAAGGTGAAGGCTGGAATTGCACTCAATTGGCCACCTGCCACGCCAAATGTCCACCACCCACGGGTGATAAGCCCAATTCATGCCAGCAAATTTGCACCATTTTCGCGGTCGCCGACGCCGTGGACAAAGAAAAGGCGCTGGTCGACTGCAAATCCCAGTGCAATGGCGTGCTCGACAAAACAAAGTGCATCGCCGACACCTGCAAAGACAAGCGCGTCGCCTGTTTTGTCGACGACGGGACCGAAAACTGCAACATGATCTTCAAGTGCATCAATGAGTCGTGCAAAGGCATTGGTGGCGACGCCGGTTGCATCGCCAAGTGTGTCAACAAGGGCAACGCGCAGGCCAAAGAGGGCTGGGTATACTACGAAGGCTGCATGACGCTGACGCTGGAATCGGATCAGGCCAAGCTAGCCAAATGCAGCTTTCCGTACAACCTGTCGACCTGCATCAACAGCATCAACGGATTTTGCTCTGGCCAACACGACGGCTGCTTTAAGCCTCAATAGGCGCAAGTAGAGCGCAGCGAACGATCCGGCCGTTGCGCGTTGAACAATCTGAATTGAAAGACTTACTTCCCATCGCCGACGCGCTAGCCATGGTCATTCGCCATGCGCCGCGCTTGCCGGTGGTGTCGATGGCGCTGAGCGCTGCTGGCGGCCGTACTTTGGCCTGTAGGTTGGTCGCTGATCGCGATCAGCCGCCGTTTGATCGGTCGGCGATGGACGGGATCGCGACCCGTGCAGCGGACACCCATCCGGGCGCCTTGCTGCGGATCAGTGGGGTTGCTGCCGCCGGAGTGCCTTTTATGGGCACGATGCCGGTCGGGGCGTGCGTGCGCATTTTCACCGGTGCGGTGGTTCCTAGCGATGCGGACACCGTGGTGCCCGTTGAGCGCATCAGCGTCGACAACGAAGTGGCGAGCCTGAGTGCCAGCGCGCCGGTTGGGCAGCATATCGCGCGGCAAGGCTGCGAGACCCGCGAAGGGGCGGCGATTGTCGAAGCGGGCGAACTGCTCACCGCGACCCGTTTGGCGGTGGCGGCGGCCTTTGGTCACGCCCAGATTCAAGTCTCCCGGGCGCCGCGGGTAGCGATAGTGCCGACCGGCGACGAATTGGTCGATGTCTCCGCGACACCTGGCCCGGGGCAGATCCGCGATAGCAACCGCTACGCCTTGGCCCAGATTTTCCGCCAGGGCGGCGCCGAGGTGGTGGACATGCCAACGGCAGCAGACGAGGCGACAGCGCTGCACGCCTCGCTATGTTCGGCTCTGCGAGCGGCTGATGTGGTCGTCACTTGCGGCGGAGTGTCGGCGGGCGATCTCGATTTGGTCGCCCCAGCGCTGTCCGAATTGGGTGCGAACATTCTTTTTCACAAGATCGCCATTAAGCCCGGAAAACCTTTGCTATTTGCGACTTTAGGCGAAAAAATCGTGCTAGGACTACCCGGCAATCCGGTCAGCGCCGCGGTGTGCGCCCTGTTGTTTGGCTTGCCACTCTTGGCGGCTATGCAAGGGCGCGGCAGCCCAAGTTGGCAAATCGTGCGCTTGCCGCTGGCTCAAGGGTTGCCTGCAGTGGGTGCCCGCGATGAAATCGTGCCGCTTTTCGTCACCAGCTTGGCCGGTCGGATGGCAGTGAGTCCGATCGCTACCGTTGGGTCCGCGGATATTTTTGCCTTTAGTCGCGCGCAATTGCTTGGCATGCGCCCAGCCGGCCAAGCGCCGCTGGCAGCGGGCGACGCGCTCGATGTGTTCCTGTGGCCGACCCTGCATCCGTGACGGAGCGCGTCTGACGATCGTAAGCGTCAAGATGCGGCGCCGTGGAAGGCGACACCGTGCTTGGCTACACTCAATAGCGAGATTTAGCTAAGACATCTTGGACTTCCACCAAGTTTGAGTAGGCGCTGTCGCGAAAAATCACCTCGTCGCCACGCCCAAATCCTGCCGCTTTCAACGAAGTGGTAACCTGCGTTGCTGCACTGGCCGCGCTGGGCTCGTCCTTGCAGATTGCAGAACCCTGCGCTTCGCCGGCTTTCCACACGAAGGCGACAAACTTGCCAAATTGCTGTTTAATATCACACTTATAGATCGCCATTTTCGAAATCCCCACTTGAGGCCGATACCCCATCTTTGGCGCTGCAGGATCGCTGGCACTGCAGCACCCTGTCGCGGTCAGCCGAACCTACCATGGAGTGCGGCCAGACTCCACTTGGCGCTGTGCCGACCGCCGCGGGTCCGATGCGGAAAAAGCGCCCAATCGTTGACACTTTTGTGCGATGGGCGCTATCCTATTCGGCCCTCGCTGGACCCGTTCGGATTCGGCAGCAGACTTGCGAGTTGGTCTCGTTGGTCGGATAATTGTCAGCATTTTCGGGGGATTCGTGATCAGGGCGGCAATTCGGAGGGTAATCTCCAGTGCCAGCAATGACCTTCAGTTTCCCTAGCCGTCCCAGCCATCCCCTTCCGCTGGACCAGGAGATATTCAAGATGAAGCGTGCTCTTTCAGTGACTTTGACCTCAGTGACCTTGTGCATTGCGCTGGCCATGGGCGGCTGTGCAGCCGAAACGGGCGGCGGCGCCGGAACGGCAGCCGCTACCGATGCCTCCGCCAGTGACGTCGCAGCCGACGTCGCCAAAACGGACACTGCAGGTGGTGTTGGCGCAGGCGACACAGTGGCCGACACTGGCGCTGGCGCGGTCGACACAGCAGCCGAAGTTGCCGCACCGCCGTGTGGCGGCCCGTGCAAAGCCGACGAAACTTGTGATGCGGCTACCAACAAGTGCGTTGCCAAGCCCAAAATGGGTTGCGACCCCGCGTGCAAGGGTGGCGAGTTCTGCGACTTGGCCGACAAGAAGTGCAAAGCGATGACCTGCAAGTTCCCGGCAAAATGGGGTCCGGATGTGCAAAAAATCTCGGCCCTGTCGTTGGCACCCGCAGCCGAAGGCTGCGATCTCGATGGCGACGGCAAGGTCAACAACGCGTTGACCAAAGCTCTGGCGACGTTCCAAAAGCAGGCCAACGACGGCCTGGACAAGGGCGTCAAGGACGGCTCTCTGGTTATCGCTATGGAAACCGCCGGATTCAAGTCCGACGGCACCGAATTCACCACCAACATCTTGGTGGGCGACGTCGATGCGGCGAACAAGACTTGTGACGTCGTCAATGATACTGCCAACTGCAAGTACACCGCCAGCATCAATAGCTACGATTTCAAGGCGGCCACCCCGGCCTGCCCGCCGGTGGTTTCGTTCCCCAACTTCAAGATCGACAAAGGCGCGATGACTGCGGGCGGACCCAAGCAAGTATTCGCGTTCTCGCTGCCGATCACCGACATCATTCTGACCCTCAAGATCAGCCAGGCCAAGCTGCAAGGCGAAGTCGCGGGCACCACCAAGTGGGAGGGCACCAAGAAGGGCCTGATCTGCGGCGCCGTGGTCAAGAAGGACATTGAGGCCGCGATCGACGCGGTGCCGGACGAGCAACTGGCCAAGTTGATGGACAAGGCCACGCTCAAGGGCCTTCTGGCCGCCATGCTGGTGCCGGACATCGACGTCGACGGCGATGGCACTAAGGAAGCAGTGTCTGTGGCGATCAAGTTCGAAACAGTCGCGGGTCAGATCACCGGAATGACCCCGCCCAAGTAGACCCAAGCAGCCTCAAGGCCGCTGAGTTCGTCGCTCGCGCGGCGGTTGTTCGCCCAGCATCCTTAGCGGATCTGGACGAGTAGCCGCCGCGCAGCGGTTTTTGCGCCTGTCAGGCTCACACTGCGTCGAAAGCGGCGAAACGCGGGACCCCCAGATTCACCACCGAAATTCTCTGCGGCCACCGATTTGGGATGCCAGTGCTCGGTCGCTCGCTGGCGCTCGACAGGGCGCAAGGAGTTGAACGATTGAGCGCTACTTGGGTACGGCGTTTGAGAGCAGCGACGCAGCACCGCAGAGAAGCGCCCAAAGCGGTGGATCGCGGGACCGCACAGACGTTGACAGCGCTGACATTGGGCCCTAGACTGCGCGCCCCGCTGATGGCGTTTGCGCCATCAGCAGTCGAGACTCCCGCGCGGAGCGACGCTGGTGCGGGCCGATGGCAGCAATTCAGGCGTCCGCTAGATTTTCCGGCGCAATCGGAATTTTTGGCCGGGTAAAGGCTCGGGCGCACTCGGAAATAGGGCGCTATCAGGAATCGGGCGCTATCAGGAATCGAGCGCTATCAGGAATCGAGCGCTATCAGGAATCGAGCGCTATCAGGAATCGGGCGCTGTCAGGAATCGGGCGCTGTCAGGAATCGAGCGCTATCAGGAATCGGGCGCTGTCAGGAATCGGGCGCTGTCAGGAATCGGGCGCTGTCAGGAATCGGGCGCTGTCAGGAATCGGGCGCTGTCAGGAATCGGGCGCTGTCAGGAATCGGGCGGATAGCTCAGCGGTAGAGCGGCGCCTTTACACGGCGTTGGTCGTAGGTTCAATCCCTACTTCGCCCACCGCATTTCTATAGATTCATTCACGGAGTGGTAGTTCAGTTGGTTAGAACGCTGGCCTGTCAAGCCAGAGGTCGCGGGTTCAAGTCCCGTCCGCTCCGCCCCCATTTTACTAGCGATCGCGCAGGCTTACCAGCGCCTCGGTTGAGTCGGTTTTGGTTGTTTGTGGTTCCGTCCACAAACCGACCACAAACCGACCACAAACCGACCACAAGCGGCGTCGCGGCCGCGTCGACGGGCTGCGCCTGATCGAAAAAGTGCAGGCGGTCGATCTGGTCGCGCAAGTAGTTGGGCGCCAAGTGCGCGTAGACCTGCATCGTCAGCTTGGGATCGGTGTGGCGCAGGATGCGCGACACCGCCGGCATGTCCGCGCCGCCCATGACTAGCAGGCTTGCCGTTGGCCGGGCCAGACAGCGACTTTTGACGTCGACACCGAGCCGGACGCGATGCAGCGGCGTGTGCTCGCTTTGGTCGGGGGGTTCGTGGTGTAGAACGAACGTGATCCGGAGATCTGGCGCAAGTCGCTGGAAATGCCGATAAATTCGTGTTGGATCGGCAGAAAGATCAGGCGAATAGATGGGCTGGAAGGCCGCGGTCAGGTCATCGCCGCGACCAACTTGCCCAACGCGCTCGACCCGGCTCTGAGCTGGCCGCCGCGCTTGCCGAAGCCCAGTCGAGTTCCACTATTCGCTCAGCTGGGGGGTTTGGGCGGCCTCGAGCCTAACGGCGGCGACGACCGATGGTGTAAAATGGCAATAGTCTTGCCAAACATCCAGCCAACCAAGCTGCTTGGGCTCTTGAGCGCGATTTGCGCGATCCCCGATTTCGCAAGCCAGATCGCGCTCGGTCTTGCGTACGGCGATTGTGTGCCCAAGTGGATCAGTTTAGCAGCGGTGCGCACTGGGCCGCGAGCGGTCGAGAATTTGCGGCAATTGTTCACGCTTGCTCAAGCCTTGTGAAAACACCCATGGATAGCCGGATGGGCATCCACGGCTGCGTGCAGCGCGACGAGCTTGGGAAACGCGTCAAAGCCCGCGGCGGGGATATGGTCAAAAGTGCCGGTCAACATCGAGCGCATGATGACGTAAAGCTTGATGTCCGCGACGTTTAGCGCCGGGCCCGCCAAGAACAGTCCAGCGATCTGAGCGGACACGGTCGCCGCCCATTGGTTGAGCCAGCCGGCGGCAAACGCCTCGCGGGCAGCCTTCTTCTCATCGGGCGTCTGGCCTTTGCCATCGGGCAGCTTGGCCCGCAGGTCTTCGACCGACTGCATCAGCGCTTCGTGCTCGGCCGCCTGCCACGAGTCGGTCGGGTGCAAGCCGTGGCCACGGCCAATGTAACCCAAAATGGCGTTGCTTTGCGCGATCCTGCGGTTGCCATCCGTGAGGACCGGCAAGGCGCCAAAGGGCACGCTGGGCTTGAGTTCCAGCCACTGGTCGCGGTTGAGGCGAATGTCCTCGTAGGCCACGCCAGCAGCGGTCAGCGCCAAGCGGCATTCCAAACCGCGGGAGCCCTCAAAGTCGAAGTAGGGCAGCGAAATCGTTATAGTTGCTCGCGTGTTGTCCGCCGACGGGCCTGCCGAGCTTTACCTAAGGCCGGCCGCCTGCCGGCTTGCCGTCGCCTAGGAGCCTGTCGGAAATCAATCGGTTATGAAATATCTTTGTGGTTAAACACAATGAATTTATTACGATCCGACAGGCTCCTAGCTTCTCAGATATTCTCAACTGTCCAAGAACTGCCC